>NZ_LBCR01000031.1:0-314685 GCF_001005635.1 Microbacterium sp. Ag1
CTGCCTGGACATCACAACTAGGCGGCGGCGATCCAGAGCACGGCGCCGTCGCGCCAGCCCAGACCGGCCCTACCCTCAGGGATCGGCTCCTCGTGCCGCGGGCGGACGACGCGCATCCGCTTACCCGCAAGCTCCACGATGTAGACGATGTCGGCGCCGCGGTAGACGTGCGCGACGACCTCGACGCTCACCGGGGCATCCGCACCCACGACGGGGGAGAGGCGCAGGTCCTCCTGGCGGAGCACCACTTCTCCCGCTCCATCGGGACCGGCGCCGGTCATCGGCACCCGGATCGTGGTGCCGTCGAGGGTGGCCACCGCTCCGGAACGGGTCGCCGGAAGCAGGTTCGCCGCGCCGATGAAGTCGGCGGCGAAGGGGGTGCGGGGAGCACCGTAGAGCTCGGCGGGTGCGCCCTCCTGCTCGATCACGCCCGCGTTCATGAGCACGATGCGGTCGGAGAGGCTCATCGCCTCCTCCTGGTCGTGCGTGACGAACACGGTCGTGAGCCCGAGCGTGCGGTGCAGTTCCTTCAGCTCGACCTGCATGTCCTCACGCAGACGGGCGTCGAGGTTCGACAGCGGCTCGTCGAGCAGCAGTACGCGGGGCTCGAACGCGATGGCACGGGCCAGAGCGACGCGCTGCTGCTGTCCGCCCGAGAGCTGCGCAGGCATCCGATCGGCGAGGTGGCCCATCTGCACGCGCTCCAGCGCCCGCACGGCGAGCTCCTTCTGCTCGGCCTTCGACTTCTCGCCGGACATCCGCAGGCCGAAGCGCACGTTCTCGGCGACGCTCATGTGCGGGAAGAGCGCATAGCTCTGGAACATCATGCCGAGGTGCCGCTTCTCGGGCGGGAGCTTGGTCACATCCTGCCCCGCGATCTCGATCGTGCCGCTCGTCGGCGACTCGAGGCCCGCGATGCAACGCAGCAGCGTCGTCTTCCCGCACCCCGAGGGGCCGAGCAGGGAAACGAACTCTCCGGACTGCATGGAGAGATCGATGCCCTTGAGCACCGAGGTCCCCTTGAAGTCCTTGGTGAGTGAGGTGATGGTGAGTGTTGTCATCAGACGAACAACCTTCCCAGGCCGATGATGCGTTCGAGCACGATCATGAGGACGACGGTGAGCAGGACCATCAGGGTCGAGACGGCCGCCACGGTGGGCGACGTGCTGAACTCCAGCTGGCCGTAGATGGCGATGGGCAGCGTCTCCAACTGCGGGGTGCGCAGGAAGAGGGCGATGACCGCATCGTCGAACGAGATGTTGAAGGCGAAGAAGGCGCCGGCCGCGATACCGGGACGGGCGATGGGGAGCACGACCAGGCGATAGCGATTCCAGGTGCTGGCGCCGAGGGTGCGCGCCGCCTCTTCCGTGAAGTGGTCGGCGCGGGTCATCACCCCGGTCACGGTGCGCATGACGTAGGGGATGGCGATCACCACATGGATCGCGATCAGCACACCCACGTTCGGCGCCCCGATCGTGAGGGACGAGATGGACAGCGCCCCGATCGCGAGGATGATCGTGGGGATCGTCAGCGGCGACATCAGCAGACCCTGGATGGCGGCACCGCCGGGAACATTGAAGCGCGTGAGCGCGAGCGCAGCCGCGGTGCCGACGGAGGCGGCGACGATCGCGACCGTGACGCCGACCAGCAGGCTCAATCGGAACGGCTCGAGGTAGGTGTCGGAGGTGAGCGCCTCGACGTACCAGTCGAGGGTGAAGCCCTGACCGGGGAACGTCAGGAAGCGGTTCTCTCCGATGGAGGCACCGGCGACCACCATGAGCGGCACGAGCATGTAGAGCGTCACGACGACGCCGAGGATGATGGCGAGGACCCTGCCGAGGATCGGAACGGAACGGACCATGGTCACACCTTCTGCTTCCCGAGTCGGGACGTGGCCGCGAGCACGAGCATGACCCCGGCGAACAGCAGCACGGCCTGCGCGGCCGCGAACGACCAGTCGAGGTTGGTGGTCGCATCGATGTAGATCGTCTGGGCGAACACCGGGATCTGCGCTCCGCCGATGAAGCGCGGGGTGATGAACGAGCTCACCGAGAGGACGAACACGAGCGAGGCGCCGGCCACGATGCCGGGGATCGCGAGGGGGAGGACGACGTGCCACAGCGTGCGCCAGAACCCGGCACCGAGGGTGCGTGCGGCTTCTTCGAGCTGCGGGCGGATACCCGAGATCACGCCGAGGATGCTGAGCACCGCGAACGGCAGGAGCACCTGGACCATCGCGATCACGACGCCGGTCTCGGTGCCGAGGAAGCCCTGTGTGCCCCCCACGAGGAACTCGGCCCCGGGGATCTTCATCAGCAGCCCTGACGGGCCCATCAGGACCACCCAGCCGAACGTGCGGACCACGACGCTGGTCATGAGGGGCAGGATGACGACGATCAGCAGGAAGGAGCGCACCTTCGAGCCGGCGCGTGCCATGACGTAGGACAGCGGGATGGCGATGATCAGCGTGATCACCGTCTGGATCACCCCCAGGCGGAGCGAACGGAGCGCCGCCTGGAGGTGATATTCACTCGTGAACAACCGGGTGAAGTTGTCGAGGGTGAACCCGCCTGCCGACGACTGCACGCTCATGAGGAGCATGCCGGCCACCGGGGTGACGAAGGCGAGCGCGAGCAGCACGATCGCCGGCAGGAGCAGGAGCCAGGGCTCCCTACGGGTTCGCACACTCATTTGGTGATCAGCGCATTCCACTCATCGGTCCAGGCCGGTCGCGAAGCCGCGACGTCGCCGGGAGCGTAGACGACGACCGTCTCGAGCTCGTCGCCCGTCAGCACGTTGTCAGCGGCTTCGTCGGAGAGCTCGGTCTTGGTGTTGACCGGCGAGTACCGCATGTTCTCCGCGAAGACGGCCTGCGCTTCGGGGCGCAGTTCGAAATCGATGAAGAGCTTCGCGAGGTCGGGGTTGTCCCGGCCTTCGACCACGTTCGCCGTGATGAGAGAGGCGGTGACGCCCTCTTCCGGGACGATGAACTCCACCGGAAGGCCCGCGTCCTGCAGCGTGCCGGCGTAGTCCATCGCGTACGGTGCGAGCCACGTGTCGCGCTGTGCGAACGCGGTCTGCAGATCGGGCGAGGTCGGGACGACGATCGCGTCACCCGACGACGCCAGCGCACCCAGGTCGGTGATCGCCTGCGAGGTGTCGTCGATCCCGCCGCCGAGGGCGTCCGCGACACGGAGCATCGAGAGCACGCCGTACGTGTTCGAGAAGTCCGTGAGTGCGACGTGACCGGCGTAGGCCTCGTCGAACAGGTCGAGCCACGAGGTGGGCGCAGGAGCGTCGGCCTCGGTGTTGTAGACGAGTCCGATCGGTGCGAGCTGGATGACCGGGCCTTCACCGCGCTCGAGCCCGGCGGTCGCCAGGTCGATCAGGTCGCCGGTCTCGGAGAGGTCATCCGCGGCGATCGGGGCGATGAGCCCCTGCTCCGCAGCGGTGAATTCCTGCCCGCCGGAGAAGTGCACGACATCGATCTGCGGGCTCGCCTTCTGGGCGGTGACCTGCGCGAGGGCGTCGGCGCTGTACAGCGTGATCAGCTCGACCTTGGCGCCGGTCTCCTCCTCGAAGGGATCGACGACGGCCTCGATGAAGGCCTTCTCCCAGTCGCCGCCGAACGACGTGACCACGATGGTCTCGCCGGCGAACTCCTTGTCGCCGCCCGACGCTGCGGTGTCGTCACCGGTCGAGCATCCGGCGAGGACGAGGGCACCGGTGGCGACGAGCGCTCCGGCGGTGAGGATTCTTCGGGTATTCATGCACTGCTCCTTCGGGATGGGTCCAGCACTGAGTGAACGCCTTAGACCAGGCGTCCGATGGTGAGCTGCTTCGCTCCGTCGATGCGGATGGCCGCGCTCTCCTTGGCGAACTCGGCGAGTCCTTCGGTGATGCCGCCCCAGATGTTGACGGGTGTCCATCCGAGCGGGCCGAGAGTACGGGCACCACGATCGTAGAAGACGCCGATCTCGTACCACTCGAACGGCAGGCCGCCCATCTGCATGGGACGCTGCCAGTACCACTGCAGGTCACCCGGCGCCGGCACGACCTGCTGGTTCTCGAACGGTACCTTCTCGGGGTCGAAGTTCTGCGCCTCCTCGGGAAGGCCGACCATGACCTCGGGGCCTGCGTACATGGCGTGCATCGCCTGCATGGTGACCGGCTTCTCCAGCGCACCCCACATGGCCTCGCACGTGCGAGGGGCGAGGTCCTCGAACAGGGTGGCGACGGCGCGGACGCCGTTCTCGTACTCGAGGAAGACCTGCTTGGTCATCGTGTTCCTTTCTCTGCCGCGGGGTGTTCCGCTGCTCTTTCACGGGCGGCCGAGACGAACGCCGCGAACAGCGGCATCTCCTCTGCGGCCTCATCGGGGGCGATCATCTTCTCGGGGTGCCACTGCACAGCCCAGAACGGCCAGTCGCCGTCGGCCTCCACTGCTTCGATGATCCCGTCCGGTGCCCAGGCGACCGGGCGGAGGCCGGGTGCGGGGGCGTCGATCGACTGGTGGTGGATGGTGTTCACGGTCCGCTGTCGGGTGCCGTAGAGCGAGGCGAGGCGACTGTCCTCGGCGAGGAGGACCGGGTGCCGCGCCGCGAGCTGCTGGTCGGCGCCGCGCACCGGCTCGTGGTGCTCGGTGGCCGGGATGTCGACGAGGAGTGTGCCCCCGAAGGCGATGTTGCTCACCTGGAGCCCGCGGCAGATCGCCAGGACGGGGATCCCCCGGCGCCGAGCACCGAGTGCGAGCGCGATCTCATAGCCGTCGCGGGAGGGGTCGTAGTTCTTCCCCTCCTGCGGCTCGGCACCGTAGCGGGAGGGGTGCACGTCCTCGCCACCGGAGAGCACGAGCCCGTCGAGGCGGTCGAGCACCTCGTCGACCCCCGCCGTGGGAGGCAGCAGCACGACCGCACCGCCGGCCGCCTCGACGGGAGAGGCGTACTCGGTGCCGAGGGTGTGCGCCGGGCGACCGCTGCCCAGGTCGGTGTCGATGGAACGGCGCCAGGTGGTGATGCCGATGAACGGGCGGGTCACGAGAGCTCGATCCACGTGGTCTTCAGGTCGGTGAACTTCTCGAGGGCGTGCAGGCTCTTGTCCCGTCCGAAGCCCGACCCCTTGACGCCGCCGAAGGGGATCGTCATGTCGCCCTCCTCGAAGCAGTTGACCCAGACCACGCCAGCCCGGAGCCGCCGAGAGAGGGTGTGGACGGCGTTCAGATCGTTGCTCCAGAGCGCCGCGGCGAGGCCGTACTCGGTGCCGTTGGCGATGGCGAGCGCGTCTTCCACGTCGTCGTAGGCGATGACCGAGAGCACGGGTCCGAAGACCTCGCGCCGGGCCACCTCGTGCGCGGGCGTGACGCCGAGCACGACGGGGGCGAAGTAGCTGCCGCCGTCGACGGCCTGGAATCGCTCGGCGCTGCCGGCGGCCAGCTCCGCGCCCTCGGCCTGGGCGCGCTCGACGAAGCCCGCGATGCCCGCGAGCTGCTTCTCGCTCACGATCGCCCCCATCGAGGTGGACACGTCGAACGGGTCGGCGGGAAGGCTCGTGCGGGCGACCTCGGCGGCGATCTCCAGGGCGAGGTCGCGCTGGGAACGCGGTACGAGCAGCCGAGAGGATGCCGTGCACATCTGGCCCTGGTTGTAGAAGCAGCCGTCCGCGGTGGCGCGGACAGCACGCTCGAGATCGGCGTCCGGCAGCACCAGGCTCGCGGTCTTGCCGCCGAGCTCGGGCCAGACGCGCTTGCCGTTCGACGCGGCCGAGTAGCCGAGGAACATGCGGCCGACCTCGGGTGAGCCGGTGAAGGTGACGACGTCGACGTCGTGGTGCTCGCCGAGTGCGCGACCGGCGACCTGCCCGGTGCCCGGTGTGACGTTGAGTACACCGGCGGGGATGCCGGCCGCGTGGGCGAGCTCGGCCAACCGGAGTGCGGAGAAGGTCGTGTGCTCCGCAGGCTTGAGCACCACGCTGTTGCCGACCGCGAGTGCCGGGGCGAGCTTCCAGGCGGTCATGGTCAGGGGGAAGTTCCATGGCACGACGGCCGCGACGACGCCGGCCGGTTCGCGGGTGACGAGCGCGAGGCTGTTCGGGGCGGTGACGGGCATCTCGTCGAGCACCTTGTCTGCCGCCTCGCCGTACCAGCGGAAGCAGTTGACGACGGCGCGGAGCTCGGTCTGCAGCGCCTCGCGCACGGGCTTGCCCATCTCGAGGGAGATCGTGAGGGCGAGTTCTTCGGCGTTGTCGTGGATCTTCTGCGCGAAGGCGATCAGCAGCTGGCCACGCTCCCTGGGGGCGATGCGCGACCAGGCGCCCGAGTCGAAGGCCGTGCGAGCCGACCGGACGGCGCGGTCGACGTCGGCGACGGATGCGGTGCTGATCGGCGGAAGGGCACGACCGTCACGGGGGCTCACCGGGATGAGGGGTGCAGCCGAGCCCTCCTCCCACACGCCGTCGATGAACATGCGCGTGCGCAGGGGCAGGGTCGCGACGCGATCCGCCCAATCGTCTCCAGTAGCCGTGAACACGGTGATCCTCTCCAGGGGTGATGGCCCTGGAGAGGATACTTGCTCTATTTCGCCACTAGGTCAAGCTGTTAAGAACGATCTCGCCATTTCGTTACATGTCAGTAACAGAATCAGACTATAAGCGGATCGCGCCGGTCGGCATATCGTTGGCCAGCGCTTCGGGTGCCTCATCGACGATCAGCGATCCGCGCAGCACCGGAGTGATGACCACCAGCGACTCCACGACTTCGAGGCCCTCGTGACCGGCCACCGCCGGGCCCGTGAGGAAGTCGTAGAACTCATCGGCGTCCTTCACGAGCACGTTCGCGAGCAGCTGTGAGGTGCCCGTGGTGGCGGCGATGAACTTGACCTCGGGCGCGGCCGCCAGAGCCGTGCCGACCTTCTCGAGGCGCGCCATCGGCACCCGAAGCCACACGAGCGCCTCGAGGCCCAGTCCGAACAGACTCGGCACGACCTCGGTGCGCGGATGCATGAGGCCTCGACGGCTCAAGGACTCCATGCGACGCCGCGTGGTCGTCACGTTCAGACCCAGGGAGCGGGCGAGCTGAGCCACCGGCATCCGCCCGTCCTTGAGCAGCAGTCGGATGAGGGCCTCCTCGTCCTCACTCAGGGAGTCGGCGGGATCGACCTCGGAGCCGGAGGACTCGTCGAGCATGCGGGCCTGCTCGTCGCTGAGAACCCCTGCACGCCAGTCGTGCCCCGACCGGAAGAACTTCAGCACCGTCGTGACATTGATCGAGTCGATGCCCTCGAGCTCGGGGAAGTCGGTGAACAGCAGCTCGCGGATCGAGGCGTCATCGTGAGGGAGCAGCATCCCGGCGATGTCGCTGCTGCCCTCGAGCACCGAGACCGAGGAGGCATCCGCGCGCCGGGCCAGGGTGCGCGCGACCTGCCACAGCGCGTGGGGTTCCGTCGTGATGCGGAAGAGCACTGCGCGGGCATGGAGAACGCGGGCGGGATCGACGTATGTGGAGACCCGCACCAGTCCGCGGTCGAGCAGCCGTTGCCCTCGCCGGGCGACCGTGCGCTCGGGCAGGTCGACCACGCGGGCGATCTCACCCCACGACGCGCGGCCGTTCACCTGCAGAGCCGCGGCGACGATCCGATCGGTCTCGTCGGCCATCACATCGTTCGCGGGCACGTGCTCTCCTTCACCGGGGACTCGGTGGAAGGTTATCTCAGTCGGCGGTGCCGTCGCGTGGCGGGAAGGGCTGGGTGGCTGGGGGGGGGCTGGGGCGGAAACGGAGACGATCCGAGCAGCGCAGGGCGTGTCGCGGAGCGAGGCGCCGGGTGCAAGCCCATGGATCTGGGTTTTCACCGGCTTCAGCGGCTGGGAGAGGGGCGCCGCCCGGGGTCGAGGCCCGGACGACGCCCCCTCTCGGACTACTCCGCCTCGGTCGTGTCCACCGTGGCGTGCCGGCGACGGCGGCGCATCGCGAACAGGCCGAGGCCCGCGGCGAGGAGCACGACGGCAGCGGCGATGTAGGGAAGGCTGTCGGCTCCCGTGGTGGCGAGGTCGCCGCCGGTGGAGCCGCCGTTACCTGCGGATCCGCCGTTACCCGCGGAACCGCCGTTACCCGGTGTCGTCGCTCCGCCACCGGACGCGGCCGTGACGCTCAGAGCTGCAGTGGCCTCGGTGCCGTCGGGCTGGATCACGGCGAGCGTGTGCGCACCGGCCGGAGTGTTCGCCGGGATGGTCACCGTGCGCTGGAACGAGCCGTCCGCACCGGCGGTCGCCGTGCCCAGCTGCACCGGGTCGGAACGCAGCTCGAGCCGCAGCTGAGCGCCCTCTGCGAAGCCGCTGCCCGTCACCGTGACCGTGCCACCGGCCTGCACGGATGCCGCGCCGAGTTCGACCTTCGCCGGAGCCTCGGGCTCGGGGGTGACCGGAGGTGTGACGCCGGCCTCGGTCACCCACTTCTCGCCCGCATCCGACTTGGTCACCGTGAACGTGTCGTAGACGGCACCGACGGGGAGGTCCGTCGTGGCGTCCGGCTGCTTCTCGGCCAGGTACGACCGGTAGACCAGCTGATTCTTCGAGACGTCGATCACCTGGTAGGTCGTCACGCCCTGACCGCGCAGCACCTGGGTGGCGCCGTTGTTGGTCCAGACGTTCTTCTCCGGCGTCTCCAGGTCGTAGTGCTTCGCGCCCGAGTTCGAGACGACGTAGACCGGGCCCGTGGTGAGGCCGGGGGTCTCGGTCGCGTCGGTGTTCACGTATCCGCGGGCGTACGTGTGGTCGTGTCCCATGAGAACCAGGTCGATGTCGTTGCGCTGGAAGACCGGCAGCCACTCGGCGCGGAGGATGGGCTCATCGCGCCCGGCCGAGGCCGAGAACACGGGCTGGTGGAACGTGACGACGTTCCACTTCGACGGGCTGTTCTGCAGCAGCAGGTCGAGCCATGCACCCTGGAAGCGCGTCCACAGGGTGCCGATCTGCGACGAGGGGCACTCCGCCCCCGTGCACGACGGGAGGCCGGCCGGGGTGAGGAACGTCGTGTCGCGAGTGGCGTTCAGGGTGATGAAACGCACGCCCTGGTAGTCGGTGTAGTACGCGGTCTCTGCGGCGAACGAGCTCCAGTGGTCGAAGAACGCGCGGTACTGCTGCGCGACCTCGGAGTCGCCCTTCGCCAGGTTCGCGAGTTCGCCGATGGAGCTGGTCGACGGGTTGTTGCGCGGGTACTCGAACGCCGCCTTCCACGCCGTGAGCAGCTTGTCGCCGGAGTACTCGTGGTTGCCGGGGGCGGCCATCACGTTCGTACGGACGGCCGAATCCTTCATGCCCTTGAACCAGTTGACCCACTCGTTCTCGTTGCTCGACGTGTTGATCAGGTCACCCGCGTGCACGGAGCCGATCGAGCGGGGAGCCTGCGCCTCGGCCTGCTTCACGACGCTCGGCCACGTGGTGTCCAGACCGATCTGGGCGTCGCCGTAGTAGATGAACTGGAAGTCGGTCGCGGACGGATCCGCGGTGCGGAAGGTGAACCAGTCGCTCCAGCTTCCGGGCAGGCCGACGCGGTAGCGGTACTCGGTGGCAGCGGTGAGACCCGTCACAGTGGCCGAGAAGTGCTTGTTCGGGTTGCCGTTCACGACACCCGCGTCGTACGCGTCGACCGTGCGGGTCTCTCCGCCGGCGGACGGGGCGATCTCGACCTGTCCGACCGTGTGCGAGGCGTCGCCTGCGAGCCAGGAGAACGACTGCGAGACGGCCGGCTGTTCGGTCGGGGTGAGGATGACGCGCGTCGGGGGTGCGACGACCGGAGTGCCGGGTGCTGAGGCCTTGACGAGGGTCAGCGACGACATGTCGAAGAAGATGTCCGAGCTCGACGCCCGGTCCTGGAAGAGCGACACCGCGATCGTGTTGGTGCCGTCGTGCAGGAGGGTTCCCTCGGCGCTGAACGTGCTCGTGAGCGGGTCGCCGTTGCCATCGCCCGCGTACTCGACGTTGGTGGTGTCGGTGATCCTGCCGTCGACGTAGCGGGCCACCTCCTGGCCGTTGATCCACACGATGATGGCGTCGTCGTAGGTGATGGTGCTCTGCAGGGCGGCGACCTGCTCGGCGACGCCTGCCTCGAGCTCGAACGTCGTGCGGAAGAAGTAGGTCGGCACGGTCGGGGCCGCCGTGCCGTCGAGGTAGTGGTTGAGCAGGGTCTTGGGCGTCTGCGGGCCGACCGGTGCGAGCTTCCCGCCCTTGGCGCCGAACGAGCCCGGAGCCGTCTTCCACGCGCTGTCGTCGTAGGCAGGCAGTGTCCAGTCGCGGAGGGCTGCGGGTGCGGGAGACGGGTCGGATCCGTCGTCGAGGTAGTGCCAGGCGGTGTCGCCGGTGATCAGTGAGCCCGTCGGCACTTCGGGGTCGGGGGCGGCAAGAGCCGCGGGGGCGACGACGGCGCCGCCGAGCAGGGCGAGGAGCGCGACGGACGTCAGTCCGCGACGCCGCCACCGCACCGCAGGGGTGGGGGAGGTCATGTCAGTCCTTCGAGGTGGGGTTCCGTGCTCAGCCGCACGGGGCCCCTCCACCCCATCGAAGCGGGATGACCGGGCGCTGATCTCCTGGCGACAGGAAGGTGAACTCCGTTCACGATGAGCGCCGGGCCGAAACGGAGACCGACTGCGCGGGGAGCGGTGTGTCGAGGGATGGCGCGCCGGCGCGCGGACGGATGGTCGGGGTTTTCGCCGGGGCGGGAGACGGCCCCGGCGCGGACGGCTCGCCCCGGTACGCTGGAACCCATGCTCAACATGGCTGACGGCCTCGCTCGTCTCGGTGCGCTCGCCGAGAACCCGGTCGTCCGCACCCTGGCGACTGCCTTCGACGAAGCGGGCTTCGACCTCGCGGTCGTCGGCGGTCCGGTGCGTGATGCCCTGCTCGGCCGTGACACGCACGATCTCGATTTCACGACGAACGCGTCCCCCGACGACATCCTGGCCATCGTCACGCCCATCTCCACCGCGCAGTGGGACATCGGTCGCGCGTTCGGCACGATCGGCGCACGCGTGCAGCGTGAACAGGTCGAGATCACGACCTATCGCGCGGACAGCTACGACGGTGTGACCCGCAAGCCCACCGTGGAGTTCGGCGACACCATCGACGGCGACCTCGTGCGCCGCGACTTCACCGTGAACGCCATGGCGCTGCAGGTGCCGTCCGTGAAGCTCGTCGACCCGACCGGCGGGGTGGAAGACCTCATCGCCGGCGTCCTGCGCACGCCGGCGGATCCTCGGGTGTCGTTCGGCGACGACCCGCTCCGGATGCTGCGCGCCGCTCGCTTCAGCGCCCAGCTCGGCTTCCAGGTCGAGGAGGCGACGGCCGCGGCGATCACCGAGCTGCGCGAGACGCTGAAGATCGTCAGCCCCGAGCGCGTCCAGTCCGAGCTGGTGCGCCTCATGCAGACCGACGACCCGGTGCGCGGCATCCGCGTGCTGGTGAACACCGGGCTGATCGACGAGTTCCTCCCCGAAGTGACCGAGCTGCGCCTCGAAGTCGACGAGCACCACCACCACAAGGATGTCTACGAGCACTCGCTGACCGTGCTCGCCCAGGCCATCGAGCTCGAGCACTCCCGTCATCCCGGAGCCGTACCGGATGTGCCGCTGCGCATCGCCGCGCTGCTGCACGACATCGGCAAGCCGCGCACGCGCAAGCTCGAGGCCGGGGGCGTCGTCACGTTCCACCACCACGACGTCGTGGGTGCGCGGATGGCGCGCAAGCGGCTGCAGGCGCTGCGTTTCGACACCGAGACCACGAACGCCGTGGCCACGCTCATCGAGCTGCACCTGCGCTTCTTCGGCTACGCCGAGGGGGCGTGGACGGACGCAGCCGTGCGCCGCTACGTGCGCGACGCCGGCGACCTGCTGGAACGCCTGCACATCCTCACCCGTGCCGACGTGACCACACGGAACAAGCGCAAGGCCGGCCGTCTCGCGAGCGCGTATGACGACATCGAGTCGCGCATCGCCGCGCTCCGCGAGCAGGAGGAGCTCGACGCGATCCGCCCGGAGCTCGATGGCAACCGCATCCAGCAGGTGCTCGGGATCGGACCAGGCCGCGAGGTCGGCGAGGCCTATCGGTTCCTGCTCGACCTGCGCCTGGACGAGGGCGTGCTCGGGGCGGATGTCGCCGAACAGCGCCTGCGCGAGTGGTGGGCTGCGCGCGATTGACCGCGCACAGTGACCGCGCTCGGTGGCCGCGCTCGGTGGCCGCACTGTGGTGGCCGAACTGTGGCGGCTCAGACCAGGGGCGAGGTCACGATCGCTGCACTGTCGGGCGGCAGCGTCACGAGCGAGTCCTCCCGACGGAACCCCGACGTGGAAAGCAGCACCCTGGTGCGGGCTCCCACGTCGAACGCCTGCGACGTCGATGCGAGGTTGACCACCACGGAGAGGTCTCCGCGGTCGATGCGGTAGACCCGCCGTTCGGGCGTGCCGTCGGTCTCTCGGACCTCCACCGCGGTGTGCGTGGAGTCGGGGTCGGTGAGGCCGGGCCACTCTCTTCGCAGCGTCACGAGGTCGCGGTACAGGTCGAGCATCCGCGCGTGCTCCGGATCGTCGAGCTCGCTCCAGTCGAGGTGGGAGCGGGCGAACGTGTCGGGGTCCTGTGGGTCGGGCACCGCATCCGGATCCCACCCCATGCGGGCGAACTCGGCGGTCCGCCCCTCGGCGACGGCGCGGCCGAGCTCGGGTTCGGGGTGCGAGGTGAAGAACTGCCAGGGGGTGGACGCACCCCACTCCTCGCCCATGAAGAGCATCGGAGTGCCGGGGGCGGTGAGGGTCAGGACCGCAGCGACGGCCAGGCGATCCGGAGAGAGGGTGGCGGAGAGGCGGTCGCCTGCCGCGCGGTTGCCCACCTGATCGTGGTCCTGCGCGAAGGTCACGAGTCGCCACGTCGGCACTTCGGGTGGGATCGGCGCGCCGTGGGGACGTCCGCGGAAGGACGAGAACGTGCCGTCATGGAAGAACCCGTGCTCGGTCACCTTCGCCAGGGCATTCTCCGCGGCGAAGTCGGCGTAGTAGCCGCCGGTCTCCCCCGTGAGGGCCACATGGACGGCGTGGTGCCAGTCGTCTGACCACTGCGCGGTCAGGCCGTAACCACCGGCCTCACGGGGCAGGATGAGCGTCGGATCGTTGAGGTCGGACTCGGCGATCAGGGCGAGCGGACGATCGAGCTGCACCGACAGCGCGTCGACGCGTTCGGCGAGTTCGCGGAGGATGTGCACAGGGCTCTGATCGTGCAGAGCATGCACCGCATCGAGACGCAGCCCGTCGACATGGAAGTCCTGCAACCACATCAGGGCGTTGTCGAGGATGTAGTCGCGCACAGCCGGTTCGTCGAGGTTGATCGAGTCGCCCCACGCCGTGCTCTCGCCCTCGCGCAGGTAGGGGCCGAACAGGGGCAGGTAGTTGCCGCTCGGACCGAGGTGGTTGTAGACCACGTCCTGCACCACGGCGAGCCCGTGCGCGTGCGCGGCATCCACGAACCGCTGGTACGCGGCAGGGCCCCCGTACGCCTCGTGCACCGCGTACCAGAGCACTCCGTCGTAGCCCCAGTTCCAGCGCCCGTTGAAGGCGTTGACCGGAAGCAGCTCGACGTGTGTCACCCCCAGGTCCGCCAGGTGAGGCAGGCGCGTGATCGCGGCGTCGAGCGTCCCCTCCGGCGTGAACGTGCCGAGGTGCAGTTCGTAGACCAGGCCTCCGGCGAGCTGCCGTCCCGCCCATCCCGCATCGCTCCAGGCGAAGTCGCCGACGTCGAGCGCCGCGGATGCCGCGTGCACACCGTCGGGCTGTCGGCGAGAGCGCGGATCCGGCCGCAGCTCGGGATCGTCGTCGAGGAGGAACCCGTAGCGTTCGCCGGTTTCGAGCTCGTCGCCGGCTCGCCACCATCCGCCTGACGCCGGATCGAGATCGGTCTGCGTCGTGCTGCCGTGTCGAGAGGTTCGTCTCAGCCGCACCCTGCTCGCCTTCGGTGCCCAGACCTCGATCATCGATACCCGCCGTCACCGTGTGCCGTCATCGAGCACACGGATTTCATCGGGCGAGCTCGAGCAGAGCCACCGGATACGTGTTCAGCAGCTCGGCCAGCCGGACCGGCCCCGGTCCGATGCGTCGGCCGGTCAGCAGGTCGGTGGCGGGGAGGTCGGGGCGCATCATGACAGTGTCGCCCCATCCTCCGCGGCGCGCCAGCCCCATCGGAAGACGGGTGGCCACGACGGTGATCCCTCCGCGATGAGCCGCGACAGCGTGGTCGGCTGCCGCGCCCTCGACGACAGCGGGACGGTAGAACCGGAACAGCTCGGGGTTGTCTCGACGGGCGCGCAGTGCTCGCGACGTGACGAGCAGCTTCGCCCGCGCAGAGTCGTCGACGGCGGGGAGGATGCCCCGCGCGACCTCCGCGTCGAGCTCCGCGAGCATCCGCCTCCGCAGCTCGAAGTCGACCGGTCGACGGTTGTCGGGGTCGACGAGGGAGAGGTCCCACAGCTCCGTGCCCTGATACACGTCGGGGACGCCGGGCGCGGTGAGCTGCAGCAGCTTCGCGGAGAGCGAGTTGGAGCGGCCGGCCACCAGGATCTCGTCCATGAAGCGTTCCAGGATCGGTACGGCTTTGCCCTCGAGCGCCTGCGCGATCGTCGCGAGGCCCTCCTCGAACCGCGCATCCGGATGCTGCCAGGTCGTGGCCTCCGCGGCCTCGCGTGCCGCCTTGGTCGCATAGGCGAGGAAACGCTCGGAGGAGAGGGGCCACGCACCGACCGCCGCCTGCCAGAGGAGGGCATCCAGCGGACCGTGGCCGGTGGTCGCGATGGTGCGGAGTTCACCCAGCACCTCGGCCCAGCGCTCGGGGATCTCGGAGAGGACCGACAGTCGGGCGCGCACATCCTCCGAGCGCTTCGTGTCGTGCGTCGACAGCGTGGTCATCGAGTGCGGCCAGGCGCCGAGCCTGGCGTTCTGCCGCCGATGGAAGTCGTCGACCGTCACGGCGGGGATCGCGGGGTCGGCGCCCACCTCGGTGAGCGTTCCCAGTCGGGTCAAGCGGTAGAACGCGGTGTCCTCGACGCCCTTCGCCATCACCGCTCCGGTTACCTGAGGGAAGCGCTGCGCGACCTCGAGTCGGGGGTCGGACAGCAGCGGCTCGAGCTCGGCGAAGGCCGCCGAGAGGTCGGGGCGGCGTCGACGGGCCTCGGTGAACGCGACGCGCAGATGCTCGCGCCCCTCGGGGAGGTACGAGCGATAGACCGGGAAGCACGCCACGAGTTCAGCCAGGGCGTCATCGGCGTGCACGATCCCGTGGGGCAGAGTGCGCACGAGCCGGCGCACCTCCGCCTGCAGCAGCCCGTCGGCGATCATGCGCTTGGTGTCGTGGATCAGGTCAGGCCAGGCGGGGGCGGCCGGGAGCCCGGTCTCCGCACGCAGCCTCTCGTCGAGACTGTCGAGAGCGTCGACTCCCGCACGGTCGACGAAGAGCCGATCGATGTCGGCGAGAGCGTCGTATCCGGTCGTTCCATCGGTGCGCCACCACGCGGGCAGGGCTTCGCCCGGTTCGAGGATCTTCTCGACCAGCGTGTACGCCCGCCCCGTCGCGTCAGCCAGGCGCTCCAGATATCCGGTCGGATCGACGAGCCCGTCGGGGTGATCGACACGCAATCCGTCCGCGAGCCCGCTGCGGATCCATCGGATGATCTCGCGATGCGACTCCGCGAAGACGTCCGGCAGCTCGACTCGGAGGCCGGCGAGCTCGGAGACGGCGAAGAACCGTCTGTAGTTGAGATCGGTGTTCTGCTCCTCCCAGTAGCGGAGGTCGTAATGCTGGGCGGCGAGCAGTGCGGGAAGGTCGTCGGCCAGCTGCGCCGTGCCGGGGGCGAGCGGCAGCACGTGCTCGAAGTACGTCAGTACCCCGTCGGGCGCGTCGGGTGCCGGGGTCGTGTCGACGGCGAAGAGGCGCTCGGTGATCGCCTGTTCCGGTGATGAGCCCAGGATCGGCAGGATCAGACGCCCACCGCCGGCCGCCCAGTCGATGTCGAAGGCCGCCGCGACACGGGTCTCCCTCCCCAGACGCAGCACCTCCCACCACCAGGCGTTCTGGCGTGGGGCACCGACTCCCATGTGGTTGGGCACGATGTCGGCGAGGATCCCGAGCCCTGCGGCCCGAGCGGCGGCGGCGAAGCGCTCGAGTCCTTCCTCGCCTCCACGCTCGGGGTCGACGCGTCCGTGGTCGACCACGTCGTAACCGTGGTTCGAGCCGCTGACCGCCGCGAGCACGGGGGAGAGGTACGCCCAGGAGACGCCGAGGTCGGCGAGGTAATCGGTCACCCCTGCCGCGGAGTCGAGGGGGAAATCGGCGGTGATCTGCAATCGGTAGGTGGAGAGCGGACGCAGGGTCACGACGCCGCCTGCCCGCTCTGGGCGCGGAGGGAGGCGTCGACCGAGTCGTCGGCGGCCTCCGGCACTCCGTCGATCTCCTGCAGCACGAGGGTCGCCTTGCCGTCGAGCGGGATGCCGTCCCCGGGCTCCAGCGCGCGATCCGCGGCCAGTTCGCCTGCGGTGTCGACGACGATCCGCCATTGCGCACCGTGGCGCTCGTCGGGGATGACGAGGTCGATCGGCTCGTCGCCGCTGTTGAAGTAGACGAGGAAGTTCACGTCGGTGACGGGGCGCCCTCGCGAATCGTTCTCGCGGATGCCCTGTCCGTTGAGGAACATCCCCACGGAGCGCCCGAATCCGGAATCCCAGTCCTCCGGTGCCATCGGTCGGCCATCGGGGCGCAGCCAGACGACGTCGGGGATGCGGTCGTCGTCGGAGCGGCCGGGGCGACCGTCGAAGAAGCGGCTGCGGCGGAAGGTGGGATGCTCACGGCGGAGTCGGGCCACGGCGGCGGTGAACTCGACGAGGGGCAGGTCGGCCGCCTCCCAGTCGATCCAAGTGAGCTCGTTGTCCTGCGCGTAGCCGTTGTTGTTGCCGTGCTGCGTGCGGCCGAGCTCGTCGCCGTGGGAGATCATCGGCACGCCCTGCGAGAGCAGCAGCGTGGCGAGGAAGTTCCGCTGCTGACGCGCGCGGCGCCGGTTGATGTCGACGTCGTCGGTCGGTCCCTCCGCGCCCATGTTGTCGGAGCGGTTGTGGGATTCGCCGTCGTTGTTGTCCTCGCCGTTCGCCTCGTTGTGCTTCTCGTTGTACGAGACGAGGTCGCGCAGGGTGAAGCCGTCGTGCGCAGTGACGAAGTTGATCGAGGCGACGGGTCGTCGGCCGGAGTGCTCGTACAGGTCGGCGGACCCGGTGAGGCGGGAGGCGAACTCGCCGAGTGCCTGCGGCTCACCGCGCCAGAAGTCGCGCACGGTGTCTCGGTACTTGCCGTTCCACTCTGTCCACTGCGGCGGGAAGTTGCCCACCTGATAACCGCCGGGGCCGATGTCCCACGGCTCGGCGATGAGCTTCACCTGGGAGACGATCGGATCCTGCTGCACGAGCTCGAAGAACGCCGCGAGGCGGTCGACGTCGTAGAACTCGCGGGCGAGGGTCGCCGCGAGGTCGAAGCGGAACCCGTCGACGTGCATCTCGGTCACCCAATAGCGCAGCGAGTCCATCAGCAGCTGCAGGGCATGCGGGTTGCCCGCGTTCAGACTGTTGCCCGTGCCGGTGTAGTCCGTGTAGTAGCGCTTGTCCTCTTCGAGTCGGTAGTACGCCTCGTTGTCGATACCGCGCATCGAGAGCGTCGGGCCGAGGTGGTTGCCCTCCGCGGTGTGGTTGTAGACCACGTCGAGGATGACCTCGATCCCGGCCTCGTGCAGGGTGCGCACCATCGCCCGGAACTCCTGCACCTGCTGGCCGTGCTCGCCCGTCGCGGAGTAGGTGTTGTGCGGGGCGAAGAACCCCAGGGTGTTGTAGCCCCAGTAGTTCGACAGCCCCTTCTCCTCGAGCACGGAGTCGTCGACGAACTGGTGCACGGGCATGAGCTCCAGCGCCGTGATGCCGAGGCGCTGGAGGTGCTCGACGACGGCGGGGTGGGCGATGCCGGCGTAGGTGCCTCGGAGCTCTTCGGGGATGTCGGGATGCCTCTGGGTGAGCCCCTTCACGTGCGCCTCGTAGATCACGGTCTCGGCATAGGGGGTCTTCAGCGGTCGATCACCCGCCCATTCGAAGAAGGGATTGACCACGACGCTCTTGACCATCGCGGCCGCGGAGTCGTCGTCGTTGCGCGAGTCGGGGTCTCCGAAGTCGTAGCCGAAGAGGGGCTGGCCCCAGTCCATCCGCCCGGCCACGGCCCTGGCGTACGGGTCGAGCAGCAGCTTGTTCGCGTTGAATCGCTGCCCCTGGGCGGGGTCGTACGGTCCGTGCACGCGGTAGCCGTAGAGCTGCCCCGGCTGCACCGTGGGAAGGTAGCCGTGCCAGACGAACGCGTCCACCTCGGTGAGGGGCACGCGGGTCTCCGTGCCGTCCTCATCGAACAGGCACAGCTCGACGCGCTCGGCGCCTTCGCTGAAGAGGGCGAAGTTCGTCCCCTGACCGTCGAAGGTCGCCCCGAGCGGATATGCGGTTCCGGGCCAGATCTCGCCGCTCATCCGGCGACGGTGTGGTTGCGGGTGCCGGCTGCCATGGCATCGACGATACTCACTGCACGCTCGAAATCGTAGACCTGCGCGACCTCCACCGAGCGGGGATACGGGTGGCCCAGATAGCAGACGAAAAGCGGCGGCACGACGTCGATGTAGCCGACGGGACGATCGTGGCTGACGACGTAGCGGTCGAAGCCGACGCGCTCGCACACGGCTTCGACCGCGGGCCGGTGAGCCGGGCTGTCGGCGGGGTGCGCGGAGGCGTGGCGGGCAGAGCCAGTGGGGGTGGGGGTTCGGACGTTCATGGCGCCTCCTGACTCGTGGGGTGCTCCCACGCTAGGAACCAGACCGCCCTTCGGGAACACCGTTGCCAGGGCGGCGAGGAGGAGGTATGGCGCGTCCTTCTCCTCGCCGTCCGGGCGTCAGGTCTCGGCGGGATATCAGCTCTCGTGGGGGCGGCGTTGCAGTTCCGTGACGACGACGCCCGAGTCGTAGGCGACCGTCTGCACCGCATCGAATCGCTCGGGACGGTAAGAGCGCTCACGGAAGAGCGGGATGCCCGCCCCGAAGAGCAGCGGCTGCCGCTTCAGCACGAGTCGATCGATCTCGTCTGCGAGGGTTGCCGCGAGTGCGCCGCCGCCGCACAGCCAGATCGCTGCTCCCTCCTCCTGCTTCAGGCGTCGCACCACCGACACGGGGTTCTCCGCTGTCACTTCGAGGTTCTCGCCGTCCGCTGTCCTCGTACTGCTGAACACGATCTGGCGGAGGTGTCGATAGGGACTCGACAGCCCGCCCACGGCGTAGGTGTTCCACCCCATGAGGACGGTGTCGAACATCTCGCGCCGCTGCGGAACCCCGAGGGCTTCGGCGGCGACGGTCGGCAGCGTGTCGGCGAAGCGGGCATTGATGCCGTCCATGTGGTCGCCCTCGATGAGGAACGCGTCGAATTCACCGTTCGGACCGGCGATGTACCCGTCGAGGCTGACGGCGGCGTAGTACACGAGCTCTCGCATGGTTCTCCAATCACTACATCTGTAGCGGTTACAGTACAACAGGCGTAGTGATTGCGCTAGGGTTCCTTCCATGGTGAAGAACGACTCGCGACGACGGACCATCGCGGATGCGGGACTCGCCGTGCTCGCACGCGAAGGATCACGGGGGCTCACGCACCGAGCCGTCGACGTCGCCGCTCAGGTCCCGATCGGCACGACGTCGAACTACTTCCGCAGCAGGGACGCCCTGATCGAAGGACTGGTCGAGCGGATCGGGGAGCGTCTCGCACCGAGCGCCGATGATCTCGAACGCCGCGCGAAGGCCGAGCCGGGACCCGCGCTCTTCGCCGACTACCTCCGCGACATCGTGCGACGCCTGACCGACGATCGGGACGTGACGCTCGCGCTGTTCGAGCTGCGGCTCGAGGGCGGTCGGCGGCCCGAGGTCGCAGCCGTCCTCGGTGCGTGGCAGCGCGCCGGGTTCGACGCCGACGTGGCTTTCAACACCGCGGCGGGACTCCCGGGAGGACGCCGCGAGATCGCCCTGTTCCACTATGCGATCGATGGACTCCTGCTCGACAGGCTCACGACGCCCATCGATCAGGAGACCTCCACCGACGACGTCATCGACGACCTGGTCGCCGGGCTCCTCCGCTGACCCGACGAGGTGTTCCCTCGGGGGCGCGCTGCTCGTACACTGAGGCAACGCACGCTCTCGACGATCGGAGACCGCTGTGTCTGCGCCGTGGCAGGTATCCCGCGAGTCGCTTCCCCCGACATCGCGACTTCTCATCGAGCGTGCGCACGAGGAGCTGCTCGCCGGGAACCTCGAAGACCGGCGTCTGCAGGAGGTGCGGCCACTCGTCCGGGAGTCGTGGGAGCGGGCATGGCGCAGTCGCGTCGGCCCCGAGGGCGCTCCTCCTCTCGATCTCGTGAGCGACGAGCTGGACGCCTATCGGCTGGCGCATCCGCTCGCCTCCGTCATGGACATGATCCGTGCCCTCCTGCTGCCCGGCGAGGCTCAGGATGCCGGTGTCGTCATCGCCGTCGGCGACCAGGCGGGCCGTCTGCTGTGGATCGAGGGCGACAGGCAGCTGCGGTCGCTCACCGACGACATGGGCTTCGTCGCGGGAGCGAACTGGTCGGAGGATGCCGTCGGCACCAGCGCACCCGGAACCGCTCTGGTGCTCGGACAGTCCGTGCAGATCCGCGGCGCGGAGCACTACAACCGTCTCGTGCACCCCTGGTCCTGTACCGCGGCTCCCGTCCGCGACCCGGAGACGCACCGCGTGCTCGGGGTCATCGACATCACCGGGGGAGCGGAGGTCGTCTCGCTGCAGGCACGGCTGCTCGTGGATGCGACAGCCCGCGCCGTGGAGTCGGAGCTGATGGTGGCGCGTCTGCGGGCGCGCAGTGAGGCGCACCGGCCTCGTGCGTCGGCTGCGAAGTCCCGGGTGCCGGCAACGGCGCGGGCGACACTCCACGTGCTCGGACGCGATCGGGCCCGGTTGGAGACGGAGTCGGACCACGAAGAGTCCGTGATCGAGCTCAGCGCCCGTCATGCCGCGATCCTGCTGATGCTCGGCGTGCACCGACAGGGACTCTCGGCCGAGCGCCTGTGCGAGCTCGTGTACGGACCGGGCGTCTCGCCCGACACGCTCCGCCCCGAGATGGTCCGGCTGCGGAAGGTGCTCGAGCGCACGGCTCCCGACCTCGTGCCGGAGTCGCGACCGTACCGCCTTCCCGTCACCCTCGACACCGATGCGCACGACGTTCTGTCGCTGCTGGACCGAGGTGCCCACAGGGTGGCGCTCACCGCCTACCGAGGACCGGTGCTGCCCGAGTCGACGTCGCCGGGTGTGGAGGAATTCCGCGAGGCGGTGCGCGCGGCGCTGCGGGAGGCGATGCTGTCCGAGGCGAGTCTCGACGTGCTGCTCTCCTATGCGGAGATCCCCGAGGGCCAGGGTGACGCCGAAGCCCTCCGCCTCGCGCTGGAGATGCTCCCCGCCCGGTCGCCGAAGCGCGCGGGACTGGTCGCGCGGATCGAGCGTCTCGAGGCCTGAGGCTCTGCAACCGGTCGCAACGTTGCGCATCGGGTCGCAACGTCGGTCGACCTAGCTTCGGGGAAGAGCCGCAGCACCGAAGCGCGGCGCACCCGTCGAAGGAGACCCCCATGACCATCGTCGAAGAAGACGTGTCCGTCGCCCCGTCGTCCACCGCATACGCCGCCCCCGGGCAGCCCGGAGCCGTCGCGAACTATCGGGCGCGCTACGGCCACTACATCGGTGGCGAGTTCGTGGAACCCGTCAAGGGCCAGTACTTCGAGAACGTCAGCCCCGTCAACGGCAAGCCCTTCACCGAGGTCGGGCGCGGCACCAGCGAAGACATCGACCGGGCGGTCGAGGTCGCCTGGCAGGCATTCGCCGGCTGGGGCAAGACGAGCCCGGCCGAGCGGTCGGTGATCCTCAACCGCATCGCCGACCGCATCGAGCAGCACCTGGAGGAGATCGCGGTCGCCGAGACGTGGGAGAACGGCAAGCCCGTGCGGGAGACGCTCGCGGCCGACATCCCTCTCGCGGTCGATCACTTCCGCTACTTCGCCGGAGTGCTTCGGGCTCAGGAGGGCGGCATCAGCCAGCTCGACGAGAACACCGTGGCGTACCACTTCCACGAGCCGCTCGGCGTGGTCGGGCAGATCATCCCGTGGAACTTCCCGATCCTGATGGCGGTGTGGAAGCTGGCGCCCGCGCTCGCCGCAGGCAACTGCGTGGTGATCAAGCCGGCCGAGCAGACCCCGGCCTCACTGCTGTTCCTGTTCGACATCATCGGCGACCTTCTGCCCGCCGGCGTCGTCAACATCGTCAACGGGTTCGGCATCGAGGCGGGCGCTCCGCTCGCGCAGCACAAGCGCATCCGCAAGGTCGCCTTCACCGGAGAGACCACGACCGGGCGACTGATCATGCAGTACGCATCGCAGAACCTCATCCCGGTGACGCTCGAGCTCGGAGGCAAGAGCCCGAACGTGTTCTTCGAAGATGTCGCCCGCTCGACGAACGACCCCTTCTACGACAAAGCGCTCGAGGGGTTCACGATGTTCGCGCTCAATCAGGGCGAGGTCTGCACCTGCCCGTCTCGCGCCCTCATCCAGCGCTCGATCTATGACGGCTTCCTCGCCGACGGCCTGGAGCGGGTGGGCAAGGTCGTGCAGGGCAACCCGCTCGACCCCGCCACCATGATCGGAGCTCAGGCGTCGAACGATCAGCTGGAGAAGATCCTCAGCTACATCGACATCGGCAAGCAGGGCGGTGCGCGGCTGCTGACCGGTGGCGAGCGCGTCGACCTCGGCGGCGATCTCAGCGAGGGCTACTACGTGGCTCCGACCGTGTTCGAGGGCACGAACGACATGCGCATCTTCCAGGAGGAGATTTTCGGCCCGGTGCTGTCGGTCACCTCGTTCGACGGCTTCGACGACGCGATCTCGATCGCCAACGACACCCTGTACGGACTGGGCGCCGGGGTGTGGAGCCGCAGCGGCGACACGGCCTACCGCGCGGGACGGGCGATCGAGGCCGGACGGGTGTGGACCAACACGTATCACCAGTACCCGGCGCATGCGGCATTCGGCGGATACAAGCAGTCCGGCGTCGGACGGGAGAACCACAAGATGATGCTCGACCACTACCAGCAGACGAAGAACCTCCTCGTCTCGTACGCAGAGGGGCCGATGGGCTTCTTCTGAGTCACCTCTCCGGGCGGGCGCACGAGCGTCCGCCCGGAGATATTCTCTGAAGGGAACGAACCGTGATCGGCGAAGAGACCGTGGAACGCGTGGCCGTGACGGAAGCAGCGGCATCGCTCGTGCGCGACCTCACGGCCCAGCACGGACCCCTCATGTTCCACCAGTCCGGCGGCTGCTGCGACGGCTCATCACCCATGTGCTACCCGATCGGCATGTTCATCACCGGGCAAGGCGACGTGCTTCTCGGGGCGCTCGACGTCGGCCTGGAGCGGCCCGTCGAGGTGTACATGTCGGAATCGCAGTTCGAGTACTGGAAGTACACGCACCTGACGATCGACGTCGTGCCCGGCCGCGGTGCGGGTTTCAGCGTCGAGGGCCCCACCGGCATGCGGTTCCTGATCCGCTCCCGGATGCTCTGACCTACTCCGGTCGCGATATGACAACCGAATCGGCGAATCCAGCTGTCATATCGCGACGGGAGCCGCACTCAGCGCGGCAGCCGAGGAACAGCGTCGACGAGTGCCCGCGTGTAGGGGTCCTGTGGAGCGTGCAGCACGTCGGACGTGGCGCCCTGCTCCACCACGCGGCCGTCCTTCAGCACCACCGTCCGGTCGCAGGCCGAGGCGATCGCGGTGAGGTCGTGCGACACCATCACGAGCGAGAGGCCGTTCTCGCGGCGCAGTCGATCGAGCAGTTCGAGCACCTGCACGCGAGTGGTCACATCGAGCGCGCTGACCGGTTCGTCGGCGAGCAGTGCCCGGGGGCGGGAGACCACGGCTCGGGCGATCGCGATGCGCTGACGCTGTCCACCGGAGAACTCATGCGGGTAGCGGCGTGCGGTGTCGGCAGGAAGCCCGACCGCGTCGAGGGCCTCAGAGATGCGGCGCTGGGCATCCGCACCGGACGCCAGCCCCAGCGACCGCAGCGGTTCGCCGACGATGCGGTCGATGCGCTGTCGGGGGTCGAGCGAGGAGTACGGGTCCTGGAAGATCGGTTGCACGCTCGCGCGGAAGCGACGCATCTGGGCGCGGTCGCGCGGGCTCAGGGCGGTGCCCTCGAACAGCACCTGCCCGCCGAGCGGGGTGGCGAGCCCGAGCAGCAGTCGTAGGATCGTGGACTTTCCCGCACCCGACTCGCCGACCAGGCCGAGCGAATCGCCTTCATCGATGCTCAGAGAGACGTCGTCGAGCACGCGACGGGATCCGTAGGCGAAGCCGGCGCCGTGCAGTTCGAGGAGCGTCATCGTCCGCCCTCCTCGGCGTCGAGGAATGCGTCCAGAGCCCGGGCGCTGTCGACCAGCATCCTCGTGTACGGCTCGGCCGGCTCGTGCAGCACCTGCGCGACCGTACCCGATTCGACCACGAGGCCGTCGCGCAGCACGACGATGCGTTCGACCATGCGCGACACCACGGCCAGATCGTGGCTGATGAACAGCAGCGCCATGCCGCGCTCGTCGACGAGGCGTTCCAGCAGCGCGAGCACGCCGTCCTGCACCGTCACATCCAGCGCGGTGGTCGGCTCGTCGGCGATGAGCAGCTGCGGGCGCGCGGCGAGGGCGATGGCGATGGCCACACGCTGACGCTGACCGCCGGAGAGCTCGTGCGGGTAGGAGCGGGCGATGCGGGTGTCGGTCAGGGCGACCTCGTCGAGCGCGGTGGCGACGGCCCTCGCGAGCTCACCGCCACGCAGCCCGAGATGGCGTCGCAGGGGCTCCGCGATCTGACGCCCCACCCGCATCAGTGGATCGAGCGCGGTGAGGGGCT
Source organism: Microbacterium sp. Ag1 (assembly GCF_001005635.1). Lineage (NCBI taxonomy): Bacteria > Bacillati > Actinomycetota > Actinomycetes > Micrococcales > Microbacteriaceae > Microbacterium > Microbacterium sp. Ag1. The sequence continues at coordinate 25,051 of NZ_LBCR01000031.1, forward strand.
CCTGGAACACGATCTGAGCGACGGGACCGCGCAGCGGACGCAGCTCCGCATCCCGCGCGCCGACGACCTGGTGCCCGCCGAGCAGCACCGAGCCCGATGCGCTGAGGGCGTCAGGGAGCAGGCCGGTCGCCGCGAGCGAGGTCAGCGACTTGCCCGAGCCGGACTCGCCGATCAGCCCCAGGCGCTCACCCGCCGCGAGGGAGAACGAGACATCGCGCACCAGCGGCCCGGAAGCAGAGCGGACTGTGAGGCCCGTGACGTCGAGAATACTCATCGACTCCTCCGGCGGGTCGGGTCGGCGAGGTCGCGCAGACCGTCGGCGAGGAAGTTCACACCGAGCACCAACGCGATGATCGCGATACCGGGAGCGATGGCACCCACCGGGGCGACGAGGACGGTGCCCTGCGCTTCTTGCAGCATCCGTCCCCACGATGCGTTGGGCGGCGGGGCACCGAGGCCCAGGTACGACAGGCTCGCCTCGGCGAGCACCGCGGCGCCGAACTGCAGCGCAAGACTCACGGCGAGGGTGGGGGCGATGTTCGGCAGCACGTGCTGGAACACGATGCCGAGCACCCCGGTACCGCTCGTGCGCGCGGCGGTGATGTACTGCTCCTGCAGCACGCGGCGCGCCAGGATGCGGGTGAGGCGGGCCACGACCGCCGACATCGCGAGTCCGATCGCGAGCACCGCCGACCACAGCGACGCGCCCTGCACGGCGACGACCAGCATCGCGAGCAGCAGCACGGGGAAGGCGATCACGACGTCGAGTCCCGCCGAGAGCGTGTCGTCGACCCAGGGGCGGGCGAAGGCGGCGATCAGCCCGATGATCGTGCCGAGGAGTGCGGCGATCGCGACGGCACAGGTGCCGACGATGAGGGCGATGCGTGCGCCCCACATCAGCTGCGAGAACAGGTCGCGTCCGAGCCGGTCGGTGCCGAGCAGGTGCAGCGCGCTGGGCCCTTCGAGGCGGCCGCCACTGGTGTCGGCGAGCGGATAGGGCAGCCAGAACAGCGACACCAGAGCGATCAGCACGATGAGACTCGTGAGCACGATGCCGATCAGCAGCGTCGCCTTCGGACGTCGCCGCACGGGTACGGATGCAGTGACCAGCTGTTCGGCGACGCGGCTCATCGGTTCCCCGAGACGCTCGTGCGCAGGCGCGGGTCGATCAGGCGCTGCAGGATGTCGGCGGCGAACCCGACCAGCAGCACGAAGAGGGTGCTGACGACGAGGACCCCCTGGATCACCTGGAAGTCATGCTGCTCGATGGCCGACAGCAGCAGGCTTCCGAGTCCGGGCAGGGTGAAGACGCTCTCGACGACCACCGCGCCCAGCAGGGTGGTGGACAGCTCGATGCCGAGCACCGCGACGACCGGCACCGCGCCGTTGCGCACGCCGTGACGCAGCAGCGCCTCGCCCATGCCGGAACCTCCGGCTCGGGCGGTGCGCAGGTAGTCGCTGCCGAGCACATCGAGGGTGGCCGAGCGCACGTAGCGGCTGAGGGAGGCGCTCATGACGATCACGATCGTGATCACCGGCAGCGCGAGTGAGCGCAACGCGTCGGCCGGATCCTCCCAGTCCTTGCGGGGAAAGCCGCCGGAGGGCAGCACGCCCAGTCCGAGCGCGAACACCCAGACCAGCACCACGCCGACCCAGAACACCGGAACCGCGACGCCGAGCTGTGCGAACCCCGACAGCACGATGCCGTACCAGCGGTCGGACTTCACCGCGGCGGTGATGCCGATCACGAGCGAGACGAGCAGCGCGATCGCGAAGGCGATGAGCGTGAGCGGAAGGGTCACGGCAAGGCGATCGGCGATGTCCGGTCCGACCGGACGCGAGCTGAGGAAGGACTCGCCGAGATCGAAGCGCAGCAGTTGGCCCGCCCACGTCGTGAACTGCTGGAGCAGCGGCTGGTCGGAGCCGACCTGGGCTCGCGCGGCCGCGATCTGTTCGGGGGTCGCATTGACCGAGAGCAGGGCATTCGCAGGGTCACCGGGGAGCAGGCGCAGCAACACGAAGATCGCGATCATCGCGACGACGAGCGAGATCGCGAGGAACGCGAGGCGGCGCAGCAGATAGGCGAGCATGGCTTCTCAGGATGACGTGGGGGGATGCCGACGCGCGGCATCCCCCCACGCACGTCAGGACTTGACGATGTCGTAGGCGAAGAACTGCGAGTTCAGGCCGTTGACGGGGTAGCCGCTGAGGTCGCTGGAGGCGACCACGATCTGCGGGTACAGGTACAACCATACGCTCGCGGCATCAGCGGCGATCTTCTCGTTGACCTGCTTGAGCAGGGCGGTCTGCTCATCCGTCGTGGCTGCCTGCTCGGCGTCGGCGACCCACTTCTGCACGTCGGCGTCGTTGTAGCCCCAGTAGAAGTCGGGGTTGCCGTACCAGACCACATCGCGGTCGTTCACGTGCTCCTGCAGCGTCGCCTGGAAGTCCTGCTCCTTGAAGACCTTCGTGTACCACTCGTCGGCGCTGATCGTGTTGATCTCGACCGCGATGCCGACCTCGGCGAGCTGCGACTGCAGGAACTCCGCGACGGCGGGGTGCGGGTCGTAGCTCGGGGTGTCGAGGGTGAAGGTGAACCCGTCGGCGTAGCCCGCCTCCGCGAGGAGCTTCTTCGAGAGGTCGACGTCGTACGGGTTGACCTGCGTGAGGTCCTCGTACCAGGGGTCGGTGGGCGGCACCATCGATCCGATCAACGTGCCGTAGTCGCCCCAGATCGACTCGAGCAGCTTCTTCGTGTCGATCGCGGAGTAGATGGCCTTGCGCACGAGGGTGTTGTCGAAGGGAGCGACGCGGTCGTTGAAGGCGAGCAGCTCCTTCGTCGTGGACGTGCCCTCGCTGACGACGTAGTCGTCGGAGTCGAACTGCGTGAGCGAATCGGGGCTCTGCACGCTGGTGATGACGTCGATCTCGCCGGTGACGAGGGCGTTGTTCTCGGCCGTCGCGTCGGTGAAGTACGTGTAGACGACCTCCGCGTTCTTGGCCGGGTCGCCCCAGTAGTCGTCCCAGCGCTCGAGGGTGAGGGTCGAGCCCTTCTTCCACTCGTCGAGCGTGTAGGGGCCGGTGCCGTCTTCGGTGGTCGTGATGTCGCCGGCCTCGTCGTTCACGATCCAGACGTAGCTGAGGTTGTACAGGAACGAGATCGATCGCTGCGAGAGCGTGAACACGACCGTCTTGTCATCGGGGGTCGCGATGTCGGAGATCGTCTTGAAGCTCGACTTGCGGGCGGAGACCGAGTCCTCGGCGGTGACGGCCTCGATGCTCGACTTCACGTCGGCGGAGGTGAGCGGGTCGCCGGAGTGGAAGGTCACGTCGTCGCGCAGGGTGATCGTGTACGTCAGGCCGTCGTCGGACACCTGGGCATCTTCGGCGAGGAGCGGCTCGACCTCGCCGTCGTCGGTCAGCCGGTACAGGCCTTCGTAGACGTTTCCGGTCAGCGCTTCGGTCACACCCTGGCCGCCGCCCTGGGTGTTGCTGAGGTTGGTGGGCTCGTACAGCGAACCGATGAAGATCGTGGCGTCTTCGCTCGCGGTGCCGTCGTCGTTCGCGCCGGACGCGCAGCCGGCCACGAGGGCGAGCGTGGCGACGGCGCCGAGCGCGCCGAGGATGCGGGTTCTTCTCATGAGTACTCCAGGGTGAGCGGGTGCGGCGTCACGCCGCGTAGATGTCGAAGCCGTCGCGGAAAACGACGTTCTTCTCGCCTGCTCGGATAGGCAGGGGGAAGCGGTTGGATGCCGGCGGGAGCGGGCAGTTGTACTGGGCGCTGAAGCCGCAGGGAGGCACGAAAGCGCGGTTGAAGTCGAGGACGACGGAGCCTTCGTCGTCACGCAGCTCGACGAACAGGAAGCGCCCGGATCCGTAGGTCTCCGATCCGTTCGTCTGGTCGCCGAACACGAGCAGCAGCGTGCCGCCGTCGTCGAAGGCGGCGAGGGTGTACTCGTGGCCGTCGAGCTCGAGGCGGATGTCGCCGGGGACGACCAGGTCGCGCGTGCCGCCGTTGTCGCGGATGTGCTCGAACGACACCCTGCGGTCGCCGGAGACCGGGGTGAAGTGTCCTTCGAGCACCCATGCCGGGTCGTACTCGTAGGTGTCGATGCGGTCGAAGGCGCGGATGGCGGGGGAGTCGGCGTCCCAGACGCGCAGTCCGTGCTCGGCCGCGCCGGTCTCGATGTTCGTGCGCTCGATCGGCGTCACGGTGACCGTGTCGGCCGCGGCGCGCTGTTCGGCGTCGAGGTCGGGGCGCTCCCCGGTCCAACGGGTCTCGACCAGGGCGAGGTTGCCGGTCGCGGACGTGACGGCGGTGCGGCGCGCGGCCTGCCAGTGGGTGTGATCTTCGCGTTCAGACATCACTTTCAATTCTCTTGCATGCAGAACGCGGTGGGGTCGGGCGCGTCACTCGGGGTAACGCGCGTTGAACGGGAGAGATCCCACTTCGCGTACGGAGATCTGCCGTACACTTGGGTTCCATGACCGTATCTGCATCTCCGCTCAAGAGCGCCCGGCTGGAATTCCGCGTCACGGCGGATCAGAAAGCGGCGATCGAGGAAGCGGCCGCGATCGAGGGTCGCACGGTGACGGACTTCTCCGCGTCTGCGCTCGTGGAGCGCGCGCAGGAGGTCATCGAGCGCGAACGCCGATCGCAGGTCGACGCTGTACGGTTCGAGGCCTTCATCGAAGTCATGGAGCGTCCTGCGCGTTCCATCGATGGTCTGCGCGAACTGTTGCGACGCGAAACCGTCTTCGTTGACTGACTTCCTGACTCCGCGACCGCTCGCTGCCGGTGACCGGCTGTCGGAATTCCGTTGCGGCGAGGAGAGCCTCGATATCTGGCTGCGGGGCCGGGCGCGCTCGAACGAGAAGCGCGGGGCATCGCGCACAATGGTCTCCGCCACGCGGGAAGGGAGAGTGGCTGGCTACTACTGCCTGTCTTCCAGTGCCATCGACCGCGCAGACGGACCGCCGCCACTCGCCGCAGGTATGCCCGCGTCGATCCCCATCGTGCTGCTCGGGCGTCTGGCGGTAGACCTCGAGTATGCGGGCCGCGGGCTCGGCTCCTCGCTTCTGCAACACGCGACCATGCGGGCGCTCGAGGCCGCGGAGGCGATCGGCGTCCGGGCGATCCTCGTGCACGCGATCAACGACGAGATCGTGCCGTTCTACGAGAGATTCGGCTTCACGACATTCCCGGAGGCCCGGCGCACGCTCTTCCTCCTTGTCAAGGACGCGCGCGCGACCCTCGCCATCTGAGGCGAGTGGAGAGACCTCACCCGTTGAGGCGCTCGGTGAGATGCACCGTCACCTCGTCGCCGTCGCTCTTGCCGATGCGCTTGCGGATCGCGGCCGCGATCGGGAGCTTGTGCGTCCCGTCGCCGAGCGCCATGAAAGCTCCCCGGAAAGGCTCGCCGTCGACGGTACCGGCGACCTTCACGAGTCCGCGCGTGCCGAAGATCGTCGCGGAGTCGCCGAGTTGCACGCAGGTCCAGGTGTCGCCTTCGCGCACCTTTCCGAGGGTGGCGGTGAACGTGATGTCGAGTGGCGTGGGCATGGCGGTCTCCTTCTGGATCAGAGGAACGATCCGACGATCGCCCCGATGATGACGAGTTTGAGGGTCCAATCGAGCAGGTGGATGCCCGCCGCAGAGGGTGCGGTGCCCTCGTGTACGACACCGCCCATGAGCAGGGTGAGGGGGAGCGCGCTCAAAGCCAGCCCGAGGAGGGCCCCGGTGCCGATGCCGTGCCACCCGGCCGCGAGCATCAGACCGGCCACGAGGCACGAGGCGATGAGGCTGCGAAGCACGACGGCGTCCATGGACGAGGTGGCGAGGCGAGCGCGCATCTCGAAGGCGTCGCTGTACCGGGAGCACGACTCGAAGTCCGCTCTGTACGCGGCTGTCGTACGACACTGGGCGCTCGCGGGGCGAGACGCCATGCGACCCGCTCTCGAAGCGCTGAAGGCGAACCCCGACATCCGGGCGGGGCTCGTGACGCTCGGTGAGACCATGCGCGCCGGAATGCTGAGCGCTCCAGTCATGGCGATGCGTCGCCTCGTGGTCGCTGAGGCCCCCGCTCATCCCGAGGTCGCGCGAGATTACCTGGCGCAGAGCTGGGACACCAACATCCGCAATCTCGCTGAGGCGATGACCGGACTCTCCGATACGCACGGACTGGTCGTCGACGATGCGGAAGCCCTCGCGAGCGAGTTCACCTGGCTGGTCGTCGGTGCGCCGCTGAACGCCGGGCTTCTCGGTGGGGAGGGCGCTGCGCAGCCGGTGACCAGGGCCGTCGACCTGTTCTTGACCGCCTACGATCGTCGCTAGCTCGGAGCCAGGTACGTCGAGTCTCAGTCGCAACATATTGCAACCTCTGCCGGTATACCATTTGGGCATACGCCCAGCAGCGTCAGTCCCCAGCTGACCGTGGGCGGGGCGGCTCAGCCGTCATGCGGAGGGAGAGCGGATCTCTTTTCGATCCCGAGGGGGGATGGGGTGGGAGCTCGGTCCCCAGCCGGCACCCACCCCCACACTCGGGCTCTCCGCCACCGCCGCTCCGGCGCGAGCAGCTCAGTTCAGTCTGCTCAGGATCCAGAACCCGACGATCGCGAACAGGACGATGACGGGTATCCACGTCCCTCCCCGCTTCAGGCGACGACCCTGCGGTGCGACGCCCGGTGGTGGGATGAGCATGCCCGCGGGTGGGGAGAAAGGGAGGGCGGGCGTCGACGGCAGCGCCGTGGCCGCTGTCTCGGCCGCGAGGCGTTCGTCGCGCCACCGCGCCCACTGATCGAACTTCGTCAGCAGTGCTCCGACGGTGCCGAACAACCAGGCCCAGGTGGCGGGGTCGAGGGTCGCGACCTTGCGCTGCGTGTACAGGAACAGCCAGTCGTCGACGATCTCCACGTCGAGCTCTGCGGCGTTGTCGATGAACCGCGCCATGATGTCGGGCGTGAACAGGTACAGCGCATCGCGTTCGTATCCGCGGGGGCAGTAGAGCGTGAAGTGCTCGTCGAAGTCACCTTCGAGCGACAGCCGTTGGCTCTTCTGGAACGACGCCGGCAGATTCGATCCGAATCCGTTGTTGCCCTTGGCGTCGAGCACGATGTTGGGCAGCGGCACATCGAGCTTCACGGCCACGTACCCCCAGCGATAGGTCGTGGAGTTCTTCCCCGACTGCACCGTGTACTGGTAGTTGCCGAACTCGACGAATCGCGGCCTGGCGCCCCTGATCAGATCGGTCGCCTGCCGTGCGCGCCCCAGGTGGAAGATCACGCCGGGCAGGGGCGGGTCGGCGACCTTCGGCTCATAGGTCATGCCGTTCGCCTCGGCGAAGCCGTGCAGCCGGTACCGCCGCACCCGCGCGTTGCGGACGCTCATCCAGATCATCACCCCGACCGCGGCCAGGAGCAGCGCGATCAGCACGATGGGGATCGCCGCGGCGGCGGGAGACTCGCCGAACGACGCCAGGCTCAGCACCACGCCGACGAGGGTCGGGATCAGGACGACCGCGGCGATCGCGATGGCGACGATCCCGATGATCGTGGAGGCCGAAGGTCCCCCGGTGGGTCGGGAACGGAGCTCGGCCGCGAAGGCACGCACCTTCGCGGGATCGACGGGGTCGGTGAGGGGGCGGGCGTCGAAGCTCATCGGCGGGCGCTCAGCTGTTCACCGTGTCGGCGCCCCAGGTGAGGTCGGCGCCTTCCGGGATGGGGAGGGCTTCCAGCCGCTCGTCTGCGCAGAGCGCCTCGACCAGTGCGGGGGAGCCGGCCACGATCGTGGAGTCGAAGTCGACCTCGCTGACCATGACCCAGGAGCGGTCCTCCGGCCACAGCAGGCTCGGGCTCTGCGCCGAGGGCGGGAACCCGTGCTCCTCGGCAGGGCGATCACGCCACGGCACCTGCAGCACCCACTCCGGATCGGCGAAAGCGCGAGGGGGTGCGGAGAACAGCACGTGGTCGCGGCCGGGCAGTGCGAGCCTCGGGCCTTCGGAGATCTCCCTCGACAGGATGCCCTCCTGCCAGGTGGGCCTGCGGAAGACGTTGTTGAACGGGTCGCGCGCGCTGCGGTCGAGCATCGCCTGATGGTTCGGGTCGTCCGAGAACGCCAGGAAGGATCGTGAGGGGGTGATCCCGAAGAAACCGAGCAGTCCCCCTCGTCCCTCCCACAGCGCGGCGAACCCGGAGTCGGGGGTCTGCGTATGGTCCACGAGGTGCGCGGCGATGGCTGCCAGGTGCGCGGGGTCCAGCTCGCCCTCCATCGGGGCGGAGAAATCGCGACCGTCGGGGGCCATCCTCGTGCGCCAGTCGCTCTCGGGCGGGGTGCGCACCAGTCGCTGCCACTGTGCGAGCGGGTGCAGAGCCGTGCCGAACGCCGCTGCCGTCTCTGCCCACGAGACCTGCTCGTCGACGAACTCGGCCATGAGCGCGTGCTGCTCCGACTCGGGCATGCGCACCAGCTCTTCGGCCGTCGGGAGCGGTCGTCCGGGCAGCGATCTGACGATGGCGGGATGGAAGATGCGCGCGTACGCCGGATACCCGCGAGGCACGACGCCGTGCATGGTCTCGTAACCCGCGTCGAGCCGCTCACGCAGCCATGCCCCCGCCGAGGGATCGGCTATCCACTCCATGCCACCACGCTACCCGGCGTACTGCTGCCCACTACGGTAGGAGTCGCGTCACGCGGGGTGACCGCCGTGGGGGAGGGTTCGCATGCTGAATCAGGCTGAAGCGGTGTCCGGTGAACGGGTGTTCCGCCGGAACCCGCTGCGCTCAGCCGTCGGGGCGATCCTGCTCTCCGCTGCACTGTCGGCGGCGACACTCTTCGTGCTGCCGAAGTTCCTGCCGGGCACCATGAACATCTCCACCCGTGGCGTGGTGGTGCTCGTCGTCGCGATCGCCCTCACCGTGGCGGTGTTCGCAGGCTTCTTCTGGTTCCGCAACATCCGGATCGTGGTGCGCCCCGATGCGGTCGAGATCGGGAAAGCCGGCAGCCGTGAGACGTTCGCGCGCGCGTCGACGCAGTTCCGCTCCAAGATCACCGAGCATCGGACCAACGGACTCCCGAGCGGCACGACGCGCGCCCTGATCGTGCAGACGGGCGGCCGTGAGATCACGATCGAGTTGCCGGGGTACTCGCGGACGATGTTCAACGAGCTCATGGCGACACTGAATCCGATCGCGTTGCCCGTCTTCGACGATCCGGTCGCCGCGGCGCGGGCGGTGTCGCAGCTGCCGACGCAGTTCAGCGTCGACGGCTCCGGTGAGCGGCGCCTCGCCGCTCGGATCACGATCGCCGCGGTCGTCCTCCTCGTGATCGCGGTCGGTGTGGGCCTGCTCGCCGCCGTTCCCGGATTCCTCGACGGCGAGCTCTCCGCCCTCATCCTGCTCGCGCCGTTCGCCGCGCTCGCCGCCGTCGGGTTCGGCATCGCAGCGCTGCAGCGCCAACGCGTGGTGCGTTCGATCCCCACGCAGGTCGCGCTCGGTGTCCAGGGCATCCGGATCGACGACGTCGACACCCCGTACGCCCAACTCGATCGCATCTGGCTCACTCCGCCCGCTTACCCGGTCAGAAGGCTCCGACTGCAGCGAACGGGCGGCACCAGCACCCACCTGCTGGCGTCCTCTCGCGTGGAGATCGTGCCGGAGTACGACGACCTGCTGTTCGCGGTGCGTGCCAGGACCGCCCACGTGCCCGGTCTGCTCTCCTTGGACCTCGAATGACGACCGGATCGACCGTGCCGCCGGTGGGACACGACCCCGAGTACCCGATCGTCACGGAGCGCTTGCTCCTCCGCCCGATCGCACCCTCGGATGCGGTCGCGATGCACGCGTACAAGTCGGATCCGGACGCCGTTCGCTACGTGCCCTACCCGCCGCTGCAGCTCGCCGACGTCGAGGAGCGCATCGCCACCACCTGGGCGAACACACGATTCGCGGCCGAGGGCGATGCCGTGTGTCTCGCGGTCGAGGACCGTGAGACGGGATCGCTCATCGGAGACGTGGTGCTGTTCTGGCGCAGCGAGACCGACCGATCCGGCGAGGTCGGGTACATCTTCGACCCGCGCGCCGCCGGGCGAGGCTACGCGACCGAAGCGGTCCACGCCCTGCTCGCCCTCGGCTTCGACGGGCTCGGCCTGCATCGCATCGTCGCGCGGATGGACGAGCGCAACATCTCGTCCGCCCGCGTGGCCGAAAGGCTCGGATTCCGCCACGAGGCACGGCTGGTGGAGAGCGAGTGGTTCAAGGGCGAATGGACCACACTGCTCATCTACGCGCTGCTCGAGCACGAGTGGCGCGAGCGCTCCGCGGCGGCCGACGCCTGACGGCATCCTCCATAATCGAGGATGTGACTGCGACTGCAACCCTTCCCTCCCTCGACGGCCGCCGATTCCGGATGGTGTCGTCCACGACCTCGGCGGTCGACCCGGAATCCCCGAGCGTCTTCGAGTACTTCGAACGTGACGGCGCGATCTGGGGCGGGTACGAGGGTGACACGGTCACCTTCGGCAAGTTCGTCGGCACCCGCACGGGCGACACGATCTGGGTGTCGTTCGTCCATGTGCTCAAGAGCGACGGCACGGTCGTGACCGGCGACGGCGAGAGCGAACTGGAGCTGACCGACGACGGCGGCATCCGTCTCGTCGAGCACTACGAGATGCACGGTCTGCCGCAGCTGAGCGTGTGCGAGGAGATCTCGGCCTGACGCGGGTCAGCGCGGCGGAAGCGTGTCGCGCCCCGGCGAGGCGGGCGTCCACCGCGTCATGCCCAGTGGCGCGGTGACGCTGCTCCGTTCCGGAAGGTCGCCCGGCAGCAGGTAGGGGCGGCGGATCACCTCGTCGAGCACGACGACGCTGACCACCGTACGCACCTCGGGCAGCTGGGCGATCACCCCGGTGGAGAACTCGTGCACGCCGCTGACATCGACGGCCCGGATGAGGAGCATCGCATCGTGCTCGCCCGTCGTGATGGCGCACCATTCGACGTCCGGCATCTCCGTCACGCGTTCGCGGAACGACGCCCACGCCTGCGGCATCACCGTGACGAACACGAGCGCCCCGATCGACAGCCCGGCCTTCGCCTGATCCACGCGGGCACTGAAGCCGGTGATCACCCCCTCGTGCACGAGCGACTCGACGCGGGTGTAGGCGTTCGCGCGAGAGATGCCGACCTTGTCGGCGAGGGCGGCGATCGAGACACGACCGTTATCACGGAGCACTTCGAGGATTCTGTACGCCGTCTCGTCCAAGGGTGCGGCACTTCGTCCAGAATGCTTCGACTCTTCCGCATTCTTGCTGGACATATTGTTACCCACAATCGAGGTTCTGGACAGAGCGTGCCGACGTGACCCGCTCTTGCTGGACACATCGTCGCATATGATGCGAATCTGATCCACGGTCGTCCACATCGGTGGCGGCTCACCCGAATGTACTCCTCGCCCTTGGAGGCCCTCATGTCGTCACGCCGTATCACGCCGGTCATCGCGCTCGGAGCCGTCGCGCTCCTCGCGCTCGCAGGTTGCTCGGGAGGGAACTCGGCGAACAACGGCGGGTCTTCCGGGAGCTCCGACTCCCTCGTCATCGACACCGCGTTCTCGATCGAGACCACCGACCCGGGTCACACCTACGACCCGACCGGCAACATGATCGCCAAAGCGCTCTACGAGACCCTCGTCGACTTCGAGGGCTCCGACGTCTCCACCCCGGTTCCGGGCCTCGCGTCGTGGGAGCAGAACGACGAGGCGACCGAGTTCACCTTCACCCTCGAGGGTGACCGCGTCTTCTCCGACGGCTCGCCCATCGAGGCGAAGGACGTCGTGTTCTCGCTGCAGCGCATCCAGGGCATGGAAGACGCCAAGCCCAACTTCCTCCTCGGCGGCCTGACCATCACCGAGGTCGACGACAAGACGATCCAGTTCACGTCTGAGACCCCGCTGCTGCAGCTGCCCGCGATCCTCGCGAACCCGGCACTCGGCATCGTCAACTCCGATGTCGTGATCGAGAACGGCGGCGCGACCGACGGCACCGACTCGGCGCAGAAGTTCCTCGACGGCGCATCCGCCGGCTCCGGACCGTTCGTGCTCGACACCCTCGACCTCAGCTCGCAGGTCGTGCTCACCAAGAACGACGAGTACAACGGCGACGAGGCGACGGACTACAAGCGCGTCGTCGTGCGCAACGTCTCCGAGAGCGCGACGCAGCTCGCCAACCTCAAGGGCGGCGACTCGATGGTTGCGATGGACCTGAACGGCGACCAGGTCGCCGGTCTCGGCGACGACATCACCGTCGACTCCGTTCCTTCCGGTCAGACCATCTTCCTGCTGCTGAATCAGGGTGCCGCCGGCGGCGACCTGGCGAACGTCAAGATCGCCGAGGCGATCCGCTACGCACTCGACTACGACGCACTGCTGGAGCTGGCCGGTGCCGGCTCCGTCCAGGCGACCGGCGTCATCCCTCCCGGGTTCGAGGGCGCGCTCGACAGCGGTGTGAAGCAGGACCTCACCAAGGCCAAGGCCGCACTCGCCGAGGCCGGATACACGGGGCAGACGCTCAAGCTGCAGTTCCCGAACGACTACCCGGTCGGCGGCGTGGAGTTCACCCCCCTCGCCGAGCGCGTGCAGGCGCAGCTCGAAGACGCCGGCATCACGGTCGACCTCGCCCCCGCGCCGTTCGCGACCGAGCTCGACGCCTACGTCAACGGCACCGAGGGCTTCGGCCTGTGGTTCTGGGGCCCGGACTACGCCGACTCGGCGAACTTCCTGCCCTTCGCTCCGGGTCTGAAGGTCGGCCTCCGTGCCGGCTGGGCCGCCGAGGCCAACCCGGAGATCGCGGGCATCGCCGCCGGTGCTGCCGCAGCGACCGACTCCGAGCAGCGCACGTCCGCGTTCACCGCGTTCGCCGAGGCGATGCAGGCCGAGGGTCCCTTCGTCCCGCTCATCGTCCCCGGTCGCAACATCTCGTCTGCCGACAGCGTGAAGGGCGCCGTGTACAACTCCGTGTGGGAGATGGACATCGCCGAGATCACGCCCGCCGGCTGATCGGACGACTCATGACGACAGTGGCCGTGCAGAGGCAGGCGCAGCGGCGCCGCTCGCCTCTCGTCGGGCACCTGCTGCGGCGGGCCGGCACCTCCCTGCTCCTGCTGGTGGGCGTGACGATCGTCACCTTCGCGCTCACCAACCTGGTGCCGGGAGACCCGGTCTCGGCAGCGCTCGGTGAGGGCGCGTCGCAGAACCCCGCGACGCGCGAGGCGTTCATCAAGGCGAACGGACTCGACCAGCCACTGTTCGTGCAGTACTTCATCTATATGGGGAACCTCCTGCGCGGAGACCTCGGCACGTCGCTGGTGACCGGACGCCCGGTCACCAGCGACCTCGCCACCGCCGTTCCCGCGACGATCGAGATCGCGATCGGGGCGATCATCGTCAGCCTCGCGGTCAGCATCGTGCTCGGCACGCTTGCGGCCTACCGCCGCGGACTCGTCACCGACCAGGTCATCCGCGTGGTCACCCTGGTCGGCCTGAGCGTGCCGACCTTCTGGCTGGCGCTCGTCAGCTTCTATGTCTTCTTCCTCGAGCTGCGCATCGCGCCGGGCTCCGGCCGTATCTCGCCCTCGATCACGCCGCCGCCGCGGGTGACCGGGCTCTACACGGTCGACTACCTCGTGAACGGCGACGCGGTCGGGTTCTTCGACGCGCTCGCTCACCTGGCTCTTCCGGTCATGGTGCTCTCACTCGTGACCATCGGACTGCTGACCCGCTTCATCCGCACCTCGGTGCTCGAGGTGCTCGGCAGCGACTACGTGCGAGCCGCCCGCGCCAAGGGGCTCCCGGCCATGCGCGTCATCCTCGACTACGTGCTGCGCGGAGCCTCGCTACCGATCCTCACGGTGGTGGGCGTCGCGTTCGGTGCCCTGCTCTCCGGCACGGTGCTCGTCGAGTCGGTGTTCGCGTGGCCGGGTCTGGGAACCTACGCCTACAACTCCGCCGCGAACCTCGACCTGCCCGGCATCATGGGCGTCGGTCTCGTGGTCGGCGTCATCTACCTCCTCATCAACTTCATCGTCGACCTGCTCTACGGCGTGCTCGACCCGAGAGTGAGGATCGCATGAGCCGCATCGCCGCAGCGACCCCTGCCGGACGCTTCCGTTTCCGCTGGCCGCGTGCCTGGCGCACCCCGCTCGGCATCATCGGCACCGTGATCGCCGGTGCGTGGATCATCGTCGCCTTCACCGCGCAGTGGTGGGTGCCGTACCCGCCGAACGCGCAGGTGCTCCCTCGACTGCAGGCACCGGGCATCGACACGCTTCTCGGCACCGACGGCAACGGCCGCGACATCTTCTCGCGTCTGATGACCGGCGCCACCGTGAGCCTTCCGCTCGCGCTCATGCTCGTGATCGCCGCCATGATCATCGGCACGCTCATCGGCGCGCTCGCCGGATACTTCGGCGGCTGGGTCGACGAGACCCTCATGCGCATCACCGATCTGTTCATGGCGTTCCCGACCGTGATCCTCGCGATGGTGGTGGCCGCCTCCCTCGGGCCATCGCTGTTCAACGCCGTGATCGCGGCGATCGTGGTGTCGTGGCCGCAGTACTCCCGCGTCACCCGCAGCATCGTGCTGGGCCTGCGCGGGCAGAACTACGTGATCGCCGGTCGCCTGCTCGGCCACTCGCCGGCTCGCACGCTGTTCGTCGACATCCTCCCGAACATCGCCGGTCCGGTTCTGGTGCTCGCGACGCTCGACATCGGTGCGGCGATCCTGCTCCTCTCGGGACTCTCCTTCCTGGGCCTCGGCGCCCAGCCGCCGACTGCGGAATGGGGCTCGATGATCTCCGGTGCGATGCAGAACTTCGACGCCTGGTGGCTGGGCGTCTTCCCGGGCCTCGCGATCCTCACGGTCGTGCTGGCGTTCAACTTCCTCGGAGATGCGATGCGCGATGTGCTCGACCCGACGGCCGAGATCACGCATGAGAAGGCCGCGGAGCACAAGGCGTCAGCGACGGGGGTGGCGGCATGACCTCGGCGCAGGGAAACTCGTCCCTCAGCATCCGTGATCTGACCATCGACATCGGACGCCCGCTCGTGAAGGGCGTCTCGCTCGAGCTCGAGGCCGGCCGTATCCACGGTCTCGCCGGCGAGTCGGGGTCGGGCAAGACGCTCACCTCGCTCGCCGTGCTCGGGCTGCTGCCGCGTCAGGCGCGCGTCGGGGGATCGATCCTGCTCGCGGGGGAGGAGCTGGTGGGCCTGAAGCGCCGCTCCCTCAACACGGTGCGTGGCAAGCGGATCGCCATGGTGTTTCAGGATCCGTCGGCGTCGCTGCACCCGCAGCTGCCTGTCGGTCGTCAACTCACCGACCACATGCGCGTGCATCTCGGGCTCAAGGGTGCGGCGGCGCGGGCACGCGCCGTCGAACTGCTCGAGACCGTGCAGGTGCCCAATCCGACGGAGGCGCTGAAACGGTATCCGCACCAGTTCTCCGGCGGCCAGCGTCAGCGCATCGCGATCGCCTGCGCCCTCGCCTGTGACCCCGAGGTGCTGCTGGCGGATGAGCCCACCACCGCGCTCGACGTGACCGTGCAGGCGGGGATCCTCCAGCTGCTGCGAGACCTCGCCGTGGAGCGGAACCTGGCAGTGCTCCTCGTGACGCACGACCTCGGCGTGATGAGCGCGATCGCCGACACGGTGGCCGTGATGAAGGACGGCCGGATCGTGGAGCTCGCCGATCGCGAGACCCTGTTCCGCGATCCGCAGCACGAGTACACGCGCATGCTGCTCGCGGCCCTCCCGGGTTCGCGCATCGATGAGGCACCGGAAGGGCAGGCCGCAGATGAGTGAGGTCGCCGTCCTCGACGCGCAGGACGTGGTGGTGCGCTACCCGGGCAACCCGCCGGTGATCGCCGTGAACGGTGTGTCGATCAGTGTCGCAGCGGGCGAGACCGTCGCTCTGGTCGGTGAGTCCGGCAGCGGCAAGTCCAGCCTCGCCCGAGCCGTGGTCGGCATCGAGAAGATCGCCGCGGGGACCGTGCTCTTCCGGGATGCTCCGGTCGCCCCGCTCGGCATCCGGCGGCGGGGGCTCGCGCTCACCGGCATCCAGATGGTGTTCCAGGACCCGGCGACCTCGCTGAACCCCCGGCGCCGGGTCGGTGACCAGATCGCCGACGGGATCGCCACCGCCAAGGCGCGGGGTGCCGAAGGGTCCACGGTCGAGGAGTGGCTCGAGCGCGTCGGCCTGCCGACGAATGTGAGCACCCGCTTCCCGCACCAGTTCTCGGGCGGGCAGAAGCAGCGCATCGCGATCGCGAGGGCGCTGGCGGCTCGGCCTTCGCTGCTCGTGGCCGATGAGCCGATCTCGGCGCTCGACGCCTCGACCCAGACGAGTGTCGCCGGCCTGATGCGCGACCTGGTGGCCGAGTCCGGCGCGGGCATGCTGTTCATCTCGCACGACCTCGCCGTGGTGCGCCGCATCGCCGACCGCACGTTCGTGATGTTCGGCGGTCGCGTGCTCGAGTCGGGTCCGACGGATCAGCTCTGGGCCACGCCGAGGCATCCTTATACGCAGGCGCTCCTGGCGGCGATCCCCGAGCCCGACGGCGCCGGGCGCATCCCTGCCGCCCCCACGGTCGACGACCGCACCGTGTGGGCGGAGGTTCCCCCGGTCGCGTACTGACCCGCGGTGCCTCCTGCGAAAACGGAGACGACCCCTCCCTTGGGCGGAGTGTCGAGGTGCGACACTCCGCGCTGAGAAGGGATCGTCTCCGTTTTCGCGGGCGGCCCTGCGGATGCAGCTCCTGCGGATGCAGAGCGCGCGGATGTCAGAGTGGTGCGACGATGTCCTGCTTCACGTCCCACTCGGTGACTTCCTGGATGCTCTCGATCTTCTGGCCCTCGACCTCGGTGGAGGCATTGGCGGCGAGCACCGCGTAATCGCTCGTGACCTCGAAGACCATCGCGACGCTGGTGCCCTGCGCCTCCGAGGTGCCGGTGAGGAGGAACACGTCCTGGCCCAGACGCGTGCCTTTACCGGTGACGGTGTACTCGCCGGACAGCGTGTCGGCCACGCCCATCGGGTCGGACGCGTCGACGGCCTTCGCGGCCGTGCTGAGCGTGCTGATCTCCTGGTCGGTCGAGTTCTCGTCGGCGACCTGCCACTCGCCCGTCGCGGACTTGACCCACGCGTCATCGCCGATCACGATGACCGACCCGAACGTGGTGGTGGTCTCGACCGCGTCGTCGGCCGGGTTGTAGCGCGTGGTCGACTCCATGCCCAGGGTCGTCATCTTCGCGGAGAACCCGGCGGTGTCGGTCATGGCGGCCGTGACGCACTCCGCGAGAGTGGCACCGTCGATGGTCGTGCCCTCCTTCAACTCGGGGCAGTCCGCCTGCGGTGCTTCCGCCTCCTGCGAGGCTCCGGCACTGGGCTTCTTCTCGGCGGTCGAGTCCGATCCGCTTCCGGTGCATCCGGTGAGCAGCACGGCGGCGGCGAGCACGACGCCGACCCCCCATTTGTTGACGCGCATCGCGTCCCCCCTCTGGTCGAACGCCCGATGACCGTCATCGGGCACTCTTTCCAGCATGCCAAACACCCCAGGAGTTCCCGTCACCACCGACCGCTGTGTCGGGGTCTTGTTCGCGCCCGCACCGCTCTTCCGCTAGACTGTCGAGGTTGTCTGCCTTGCGGCGTCCATTCGGGATTCCAGAGGCGGGCACGTGCACACACCCTCCTGCTCCCGGGAAATTCCCGAGAGCCGTTCTAGTCCGAAGGAGGTGGGTAAGTGACGCACCAGTACGAACTCATGGTCATTCTGACCCCCGAGATCGACGAGCGCCAGGTCGCACCTACGCTCGACAAGTTCCTGAAGGTCATCACCAACGATGGTGGCTCTATCGAGAACGTCGACATCTGGGGCAAGCGCCGTCTCGCCTACGAGATCCAGAAGAAGACCGAGGGCATCTACGCCGTCGTCAACTTCACCGCGACCAGTGCCGCCACGCAGGAGCTCGACCGTCAGCTGAAGCTGAACGAGCAGATCATGCGCACCAAGGTGCTCCGCGCTGAAGAGGCTCAGGCGATGATCGCTTCCGAGGCCAAGCGCTCCGAAGAGAAGGCTGCCCGCAAGGCCGCCAAGGCTGCGAAGGCCTAAGTCTCATGGCCGGCGAAACCGTCATCACCGTGGTGGGAAACCTCACGGCCGACCCCGAGCTGCGCTACACGCAGAACGGGCTGCCGGTGGCGAACTTCACCATCGCATCGACGCCTCGGAACTTCGACCGTGCCGCGAATGAGTGGAAGGACGGCGACGCGCTGTTCCTCCGTGCATCCGTCTGGCGCGAGCTCGCCGAGCATGTGGCAGGTTCGCTGACGAAGGGCATGCGCGTCATCGCGCAGGGCCGTCTGCGTCAGCGCTCCTACCAGGACCGCGAGGGCAACCAGCGCACCGCGATCGAGCTGGAGGTCGACGAGATCGGCCCCTCGCTCCGGTACGCGACCGCGCAGGTCACCCGTGCGGCCTCGACCGGCGGTGCCGGCGGCGGTGGCGGTGGACAGTCTCGCCCCGCGCAGCAGCAGGTGTCGGAGGAGCCGTGGTCCACGCCCGGCTCGTCGACCAGTGCCGATGCCTGGAGCACTCCGGGCAGCTTCGGCGACGACACCCCGTTCTGAAAACACTTCTCTGGCCCTGAGCTGGACCCCTGGGTCCCTGAGCTCGTCGAAGGGCCGCTCATCACTAAGGAAAAACTATGGCTGGAAAGTCGAGCGGCGACCGCCGCAAGCCGCGGAAGGGTGGCAAGCCCACCGCTCCCGCGAAGTCCATCCGGGTCGGTGTCATCGATTACAAGGATGTCGCCACCCTTCGCAAGTTCGTCTCGGAGCGCGGCAAGATCCGCGCCCGTCGTATCACCGGTGTCTCGGTGCAGGAGCAGCGTCTGATCGCCACGGCGATCAAGAACGCGCGCGAAATGGCGCTCCTGCCCTACGCTGGCGCCGGCCGGTAAGGGGTATCGAGATGGCAAAGCTGATTCTCACGAACGAGGTCGCCGGGCTCGGTAGCGCCGGTGACGTGGTCGAGGTCAAGAACGGGTACGCCCGTAACTTCCTCATCCCGCAGGGCTTCGCTACGGCGTGGACCCGCGGTGGCGAAAAGCAGGTCGCTTCGATCCAGGCCGCGCGTCAGGCACGCGCGATCCACGATCGTGACGACGCTGTCGCACTGAAGAACGCTCTCGAGGGCACCAAGGTGCGCCTCACGGTCAAGGCCGGCAAGGAGGGTCGTCTCTTCGGCTCCGTCAAGACCGACCACGTCGCGGATGCTGTCGCAGCCGCGGGCCTGGGTTCGATCGACAAGCGCAAGGTGCACATCCCGTCGCCGATCAAGGTGACCGGTGAGCACGAGGCGACCGTGCGTCTGCACGACGATGTCACCGCAGTCATCACGCTGCAGGTCATCGCCGCCAAGTAAGCACACGCGGCAAAGCCCCCTGTTCTTCGGGACGGGGGGCTTTCTGCATCCTCGGATGAGGGAACGCCGCCTCAGAGGTCGCGGCCGTGCACGGGTCTGGCGTTCGCCGGGGGATCACCGACCTCGTCGACGGTGTGGCCGGTGCAGGCCGCCGCTGTCACGCTCGCTCGTTCGACGCGCGAGACGGCGAACCACCGGATGGCATCGCGCAGTCGACACCAGCCGACCAGGTACCACCGCCCACCTGTGGAGGCGAACAACACGGGTTCGACGTCTCGGGTGGTCGCGACGCCGTCTCCCGAGGTGTAGCGGATGCGCACGACGCGCTGCTCCGACATCGCCTCCTCCAGCGCCGACCGGACCGCGCGCGACGGCGACGGGGGTGCGTCGACCCAGACGCGGTGGGCGAGCTCGTCCGCACCGGCGCGGGTGCGCGGGTCGAGGACGTCGATGATCTTGCTCACGGCGGCTGCGGCCAGATCGCCGTACGGGGCATCCGGGCTCGCCGACACGGCCGCCATCAGGGCCACGGCCTGCGCGGGGGAGAGCGTTACGGGTGGCAGGGACGCGCCCGCCGCCAGCCCGTAGCCCCCACCCGGGCCGGGGCGTGACCACAGCGGCGCGCCGCTGCGCCCGAGAGCGGCCAGGTCGCGCTTGACGGTGCGCACGGAGACCTCGAACTCGCGCGCCAGACGCTCGGCCGACACGCCCCGCGAACCGCTGCGGCGCAGCATCTCCGACAGGGCATGCAGTCGCTCCGCACGTTTCACGGGCGGACCATCACAGAATTCATGACATAGATAGTGACACACACCTGTCTGCCGTGCAGCGCAGGCTGGTGGCATGACACACACGAAGAGCAGCCCGACCATCCTTCTCATCGCCGGACATTGGCTGGGGGCTTGGGCGTGGGACGAGGTCCTCCCACACCTGGACGATGACGGCACTCGCGCGTCCGCGATGACGCTGCCCGGCCTCGACGCGGACGACCCCGACCGCGCCGCGAGGACTCTCGACGACCAGACGGAGGCGATACGCGAGGAGCTCGCCCGACTCGAGGCTTCGGCGGAACGGCGCGCAGTGATCGTCGCGCACAGCGGTGCGAATGCTCCGGTCAGCCTGATCCTCGATCGGCACCCTGAGCTGGTCGCACGCGTCGTCTGGGTCGATTCGGGACCGCTCGCATCCGGGAGTGTGTTCGCGCCCGACCTGCCGCACGACGTGGACGAGCTTCCCCTTCCGCCCTTCGACGTGCTCGGGCAGCAGGCGAGCCTGGAAGGCCTGAGCCCAGAGATGCTCGCCCGCTTCCGTGAACAGGCCGTCCCCGAGCCGGGCCCCGTGCTGCGCCAGTCCGTCGAGCTCGTGAACGACGACCGTCGTGCCGTACCCACCACCCTGGTGTGCTGCTCGATCCGGAGCGGGCAGGTGCGGGAGTTGGCGCAAGCGGGTCATCCGATGTTCGCGGAGGTCGCGCATCTGAAGGACGTCGACATGATCGACCTCCCCACGGGGCACTGGCCCATGTGGAGCCGGCCGGGCGACCTCGCCGAGCTGGTCCGGGCGGCGACCGCCCGGACCAGCTGATCGAGTCGGAGCGCTACTCGCGCTCGCCTGCGACCTCGAAGATGTCGGTCGGGGTCTCCGCTGCCGCGGCACGCCGTTCCTCGCGCCGTGCGCGTCGCTCCGCGCGCTTCGCGATCCGGCGGTCCCGACGGCGCTCCACCAGTGTGTAAAGGATCGGCACGAGCACGAGCGTGAGCAGCGTCGAGGACACGAGCCCGCCGATCACCACGATCGCGAGGGGCTTCGAGATGAACACGCCGCCACCGGTCAGCCCGAGTGACATCGGGATCAGGGCGAACACCGTGGCGGCCGCCGTCATCAGGATCGGACGGAGTCGCAGACGCGTGCCGTGCTCCACGGCGTCGTCGAGACTCGCGCCCGCCTCGCGGAGGCGGTTCACCAGGTCCATGAGCACGATCGCGTTCGTCACGACGATGCCGATCAGCATCAGCAGTCCGATCAGCGCGGGCAGGCCCATCGGAGTGCCAGTGAGGAGCAGCCCGAGGATCGCCCCGGTCGCCGCGAACGGGATCGAGATGAGCAGCACGAGCGGACCACGGAAGTTGCGGAACGTCGCCACCATCACCAGCAGCACGAGCACGATGGCGCCGAGCATCGCCAGACCGAGCTGGCTGAACGCCTCGTCCTGCTGCGCCGAGGCGCCGCCCTGTTCGAAGGTGACCCCTGCCGGCAGGTCGGTCTCGGCGATGGCCTTGTCGATGGCCAGTCCGGCGGCGGACAGTCCGCCCTTCTCCGGCGTCACCGTGAGCGTGACCTGGCGCTCACCATCGGCGCGTGTGATGGTCGGAGCAGTGAGCTCCTCCTCGACCGTGGCGATCGCGGCGAGCGGGATCGGGGTGCCGGTGACCTCGGCGGCCGCC
Source organism: Microbacterium sp. Ag1 (assembly GCF_001005635.1). NCBI lineage: Bacteria > Bacillati > Actinomycetota > Actinomycetes > Micrococcales > Microbacteriaceae > Microbacterium > Microbacterium sp. Ag1. The sequence goes on from NZ_LBCR01000031.1 coordinate 46,956, forward strand.
TTCTGCTCGGCCTCGGCTGCCTCGGCCTCGGCCTGCTGGGCGGCGGCGTCGGAGCGGCTCTGACGCAGGGCCTTGATCTGCTCGTCGGCGGCCGTGATCCCGGACTGCGCGCCCTCGATCGCGCCCTGGAGTGCGGCGAGCTGTTCTGCACGCTCCGTCTGGGCCTTGAGCATGGCCTCGTCGTCGGGGCTCAGTGGATCCGCCGGAACGATGGGTGCTGCCGACAGCTCGGCCAGTTGACGGTTGAGGGCACCGATCTGACCGGCCATCTCCGCTCGCTGCTTCGTGGCCGTGTTGATCTGCGAGTTGAGTTCGTTCTCCGCCTTGACCTTGGCCTCGTTCGCCTTCGCATCGGCCTTGGCCTGGAGGGCGTCCGCTGCCGCCTTCTGCGCTTCGGCGGTCTGCTGGGGCGTGACCGGAAGCATGATCTCACCGAGCTTGTCGGCCGTGCGTGCCGATCCCGGCGTGCGCACGACGATGTCCCGCTCCTGGCCCTCGTACATGAGGGTGCCGACCGTGGTTCCGGACAGCGCCTCCTGAACGGCCTTGGCGATCATGGAGCGGTCGAATCCGAGGCGCGTGGCCAGCGGCTCGTCGACCTTCACGCGCAGCACCGGCTGTTCACCGGAGAGCTCGCTCTTCACGGAGCGCACTCCGTCGGCGTCGGCCAGCTGCTTCTCGAGCAGGTCGCTCGCCGTCCGCAGCGCGGTGGGGTCGTTGCCCTGGATCTGGAGGTCGATGCCGTCGCTCGCCCCTGCGAGGGACGCGTCCTGCGCGGCGAGCTCGATTTCTCCGCTGTCGGGCAGCCCGTCGAGGGCCTTCTGCACCTGTGCTTCGACATCCGCGACCTCGGCGCCGTCCTCCACACGGAGGTCGTACGTGATCGAGGTGGGTGTGCCGGGGGTCGGCACCGGGATCGACGTGGTGATGTCGGCGATGCCGTCGATCTTCCCGAGCGTCTTCTCCACCGGTTCCGCCGCGGCGACCAGATCGGCCGTGGCCTCCTTCGGCGGGGTCTGCACGACCTGGAGGCTCGCCTGGCCGGACGACCCCAGGAAGTCCGTCTGGATGAACGGGGTCATGCCGAGGGTCACGACCAGCAGCAGCGCGGAGGCCACGAGTGTGATCACCGGGTGCCGACGGGTCGCGTTGAGGGCCGGCATGAACGTGCGCTGCAGGCGGTCCGGAGCGGAGTGGATCTCGTCGAGCTCCGACGGGATGTCGCTCTCGCGGGCGGGTTCGGCGAAGGAGGAGGCCGTCCCGAGCGCTGCCGTCACCGCTGTCGTCGTCGCCGCGGCGGCAGTACTCCCGTCCTCGACCGACTCCGCCGACGAGGGCTGCGCCTCCTCGGGGGTCGACGTCCGGTGTCGGGGTGCCTTGTTCAAGAACCACGAGGCGAGCACGGGCACGATGGTGAGCGACACCACGAGCGACGCGAGCAGGGCGATCGAGACGGTCACAGCGAACGGGCGGAACAGCTGACCGGCGATACCCGAGACGAACGCGATCGGAAGGAACACCGCGACGGTGGTGAGCGTCGATGCGGTGATGGCGCCGGCGACCTGCCGCACGGATGCGACGATGCCGTCGATCGTGAGCGGACCATCGCCGCGTCGCCGCGAGATGTTCTCGATCACGACGATCGAGTCGTCGACCACGCGTCCGATCGCGATCGTGAGCGCGCCGAGGGTCAGGATGTTGAGAGTGTTGCCGCTCCACCACAGGCCCACGAGAGTGATGAGCAGCGACAGCGGGATCGAGACCGCCGCGATGATCGTCGAGCGCCATGAGCGCAGGAAGGCGAGGATCACGAGCACCGCGAAGAGCAGGCCGAGACCGCCTTCCACGGAGAGGTCGTGGATCGACTGCTCGATGTAGGGCGCCTGGTCGAAGATGGTGACGAACTCGGCGTCCAGGATCGGTGCGAGCCGGTCGAGCTCGGCGTTCACGCCGTGCGAGATGTCGACGACGTTGGCGCCCTGAGAGGGGATGACCTGGAGAGTGAGGGAGGGCTTGCCGTTGACGCGCGAGATGGTCTGCGCTGGAACCGTCTCGATCGAGACGTCGGCGAAGTCGGCCACCGCGACCGCGCCGTCGGGGGTGGGGACGGAGAGGGTCTGGATGTCCTCCAGGGTCGCCAGCCGGGATCCGACCGTGATCGAGAGCGGGCCCTCGGCCGAATCCGCCTGGCCGGCGGGGAGCGCCGCTCCGTGGGCCTCCAGGAGCGGTCCGAGTGTGGAGGGCTCGACCTTGAGGCGCGTGACGTCTGCGGAGCGGAGGTCGATCGTGATGCGCTGCGTCTCCTGACCGGCGAGCGTGACGTCGCGAACACCTGAGACGGTCTTCAGCGCCGGGACGACCGTCTGCTGCAGGGCGTCCCCGAAGGCCTCCTGGTCGCCGGTGGTCCCCGCGCTCAGCACCATCGCGGGCAGGTCTCCCGCGCCCCCCGAGGCCACATTGACCTCGGTGCCGGAGGGGAAGCCGGGCTTCAGGGACTCCGCCGCGCTGCGGATGGTGCGCAACGTCTCCTCGTCGTCTTCGCCGAAGGTCCACTCGACGAGGACCTGCGCGTCGCCGGTCGCCGTCGTCGAGGTGACGCTGGTCACGCCGGGTACGGCGCGGACCGCCTGCTCCAGCGGCTCGGTGATGGTGCTCGCCATCTCCTCGGGGGCAAGACCCTGCGACTGCGCCGTGATGAAAGCCATGGGCGCCTGCAGCGACGGCATCAGCTCCTGCTTGAGCGAGTTCATCGATATCAGCCCGAGGGCGACGATCGCGAGCGTCGCGAGCGAGAGGATGAGGCGGTTCTTGAGACTGCTGCGGGTGAGGAACGACATGGCGCGTTGGCGTGCTTTCGTGTGAGGCGCGACGGACGGACAGGCGGACGCGCGGCGGGTGCGGCCGGCGGGCAGCCGCCAGTCGTCGGGCCGTACCGGTTCCCGCCCGGTTCCTGCACAGATCGATGAGAGGCGACTGCGCAGCGGCGACACGGTCGATGCTTCGAGCCTGCCGGGTCGGCCGCACCGGGACATCCCCCCGAGGGCTGATACCGGTCATCCCGCGGGACGATGATCGGCCGGGAAGAGCACGGTTGCGGGAGCGTATGCGGTTCTGCATACACTCCCGCAACATCGGCTGCGCTTGGCTCGAAGGCATGAGTGCTCTCCTGGTGAACTCCACGTCTCGTCGCCGAACCGGCCTCCGCGCGTGACCGTGGTCTCGTCGCCACCGCGGGCGGCGTGGGGAGATGCCGCGAAGGGGCTGCTGATCGTCCTGGTGGTCTTCTGGCACGTCGTGCTGAAGACGTACCTGCAGGTCGATTGGCGCATCGGCATCCCGATCCCCGGTGTCTGGGGACTCGCCAGCGATCTCATCTGGCCGTTCCTGATGCCGTTGTTCCTGCTCGTCTCCGGCTACTTCGCCGCCGGTGCACTGGCGCGGCCATGGGCTGCCGTGTGGCGACCTCGGGTCGTGCGCTTCCTCTACCTCTATCTGGTGTGGACCCTCATCCACATGCTCGCGATGTGGGCGTTCCCCGACTTCCCCACGTTCGTTCCCCGCAGCGTGTCCGAGTTCGTCGAAGGGGTGACGATCAGCCCGCCGAACACCTGGTACCTCTACGCGCTCGCGCTGTACTTCCTCGTGGCCAAGGGGCTGCAGCGTCTTCCGCGCTGGACGCTCCTGGTCGCCGCATCGGCGCTGTCTGTCACAGTCGCCGCCGGCGTGGTCGACGTGGTGAGCAATCGAGGCTCGCTCCTCTACAACCTGCTGTTCTTCCTGGTCGGGGCCTATCTCGCGCCGCGGATCGGTCGTTTCACGGCACGGCCGCGGCGTCTCGCGGCAGGGGTGCTCCTGCTCGCCTACCTTGCCGCCTACGCCGTGATGCGAGTGACGGGCGCGGAGCAGGTGCCCGGCGTCTGGCCGATCGTGTCGTTCGTCGGAGTGACGATGGGTCTCGCCGTCGCGACCCTGCTCCCGGGGGTGCCGTTGCTGGGGAGAGGGCTGACATGGCTGGGGGCACGCACCCTGCCGGTCTACCTCCTCCACATGCCGCTCCTGGTGCTCGCGGATGCCGCACTGGTGGGTCCCCTGTCCGACGCAGGGAACGCCGCACAGCTCGTGGGCGCGCTGGTGCTCCCGCCGTTGCTGACGGGTGCACTCGTGGCGGCCTGCGTCTTCCTCGCGCGGCTCACGGAGCGCGATGGGCTGTCCTGGCTCTGGGGTCTTCCCCGGTTGCGGGCCGACCGGAGGAGTGGTGCCGCTCGCCCGCGCATCCCCTGGCGCAGTCCGGTGGCGGTGCTGGTGCTGGTCGCCATCGCCGTCGGGCTGAGCGCGGCGGCGGCGTTCCCGGCGCGCACGTCAGAGGCGCGCGCTTCGTCTGCGACGCGCTCGGGGGAGGTGAGCATCGGAGCGGTCGGGGACGTCCTCCTCTACGACGTGCAGCACGCCGTGCCGGATGATCGCGGCCGGGCATACTTCGACGATGTCCGTCCGTGGTTCACGGAGGACATCGTCACGGGGAACCTCGAACAGGCGATCAGTGCGGAGACCGGGTACGACAAGTGCGGCCGCAGCGCGAGCTGCCTGGCGTTCCGGAGCGATCCCGATGCCGCCGCCCACCTGCAGGGCTTCGACCTGCTCAACCAGGCCAACAACCACAGCCACGACTACGGGAGGACGGGTTTCGACGAGACGAGGACGCTCCTGCGTGCGGTGGGGATCGACGCCGTGGGGGAGCGCGACGAGATCGTCGTCACCCGCGTCGGGAGCACCTCGGTGGCGATGGTCGGATTCGCGCCCTACAGCGGCTTCAACCGCATCACCGACCTGCGGCACGTGCGGCAGCTGGTGCGCGCTGCTGCGGCGCAGGCCGACATCGTGGTCGTGCATGCGCACATGGGGGCGGAGGGCCCCGGAGCCGACGCGGTGACACCGGGCACCGAGTTCATGTACGGCGAGAACAGGGGAGACCCGATCGCGTTCGCGCACGCAGTGGTCGACGCGGGCGCCGATCTGGTGATCGGACATGGCCCGCATGTGCTCCGCGGGGCGGAGTTCTACCGCGGGCGTCTGATCGCCTACAGCCTGGGCAACTTCGGGGGCGGGGGAGTGTTCGGCGCCGAGGAGGAGACACGCCACGGCGCCTATCTCTCCGTCCGGCTGCGAGCGGACGGCAGCCTCGTGGCCGGGCGGGTGCGACCCGTGCGGTTCGAGTTCGACGGTGGCGCGCCGCATCCCGACTCGACCGGTCGGGTGACCGAGCTGATGAACGAGCGGAGTCGGCGTGACTTCCCCGACACGGCGGCGCTCATCGACGAGGGCGGTGTGCTCCGGGTGCCATAGCGCGCGTCGGGGCTGGTCGAAGGTCGTCGAAGACTGGACGAAAGTCTCCCCGGTTCGGCGTAATGATCCGACCTCCCGTTCCATCTCTCAGGTGTGAGGGTTGCTCGGTCGAAAGGGGGCCGGGCATTGCGAGGGGTGAGGGAAATCGTGAGTGGTCGAAGCCCAGCGGATCGGCTTATGGATGAGTTGGAGGTCGAGTGCGGGGCGAGCGTGCAATGCGTCACGGATCGGGTCTCCGCCATGATGGGGATCGATATCGAAGTGCAGGTTCTCGGTGAGGCGGAATGGCAGGCGACGCCCAGGCACGTGTTGGTGGAGGGTGATCGCGCCAGGATCCCCGTCCGGGCTTCCGACCCGCGCTGGTATCGGTTGCATGTGGTCGTCCACGAACTCGCGCATCTGCTGAGCGGAGACTCCCGCTGCACCGCCCTTCCCATGTCGTTCGATCAGCTCCGGCGCCCCGCCCAGGCGCGAGTGCTCATGCATGCGGGTATCAGCGGCTTCGAGCCGGACGAACCGGGTGCAGGCGAGATCGCCGAGCAGCAGGCCGATGTCATCGCTCGTCGCCTGGGCGCCTTGCTCTGAACCATCGCGCGGGAGCGCATGAACCGCCCTGGCATCCGGGCGCGACGGATGCCCCGTGGGTGGGGATTCCACGGGGCATCCGCCCTTCTGCGCCGGCGTCGAACGACGGTGTGAGCTGGGGGCTACGACTCCGTCGACGTATGGGGTGGACGCAGCGGCGCACCGGCGGTGCGGGTCTCCTCCCCCGAGGACGAGCGCACCGCCGGCGTCATCGCTACGCCGTCAGCCGGCGGCGTCGCAGCAGTCCAGCGCCTCCGAGGAGAAGCAGGATCGCGGCGAGGGCGATCAGTCCTTCAGTAGGCGCTCCACCCGTCATCGCGAGCCCGTGGGCCTGGCCGGTGGTCGCTGCGCCCGAGGCGAAAGCGGCTCCGGACGTGCCGGGGGTCGAGCTGGCGGGGTTCGTGCCCGGGATGGTGCCGGGGTCGGTGCCCGGGTTGGTGCCGGGATCCGTGCCTGGATCCGTTCCTGGGTCCGTACCGGGGTTGGTTCCCGTGCCGGGATCGGTCACCGTGGCCTCGCCGATCACGGAGATGGCGTTGCCGCCGAGCGTGATCGGCACGTTGACCGGCAGCGCCACCTGCGTGCCGCCGAGGATGCCGTCGGTTCCGGTGGTGGTGTTGCCTCCGGTGGCCGGGGCGGGAGTGGTGGTCCCGCCGGTTCCGGTGCGGGTGACGGTGGCGTCATCGAGGACGGAGATCGCGTTGCCGGTCACGCCGATCGGGGCGGTGACGGGTGCGGTGATCTGGGTGCCGCCGAGGACGCTGTCGGTTCCGGTGGTGGTGTTGCCTCCGGTCGCGGGAGTGGGGGATGCGGTCGCAGCCGCTCCGCTGCCCGAGGCCGAGGTGTCGCCGAGCAGGGAGATCGCGTTGCTCGACACCGTGACGGGTGCCGTGACGGGCGCGGTCGCCTGCGTGCCGCCGAGGATCGCGTCGTCGCCCGAGGTGCCCGCCGACGTGGCCGGAGCGGACGAGCCAGACGGACCGGCGGTGCCGGCGCCCGTCGAGCTCGTGTCGCCGAGCAGGGAGATCGCGTTGCCCGACACCGTGACGGGTGCCGTGACGGGCGCGATGACCTGTGTGCCACTGCCGACGCCGTCCTCTCCGGACGTCGTCGATCCGGTCGGGGTGGAGGGCGCCGGTGCTGCGGCTCCCTGCCCGGTCGGAGCCGTGCTCTCGGTGTCGCCGAGAACCGACACGGCGTTGCCCGTCACGGTGATCGGCGCGTTGACCGCGAGCAGTGCCTGGGTGCCCGAGAGCACTCCGTCCAGGCCGTTCGTGGTCACGAGAGGCGCCCCGGCCGAAGGGTCGGTCTGGGGAGCCGAGCTCTGGGGAGTCCCGGCCGGGGCGCTGGTCGTCGACGTGTCGGTCACGCTCACGGCGTTGTTCGACACGGTCACGGGAAGATTGACGGTGACGGCGGCCTGAGTACCGGACGCCGTCCCCGACTCGCCGCTCGTCTCGGCAGGTGCCGGAGCGGGTGCAGGTGCAGGTGCCGGAGCGGGCGCAGGTGCCGGGGCGGGCGCCGGCGCGGGGGTTGGCGAGCTCGACACGACGGCGTCGCTCACCACGGAGATGGCGTTGTTCACGACGGAGACCGGGGCGGTGATCGCCGTCTCCGCCTGGGTTCCGGAGAGCAGTCCGTCGTCTCCGGTCGTCTCGGCCGCGTTCGCGACCGTCGCGCCGAAGAGCGTGATGCCCCCGGCGATGAGCGTGCCCCAGAGGGCCCGCTTCAAGGAAGTACGCATGATGGTTCTCCTGACTGGGTGGATCGTCTGATGGGTGCACGCGATCGGAGTGCGCGTGCAGCACGGCATCTGTCGTTCCTCGGAAGGAACGACGTGACGATCCGTCAGTCAGGAGAGACGTCGGTGTCGGCGACCGGCGAGGAGGGTACCTCGTCGTCGGAAGCGCCGGAGGTCCGCTCGCCAGCACGGAGCGGAGAAGCGTTCGCGTCGCTGAGACGCGCGGGGGACGTGCCGCTTCCGCCGCCGGAACCGGCAGAGGAAGACGCGGGAACCGCGGTGCCGAGCGCGCCTCCGGGCGGAGACCCCGCGGGCACAGGAGTGGTGTGGTCGAGGGCAGCGGTGGTGCTCTCGCTCGCTGAGCGCAGGGTCGATGGAGGTGCCACGGGGGCGGACCCCGAGGTCGGTGTCCCCGATGGTGTCGCGGCGGCAGGCTGCGTCGCGAGGACGGCGGCCGCCACGACCGCGGGTTCGGCGATGACGCCGGAGACCTCGCCTGGTTCCTGGATCGGTTCCTGGGTCGTCGGAGGATTCGTCGGGTCGATGGCTTCCAGTACGGGAGGGACGGTCTCGTTCGTCACGTTCCCGAGGAGGGCCGTGGTGTCGTCGACGACATCGACCACGTCGCCGACCGCCGAGATCAGGCCGAGGTCGGCGACGAGTCCGCCGACGACGGGGATGCCGGACACGGCCTCGAGAACCGGGTCGGTGATCTGCGAGACCGGCGCTCCGGTGAGGGTATCGGTGACCGGGGCGACGACGGTGGCCGCCGTCTCGGTCACGGCGTTCACGACGGGTGCCACTGTCGGCCCGACGACCGGTGCACTCGTGACAGGCTGCGTGACGGCGGCGACCACGGCGGGGGCGGCCTGCTGCACGGGGGCGACCACCTGAGTGACCACGGGAGCGACCACCTGCGTGACCACCGGAGCCACGGGGGTCGTGACGGTGGACACCGTCTCGCTGACCAGTGTGGTGAGTCCGTCGAGGGGGCCGTCTTCCTGTTCGTCCGCGTGCGCGGACCCGCCCGCGAAGAGCACGGCGAGCGTCGTCAACGCGAGCACGCCGATGCCACCCCAGAAGACGCCGGCAGATATGCCGCGTCGGGTGGCTCGAGCGTCCACGTCAACCTCCCCCTCAGAAGGCCAAGCACGTGTGCCTCCCCCTCAGAAGGCAACGCCTGTCGACGCAGGTGCGTCGATTGCGGGTGACGATACTCGCGCAAAGGCGATCTGTCTAGGGGGTTATCCGCGGGTTTCTGCGGATGTCAGCGCGTGACGCGCCCGAGGAAATCTCGGCTTGACTTTCCCCAGGTTCTACACATCCCGAACGCGCAGAGGGCAACCTTCAACGCCCGATTTAAACTGATTTTCATCCACAGCCTGGGGAATCGATAAAAGCCTGTTCAAAGGCGATAAAAAAGTTTGGATACGCGCTCCTCCACGGGGTTATCCACACCCGTTGTGCACAGACACTCCAGGCTTGTTCGCACGCTCTCCACAGAGTTATCCACAGCCCGTCTTGCATGGGGAAACAGTCGCTCGTAGCGTGGGCGAGCGACCGAATGTCGGAAGCCTCTGTTCTGCTGTTCAGGACGGCGTGAGCGCCGAGACCCGAGGGGCCCGCCCCCGGCCGTCGCACCACGACATCGCATCGGAAACGTCGCATCGAAGGGAAGACTGTGTCGATCGCCGACATCTCAGAGGAGCGCATGGGCGCGAAGCGCGCGCCGGAGCGCACGCCTCCCCACGATCTCCTCGCCGAGCAGAGCGCCCTGGGCGGAATGCTCCTGTCGAAGGACGCGGTCGCGGATGTCATCGAGACCCTCAAGGGCGCCGACTTCTACATCCCGAAGCACGAGCTGATCTTCGAAGCGATCCTGTCGCTGTATTCGCACGGCGAGCCCACCGACGTCGTCGCCGTCACCGATGAGCTCATCAAGACCGGCGAGCTCGGTCGCGCCGGCGGCGCCGACTACCTGCACACGCTGACGTCGATCGTCCCCACGGCCGCGAACGCCGGCTACTACGCCGGTATCGTCTCGGAGCGCGCCATCCTGCGCCGCCTCGTCGACGCCGGCACCCGCATCGTGCAGCTCGGCTACGCCGGTGAGGGCGATGCGACCGACATCGTCAACAACGCGCAGGCCGAGATCTACTCGATCACCGGATCCGAGACAGCTGAAGACTACGTGCCGCTGCAGATCGCCGTCGATGCCGCGCTCGAAGAGATCGAGGCTGCCAGCGGTCGCGACGGGTCGATGACCGGGGTGCCGACCGGCTTCAAGGAGCTCGACGAGCTCACCAACGGCCTGCACGGTGGTCAGATGATCGTCGTCGCCGCTCGACCCGCCATGGGTAAGTCCACGCTCGCGCTCGACTTCGCGCGGGCGGCGTCCATCGGTCACAACCTCCCCTCCGTCTTCTTCTCGCTCGAGATGGGCAAGAGCGAGATCGCCATGCGTCTGCTCAGCGCCGAAGGTGCCATCCCCTTGCAGAACATGCGAAAGGGAAACCTCGACCCGCGCGACTGGACCACGGTCGCCGCGACGCGAGGGCGCATCAACGACGCTCCGCTCTACATCGACGACAGCCCCAACATGACGCTCGTCGAGATCCGCGCGAAGTGCCGTCGCCTGAAGCAGCGCGAGGGTCTGCGCATGGTCATCATCGACTATCTGCAGCTCATGACCTCGGGCAAGCGCGTCGAGTCGCGTCAGCAGGAGGTCTCGGAGTTCTCGCGAAGCCTCAAGCTCATCGCCAAGGAGCTGCAGGTTCCGGTCATCGCCCTGTCGCAACTGAACCGTGGTCCGGAGCAGCGCACCGACAAGAAGCCCGCCATCAGCGACCTGCGAGAGTCCGGCTCGATCGAGCAGGACGCCGACATGGTCATCCTGCTGCACCGCGACTCGGTCTACGACAAGGACGTGCGTCCCGGTGAGGCCGACCTGATCGTCGCCAAGCACCGTAACGGTCCGACCGCGACGATCACGGTCGCGTTCCAGGGGCACTACTCGCGCTTCGCCGACATGGCTCCCGGCGGCGACTTCAACTGACCCGGGGATTCCGGCGCTGATCGCGTTCCACCTCTGAAGGTTGCCGACCGAAACGCATACGCTCACGCAACATCGGATGCGGTGGGGTGGACATATGAACCCCTCTGCTCGCCCTCGTGCATCCTCCGGTCCCCGGCTGCTCGTCGCGGGTCTCGCGGCGCTGGCGGTCGTCGCCGTCACACTGACACCGCGCCGATTCGCGGGTCCTGCCCGCGCGCTCTTCATGGACTTCGTCCACGTCTTCGCCGCGCCGCTGGTCGAACCGATGAGCTATCTCCAGCTGGAGAGCACTCTCAATGCTCTGCTCTTCGTGCCGCTCGGAGCCGCAGTGGCGCTCGCGCTCAGCAGGCGCCTCTGGATACTCGCGCCCGTGTTGGTGTTCGGTGCATCGTTCGCGATCGAACACGTACAGGCCTCGATACCCGGTCGCGTTCCCGACGTGCAGGACATCGTCTGGAACACGGTGGGCGGCGTCGTGGGAGCAGTCGTGGTGGGGATCGTCCGAACAGTTCTCCGGCCGATCCGCCGATCTCGCGCTGGCGACGGAAAGTAGTCGTTGATGCTGCTCCGGTAGCGGTCGGCCCGGTCCTGGCCCGCACGAACACCGAGTCGGCGCCGAGCCCGCGTTCGAGCGGAATCGGCAGGATCGAGTCGATCGTCGGCGGTTCTCGGCCTGGTCGGACATACGCCGGTCGCTCAGGATGGACTCTCCGAGATCGACGGGAGAGCATCACGGTGACTGTCTATTGGGTGAACACGTTCACGAGCATTCGAGATCACGAAACGCTTGCGCGGTACGTCGAGCGCGCAGGTCCCGCGATGCGGGCCGGGGGCGGAAGGTTCCTCGCGCGGGGTGCGCCTCTCGCAGTGCTGGAAGGCGAGTCGGCGTTGCGCACGACGATCATCGAGTTCCCGGATCTCGAGGCTGCGGTGGCGGCGTACCATTCCGAGGCCTATCAGGAGGCGCTGCGCATCCTCGGTGATGCCGCGACGAGGGAGATCCGGGTGATCGCGGCGGTGCCGGCGGCGGACTGAGCCCGGCGACAGTGCGCCTCCGCACCCGAGAGGATGCGGAGGCGCACTGCGGAGCGCCGGGCTCAGCCCACCGGTTCCGTCGTGAAGGTCACCGCGAAATCCGGAATCTCCTTCGGGAGGAAGGATGCGGAGCCGACCTCGACGGGAGTGGTGTCTTCGATGGACACGTTCCCGGGACCGGGGGGAACCCGGAGCAGGAACTTCTCGATCCGGAGGATGGAGCCGGTCGGGGGATTGACCGTCAGGCGGAAGCGGGCGTCGTCGGTCTCGTACACCAGGATCTTGTCGGCGGAGGCGTCGTTCTCAACTGCCATCCCGTCTGCCAGGGCGAGTGCCTCCAGGAACGTCGCGCGATACTCCGGGGAGGCGGAGAGGATGGGCACTGAATGTCCGAGTTCGTTGAGCATATGCTCCGCGGCGGGGATGTCGAGCCGTTCCTCGATGCTCGCGTACAGTCCGTTCGACTCCGGTTCGCCGTCCATGGGCATCCTCGCCACTTCTGCTTTGGCAGCGATCAGTTGATCCTCCATGCCGGTCGTCCATGCGGCGAGGAAGGCCGCGGGGTCCGACGGGAAGTCGGTGGTCGACACCGGGAGTTCCCCGATGGGAGGGGCGTCGACGTCGACATCGCGCACCGTGAGGGGCTCCGCGCCGATGGGGAAGGATGACCCGTAGTACGAAGTCCAGGCGCGGTGGACGGCCGTGGCGTCGCCGTAAGTCTCGGTGGCGTGCAACTCGGTGTGCGACGTCTGCGACGAGCTTCCGTCCGCCGCATGGAGATACGTCACAGCCGATTCGGTGACGACGGCACCCGTGGCATCCGTCCTGAAGCTGCCGAACGGAGGGGACTGCTCATTCCGACCACCGACGAGGCGCAGGTGTCTGGTCGCCATGGTCACCTGGACCGGCTGCGCGGCAGCCGATCGGATGGAGGCCGCGGTCTCGTTGAGATAGGTCGATGCCGAGGCAGCCGGCGGTTGGCCGACGACTCCCGGCGGGATGAGTACGGAGGCGGCGACGGCGACCGCGGCGACCGCCGTGCCCGCGAGGGAGATCCCGATGATCCGTCCGAGTGGGCGGCGACGTCGCGACTGCGCGATCGCCTGGTGGAGGGCGCGGCGAGGTGCCTGCGGCGATGTGGGGTAGGTGGGCTTCATCTCCCGCACCGTGTCAAGGATGTCCATGGATGGTCTCTTTCTCGGCAAGTCGGATGTGGGTGGTCGCCGCGCGCGGCCGGTGGGGTGGAGCCGCCGGCGGCGGAGGAGCGGCGAGCTTCGCCCTGATGCGGCTGAGGCGTGAACGCACGGTACCGACCGGGATCGCGAGCGCCGCGGCGATCTGCTCGTATGTGAGATCGCCCCAGGCGTGCAGGAAGAGCACCTCGCGGTCACGGGCCGTCAGCGCGGCGATGCGGGGGTAGAGGCGCTCGATCTCGCCTGCTGCATCGAGCTGCGAGGAGGAGCGGTCGTGATCGTCGGCAGCCACCTGGTCGTGCTGACCGACGGACGCCTGCAGCGCGCGCCAGTGTTGCGCCTGGGCCCTTCGGTGCTGTCCGAGGACATTCGTCGCGATGCCCATCAGCCAGGGCAGCGCGGAACTCCGCGTCAAGTCGTAGCGCCTCCGCTTGCGGAACGCGATCAGGAACGTCTCGCTCACGATGTCATCGCTCGCAGCCGGTCCGACGCGGCGGGCGACGTAGGCCGAGACGGCGCCGATATGTCGCTCGAAGATCTCGGAGAACCGTTCCGCGGTCTCGAGCGATTCGCGGATGATGTCGTTGTCGTTGCTCACACTAGGTATTCGTTCGGCACGGAGATCCGGTTCCATCGGGCGGCCTGCGTCGGCGACGAAAGTGCATCAGGTGTCGCTCTCCGCCCGCTCTCCTCCCGGTGATCGCGGCAGGACCCGGGTGGTCGCTCCCGAAGCGGCGACCACGACCGCGAGTGCCGCGAGACCCCAGGGAAGCGTCCCCGCCACCGCGACGGCTCCGACCAGCAGCGGCCCACCGGCATCGCCGAGCTCGCGGCCGAGTTCGGCCGTGCCCATCGTGCGCCCCATCCGTTCGGGTGGTGTCGTCTCGGCGAGATGCGCGAAGGCGAAAGGCGTCGAGACGCCGATCCCGATGCCGAGCAGGGCGGCGGCGACGTAGAGACACGGGAGCACGGAGACGAACGCGGCGACCAGGATGCCGGCCGTGATCACCGCGAGGCCGAGTGTCATCGCGGTCCGATCGCTCAGGCGGCCGCTGTCGCGGAGCCTGCCCGCCCAGGGCTGGGTGAGTGCCGAGCTCAGCGCCAGAACCGAGGCGATCGCGATGCTCGCGAAGAGGGGAGCACCTTCACTGCTGGCGAGAGCGGGGAGGAAGCCGATCGCCGCACCGAGCGCGCCGGTGGACGCGGCGAGCACGAGCGTCGGGATGAGGAAGCCCCGCTCCGTCGTCTGACGGACCAGGTCGGCGACCGTGTACCGGGGTCGAGGTAGCGGCTCGAGTCGGGGCAGGGAGATCGCCACCCAGATCGCGGTGAGGACGGCGAGCGCGCTCAGGCACGTGAAGAGGAGGGGGAAGCCGCCCAGGAAGATCAGTGCGGCGCCGAGGAGAGGACCCAGTGTGTAGCCGAGGCCCTTCCAGGATCCGTATCTGCCGAAGTATCGCCCCTTCGCGCCCGGGGCCGCGAGCCGTGCGACCGTCGCCGAGGAAGCGGGCGAGAACGCCGAGGCTGCGGCGCCCTGCCCGAGCCGTGCGATCGCGAGGGCTGCCGTGCTCGACGACCACACCCCGACGAGCGATGCGACGCCGAAGGCCAGAAGCCCGAACACGATCACCGGCTTGGCGCCGATCCGGTCGGACAGCGAGCCGAAGACGGGTTTGAGGAACACCTCGGCGAGGTCGTAGATCGCCAGAAGCGCTCCCAGACGCAGGAGGTCGAGACCGATGTCCCCGCCGGTTGCCCCGATGCCTGCGGCGATGCTGTGGGCGCCGAACGCCGTCACGAAGCCGGCTGCATACAGCGGTGCGACCTGGCGGGTCGCCGGTGCGGCGGCGGTCGGCAGGCTCACGTGTGGACGGCCTGGTAGACGAGGTCGGCGAACCGGGCGAGATCCTGAACGCACGCGGCCAACTCGCGGTCGGCGTCCTTGGACGAGGCGGAGTCGAACACGTCGCGGGCGCGGATCGTGCGGTGCCAGCGCTGCAGTCGGTCGAGGCTCTGCTCCTCCTCTTCGAGCTCGGCCAGCGTGAACTTCTTCTTCTCGATCTCACGCGCGATCTCGGCGCGGTACTTCGCGCAGTCGGCGACGAACTCCGCCCAGTCGTCTGCTCTCGCGGCGTCGAAGAGCTTCCGAAGTGCGGCGGTGTCACCGCCGTCGGCCTGGGTGCGAAGCACGAGGATGTCGCCGTTGCCGCGCTGTGCGAGCGCCCGCGCCCGGTCGACCCCCTCGACGCACGCAGGCACATCTGGCGTGACCCAGGTGCCCTGCCCTGCGGGTACCGCACCGAACTGACGCAGCTCGCGCCAGACCGCGACGCGATGCCGCGAGGGTGATGCGGGTACCTGCACCAGGAGCACGAGCCAGCCATCCGATTTCGTCACACTCGAAACTGTAACAGGTGTTACATCCATCTGTGGGCGAGACCTCGATAGCGTGGAGTCCGATCATCGCGAGAGCGGGGAGGGCCATGGCTCAGCAGGAGACGGAGGATGCGCGCGTGCGCGACGGGTATGCGGCGCGTGCGGTCGAGTACACGGAGTTGTTCGGCGACATCGCGCAGATGGATGACGTCGACCGGGAGCGCATCGGTCGCTGGGCGGACGGCGTCGACGGACGCATCCTCGACGTGGGGTGTGGTCCTGGACACTGGACGGCGTTCCTCGTCGAGCGCGGTGCCGATGCCGAGGGCATCGACCTGGTGCCGGACTTCATCGCCGGCGCCTCGGCGCGATTCCCCCACATCTCGTATCGGACGGCGTCTCTGGCCGATACCGACATCCCGCCCGGTTCCTTGGGCGGCGTGCTGGCTTGGTACTCGCTGATCCACGCGACTCCGGATGGGCTTCCGAATCTGCTCGAGGCCGCTCGCCGCGGGACCCGTGAGGGCGGACATCTGCTGGTCGGCTTCTTCGACGGGGCGGACGGGCAGCCTTTCCCGCACGCCGTCACGACGGCGCACTACTGGTCGGTGCAGGGTATGTCGAACCAGCTCGAGCGCGCCGGCTTCTCGGTGCTCGACAGCGAGACCAGGGTGCAGGAGAGAAGGCGCCCGCACGCATCGATCAGCGCGGTCGCGATCTGATCGATGCGCACGGTGCCTGAGCGGATCAGGCGAGACCGCGGAAGAACCTGCGGATGTCGTCGGCCAGCAGCTCCGGCTCCTCCATCGCCGGGAAGTGCCCGCCCGCGGCGAACTCGCTCCAGTGGTCGATCGCACCGGCGGGATCCATCGTGCGCCGGATCAGGGGATGCGCGTCGAAGACGGCCCAGCCGGCGCGCACCCCGGAGGGCATGACGAAGTCCAGCTGGGCGTGCTCCGACTCGTAGAAGAACTGCGCGACTGAAGCACCGCTGCGGGTGAACCAGTAGAGACTCACGTTCGTCAGGAGCTGGTCGCGGTCGACGTCCGGCGCCCCGTACCCGCCGTCGATCCTGCGCTTGAACTTCTCCACGATCCACGCGAGCTGGCCGACGGGCGAGTCGGTGAGGGCCGGTCCGACCGTGTCGGGTCGATGGTTGTGCATGCCGACGTAGCCGCGTTCCGCAGCGCTCGCAGCATGTGCGGCCTCGAGCTGGGCGAGCTCTTCCTCGGACAGACCATCGGGGGCGGGGAACATGGTGCCGACCAGTCCGAGCCACACGCGGTCGCTGGCGAAGTGCGTGCCGATGACGTGCTCCGGGTGCAGCGCGGCCAGTCTGCCGATGATGCCGGTGCCGACGTCCGTGCCGTGCGCCGCGAACTGGTCGTAGCCGAAGCGCGTCATGATCTCGGTGTAGGCGTCGGCGGTTCGAGCCAGATCCCACCCGGTGCCGGAGAGCGGGTTCGAGAACCCCAGTCCGGGCAGGGACGGGATGACCACGTGGAAGTCGTCCGTCAGCAGCGGGATCAGTCGCTGGTACTCGATGAACGACGCCGGCCAGCTGTCGCTGAGAAGCAGAGGCGTGGCTGCCGGGTTCGCCGAGCGCACATGGAGCACATGGAACGTCTGACCGTCGACGACGGTCGTGAACTGCTCATGCGCGTTGAGGGCCCTCTCCTGCGCCCGCCAGTCGAATCCATCGCGCCAGTGATCCGCGAGCTCCTGCAGGTAGGGAAGCGGGATCCCCCGGCTGAAGTCGGTGCGATCGTCACGTCCGGGAGCGGGGAGCGGCCAGCGCGTGCGGGTCAGACGATCGTGCAGGTCATCGATGGCATCCTGCGGGATGTCGATGCGGAAAGGGCTGAGGGAGGTGTTCTGTGTCATGCTGCTGACGCTCTCAGGCAATGCGGAAGACCAGCTTCCGCATTTGCTGAGAGGATCAGACATGCTCGAGACCTCGGCCCGTCTGCTGGAACTGCTGTCATTGCTTCAGCTCAGACGCGACTGGACGAGTTCCGCACTCGCCGACCGACTGGGTGTGAGCACGAGGACCGTGCGCGCCGACATCGGCAAGCTCCGCTCGCTCGGTTATCCGGTGGATGCGCGCCCCGGCGTCGCGGGCGGATACCGCCTGGCCGCCGGAACCGCGATGCCTCCGTTGCTGCTCGACGACGACGAGGCGGTCGCGGTCGCCGTCGGGCTGGGGGTGGCCGCCACCTGGCGGCTCGGCGTCGAAGAGACCTCGCTCACCGCCCTCGCGAAACTCGAGCAGGTCATGCCCTCGCGACTGCGCCGTCGCGTCGACACGATCCGTGAGGCGACGAGTGTGGTTCCTGGGGCCGAACCCCCGCTCGACCTCGCGGCGCTCAGCACGGTCGCCGCGGCCGTCCGTGCCCATGAACGGCTTCGCTTCGGCTACACGAAACCCGGCGGAGACGAAGAGAAGCGGCACACCGAACCGCAGCGCCTGGTGAGCTGGGGGTCGGTCTGGTACCTGCTCGCGTGGGATCTCGATCGAGACGACTGGCGCATCTTCCGCGTCGATCGCATGGTTCCACGGGCGTCGACCGGTGTGCGCTTCCGGCCCCGCGCGATCCCGGAGGGCGACGTCGTCGATTACGTCGTCCGCAGGGTGACGAAGGCGTCCACCTCATGAAGCTGAGGCGGTACCCCCGGGCAGGCGGAACGTCGTCCTCGGGATGTCGTCCACGAAACGGTGCGCCAATGCGAAGGCCTGTTCTTCGGTGAGCCGGTGCTCGGAGACGAGTGCCGCCAGGTAGCCGGCGTCGAGTCGTCGTGACATGTCGTGCCGGGCGGGGATCGAGCAGAAAGCCCTGGTGTCGTCGACGAACCCGCTCGTCTTCGTGAACCCGGCACTGTCCGTCACCGACCGCCGGTAGCGGGCGATCGCGTCGGGGGTGTCGAGGAACCACCACGGCGCACCGGCGTAGACGGACGGATAGAAGCCCGCGAGTGGTCCGATCTCACGGCTGAACGCTGTCTCGTCGACCGTGAACAGCACCATCCGGAACGTCTCGTTCGTGCCGAAGTCGTTGAGGATCGGGGTGAGCGGCCGCGTGAAGGCGGCGACGTCCGGAAGGTCGTGTCCGCTGTCCGAGCCGAACCGTGCGAGTGTGTCGCGGTGGTGGTTGCGGATGACGCCGGGATGTAGCTGCATCACCAGCCCGTCGTCGGACGACATCTCCGCCAGTCGGTAGAGCATGTTGCGGCGGTACGCCGTCGCGTCTTCCGCCGTGACTTCGCTCCGGAGCCCCGCGGCATGGATGCGCTCCGCATCGGCACTCGTGAGCGGCTGCGATCCGGCATCGAGCACCCCGGTGTCGGTCGCTGTGCCGCCCGCTGCCCGGAACGCGGCGCGGCGGCGGCGCAGAGCCTCGAGCAGCCCGGCGTAGCTCCCGGCATCCGCACCCGCCGCCTCCGACAGATCCGCGATCGCGCTCGCCCACCCTGCGGACGACGGATCCATGTAGCGGTCGGCGCGGAACGTCGGGAGCACATGCCCGTGGAAGGAAGGATCGTCGCGCAATCGCGCGTGAGCTGCGAGATCGTCTGCGGGATCGTCGGTCGTCGCGAGCACTTCGATGCGGAAGCGATCGAACAACGCCCGCGGATGGAACGCGGCGGTGTGCAGCTGCGCGTCGATGTGTGCGTAGAGCTCGTCGGCGTTGCCCGCACTCGGCTGCTCCGTCACCCCGAACACCTCGGCCAGCGAGGTCTCGAACCAGTAGCGCACCGGGGTTCCGAGGAACACATCCCAGTTCGCGCAGAACGCCCGCCACACCTCTTGCGGATCAGCGGGCGCGGCTCCCCGGCCCAGCGCGTCGAGGGGCACGCCGACTGCGTGGAGCAGACGCAGCACGTAGTGGTCGGGCGTGATCAGCAGTGTCGCAGGGTCTGGGAAGGGCTTGTCGTCGGCGAGCAATGCAGCATCGACATGGCCGTGCGGGGAGAGGATCGGCGCGGCAGCGACGGTGTCGTACAGCCTCCTGGCGAGCTCTCGCACGCCGGGGTCGGCGGGGAGGAGTCGGTCGACGTGCGGGCTGAGTTCTCTGCTCATGATTCTCCTCCAGGGGTACGGCGCGGTGCGGAGCCGGTCGACTCCCGCACGGTCAGATGGGTCGGCAGCGCGGCGATGTGGCGGCGGGTGAGTGCGCTCGCGCCGATGCGCTCGCTCTGCAATCGATCGAGCAGCATCGATACCGACAGCCGTGCGGCCTGTTCGACCGGAGCGGTGAGGGTGGTCAGCGGCGGGTTGCAGAAGTCGGCGCCGAAGATGTCGTCGCAGCCGACGATGCTCATGTCCTCCGGAACACGCACGCCTCGTTCCTTGAGCCGGATGAGCATGCCGATCGCGAGGAGGTCGTTGAACGCCACGCACGCGGTTGCTCCGGTGTTGAGTGCCGCATCCGCCGCGGCGGCGCCCGCTTTGGTGCGCGGCTGGTACGGCCCCACCTTCGTGTACTCGATGCCGAGCCGCTCGCACGCGGCCGCCACGGCCCGCCAGCGCAGGTTGCTCGCCCAGCTCGTCGGAGGGCCCGCCACGTAGCAGATGCGTCGATGGCCCAGCGAGGCGAGGTGCTCGACGGCCTGGTCGAAGCCGAGCGGTGTGTCGATGAACACCGACGGCACTCCCGGCACCGCCCGGTTCAACGCGACGAGCGGGAGCTCGGCACTGAGCTCAGCCAGCCGCTCATCGGACAGGCGGGAGGCGGTCAGGATCGCACCGTCGTACGAGCTGCGCAGCTCTTCGAGCGTGCTCTCCTCCATCTCGGGCGACTCCTCGGTATGCACGAGGATCTGCGAGTATCCGGCGACGCGAAGAGCCTGCTGCGTGCCCCGGATGATGCCGAAGTAGAACGGGTTCGTGACGTCCGACACGAGGACGGCGACCATGCGGGTCGATGGTGTCGCCGAGGCGTTCGACGCGGTGACGGGGGTGTAACCGAGGTCCTTCGCGATGCGGATGATGCGCTCGCGGGTGTCGGGGTTCCCGCGACCGGGGACGGCGAGTGCGCGCGAGGCCGTGGAGATCGCGACGCCGGCGGCATCGGCCACGTCTGCGAGGGTCGGCCGGTGCGGAGGCGGTGTGAGGGACGACATGGGGCAACAGAATCACAGGATGGCAATTACTGGCAATGGATTGCTAACAATTGCCACGCTTGCCTACCTTGGCGGAGACGCAGTCACGTCCACTCACTGTCTCGAAGGAGAGTTCAATGAAGTCTCGACCCCTGATCGCCCTCGGGGCGATGACCGCAGCAGCGATCGCGTTGACCGCATGCTCGGGATCCGGCGCTGGTACGGATGACGGCGGCACCGGTGGCGCTGTCGATGGGACAGGCCAGACGCTCACCGTGATGATGGCCGCGAACGGCCTCTACCCCGAGCAGCAGAAGGAATGGTTCGGGAAGGTCTCCGATGCGTTCGAGGAGAAGACCGGAGCCACCGTCGAGTTCGAGACCTTCGCCAGCGCCAACGACGAGCTCACGAAGATCCAGACCTCCGTGCTCTCCGGACAGGGCCCCGACGTCTACGGTCTCGGCACCACCTTCACCCCGACCGCCTACGCGACGGGCGCCTTCGTGAAGCTCACGGATGCCGACTGGGACAAGGTCGGCGGCCGCGACCGCTTCGTGCCGTCGACCTTGGGAATCTCCGGCCCGAGCGAGAAGGATGAGATCGCTATCCCGTTCGTGAGCCGACCGTTCGTGATGGCCTACAACACCGAGCTGCTGGCGGCTGCCGGCATCGAGGAGCCGCCCACGACCTGGGACGAGCTGACGGCTGCGGCCGCGAAGATCGAATCCGGGGATGTGCACGGCCTCGCGATCGGCTACGCCGACAGCTTCGACCCCTGGAAGTTCGTCTGGGGTATGAGTGTGCAGGCGGGCAACCCGCTGATCGACGTCGACGCCAAGAAGGCGGAGATCGACGACCCGGCCGTGGCCGCCGCCTACGACACCTACTTCGGCTGGTACCAGGACGGACTCGTCGACCCGGCATCGGTCGGGTGGAAGAACGCGCAGGCCGTCGCCGCCTTCGCCGAAGGGAAGGCCGGCTTCCTGCCGATGACCTCCGCCAACTCCAAGCCCACGTTCGCTGGCTCACCTGTCGCCGACTCCTACGCCTACGCGCTCCTGCCGACCATCCCGCCGGGGGAGACCGAACTCCCGAAGGGCGGAGAGGAAGCGGCGAGCATCCTCTCCGGTGACAACCTCGTCGTCGCGCAGTATTCGCCGAACCAGGACCTCGCATTCGCGTTCATCGAGATGCTGACCAGCACCGAGTCGCAGCTCGACTACTTCGACACGTTCGGCGAACTGCCGACGGGCGTGGAGGCGGCGGCACAGGTCGAGAAGGACAACCCCGATCTGAGCGCCAACGTGCAGGCCGCCTCGCAGTCGGTGGCCACCCCGTTCACGGGCGCCTGGGGGGACACGCAGCTCGCCCTGACCAACGTGGTCGTCCAATCGCTGCCCGCCCTGCAGGGGGGATCGCTCAGCCAGAGCGCGATCGCCGCATCGATCGCCGAGGCTCAGGCGAGCGCGCAGTCGGCGCTCGACAAGTCCAAGTAGCGACGCGAGGACACGCACATGGCGATCGCCACCGACACGCGTCGGAAACGGACCGACGACACCCCGCCGAGCGAGCGGCCCCGCCCGCTGTGGATGCTGCTGCCCGGCGGGGTGCTGATGACACTGCTGATCCTGGTGCCGCTGCTGCTGGCCTTCTGGATCTCGATGCTCGACCTGGACCAGTACACGATCCGGCAGTGGCTGCAGGCGCCGTTCGTCGGATTGGGCAACTTCGTCGAGGCGTTCTCCTCCTCGCCGCTGCTGCGCGGGATCGGGCTGAGCGTCAGCTATGCGCTGATCGTGTCGGTGGCGGCGATCCCGATCGGAGTCACGGCGGCGCTGGCCACGCAGAACGCCTTCCGCGGTCGCGGGCTGGTGCGCTCCGTCTACCTGATCCCGTACATCCTCCCCGCCTTCGTGGTGGCCACGGTCTTTCGGGCGATGTTCCAGCCCGAAGGAGTGGTCGACGAGGCATTCGGCGTGTTCGGGGTCGACCCGGGGCTGTGGCTCAACGGGCCGCAGAGCTATTGGACCCTGGTCATCGCGCAGCTCTGGGTGAGCTGGCCGTTCGTGTACCTGCTGACGCTGGCCGGACTGCAGGCGGTGGATGCGGAGGTGCACGAGGCCGCGGCGCTCGATGGCGCGGGGTGGGGCATCAAGCTGCGCAAGGTCATCCTCCCGTATCTGCGCGGATCGATCCTGCTGGCATTCATCCTCACCTTCCTGCACAGCATCAACGCCTTCACGATGCCGTTCGTGCTCTTCGGGATACCGGCGCCGGTCGATGTCGAGGTGCTGCCGGTCCTCACTTACGTCACGGCGTTCCAGAGCTTCCGGTTCGGCCTCTCGGCGGCCATGGCGGTGGCCTCGCTCGCGATCGTCGCGATCCCCCTGTTCATCTACCTGCGCGCCGTGCGCCTGGACACCGGAGAGGACGCGAAGCGATGAGCGCCACCACCACGATCGCGCAGGTCAACCCGCGCCGGAGCCGCCCCGGCGGTCACAGCCAGGTGGATCGGCTGCTGCCGCGCCCGCTTCTGGCTGCCGCGAACATCGTCCTGTGCCTGCTCGTGTTCGGGCCTGTCTCGTACATGCTGTTCGCCTCGATCAATGCGGATGTCGCGGTCGCCGGCGGCGCGTACTGGCCGACCGAGCTCCGGCTCGACAACTACGTCAAGGTGTGGCGCAGCGTCGATCTCGCGGGAGGGCTGGCCAACAGCCTCCTGATCTGCGGCGCGGTCGCCGTCGTCTGCGCGGCCGTCGCGGTCTCGATGGCGTGGGTGTTGGTGCGCTTCACCTTCATCGGACGCGTCACGATCCTTCGAGGACTGCTCGGGCTGCAGTCGGTCCCCGGCACGCTCATGCTGCTTCCGGTGTTCGTGATGTTCTCGACGCTCTCATCGGTGCTGCGCATCCCCACCATCGGCACCCACTGGTCGGTGTTCGTCACTTATCTCACCTTCGCGCTGCCGTTCTCGACCTGGGTGATGGTGACGTACATCCGCGGACTGCCGCGCGAGCTCGAGGAGGCCGCGCGCATGGACGGTGCCTCGAACTTTCGGGTCCTCACGCGCATCGTGCTGCCGCTGAGCTGGCCGGGGATCGTGGTCTCCGCGATCTTCGCATTCCTGCAGGGCTGGAACGACGTGCTGTTCGCCTCGGTCATGACCAACCGCGACAGCCGCACCGCCGCGGTGGCCCTGCAGATCTTCGGCGCGACGCAGGAGACGGGAGCCGTGCCCCTGTACGGCCAGATGATGGCGGCCTCGCTCATCTGCGCGATCCCCGTCGTCGTGCTGTACCTCGTGTTCCAGCGTTATCTCGTAGGCGGTCTCACCGCAGGAGGAGTGAAATGACCCCGTGGAAGCTCTCAGGATTCGGTGACGAGATCGATCCGGATCCGTCTGTGCAGATCGCCGTGCTCCAAGCGCTCGGCGCGCGGCACATCGAGGTGCGCAGCGCGTGGGGGGTGAACGTCGTCGATCTCGACGAGTCGCAGCTCGCGCAGCTCGCGGCCGTGGTGAGCGAGCGCGGCATGGCGGTCTCGGCGATCGCGTCGCCGATCGGCAAGGTCGATGTGTCCCTGCCCGTCGAGCACGAGGTCGGTCGGCTGCAACGGGCGATCCGGGCGGCCGAGGTGCTGGAGGCCCCCTACATCCGCATCTTCTCGTTCTTCCGAGCCGAGCACCTCTCGGCGGACGACATCCGCGACGAGGTGCTCGTGCGGATGGCGGCGCTCGCCCGTACCGCCGAAGCGGCCGGGGTCACCCTCGTGCACGAGAACGAGAAGGACATCTACGGCGACATCCCCTCGCGCGTGCTCGATGTGATCGAGTCGGTCGGCTCCGACCGGCTGCGCGTCGCCTGGGACAACGCCAACTTCGTCCAGGTCGGCGTCCGGCCGTTCACCGACTGCTACGCCAAGCTGCGGCCGCACCTCGAGTATCTGCAGCTGAAGGACGCTCTCGCCGCGACGGGTGAGGTCGTCCCGGTGGGTGACGGCGACGGCGAACTTCGCGAGACCCTCACGGCCCTGCGCGACGACGGCTATGTGGGGTTCGCCTCGCTCGAACCCCACCTCACCGACGTCGACGCGCTCGGCGGCTTCTCGGGGCCTGAGGCCTTCGGTCGTGCCGGCCGAGCCCTTCGCACACTCACAGACGAGATCGGAGTCACCCTCTCATGACCGACGGAATCCTCGACGTCGCCATCGTCGGATGCGGCATCATCGGCGTCAACCACGCCAGAGCGATCGCGGCCACCCCCGGCCTGCGCATCGTCGCGGTCGTCGACGAAGTGCCGACCGCGACCGATCGTCTGGCCGACCTCATCGTCGAAGAACTGGGAGGAGAGCGCCCATCCACGCACTCCGATATCGAGTCGATCCCCGACGACATCGATGTGGTCGTCATCTGCACCCCGAGCGGTTCCCATGTCGAACTCGCCGAGCGGGCGGTCGCGCGGGGGATGCACGTTGTGCTCGAGAAGCCCCTCGACGTGTCGATGGAACGTGGTCGCCGGTTGGCCTCGATCGCACGGGACGCCGAGGCGCGCGGCATCCGGATCTCGGTGATCAGTCAGCACCGCTTCGACCCGGGCGCTGTGGCCGTCGCTGAGGCCGCCCACACCGGACGCCTGGGGCGGATCACGAGTGCGGTGGCCTCCGTGCCCTGGTGGCGCTCGCAGGAGTACTACGACTCCGGCGCCTGGCGGGGCACCTGGGAGCTCGACGGCGGAGGAGCCGTCATGAACCAGGGTGTGCACACCGTCGACCTGCTGCTGTGGTTCCTCGGCACCCCCGTCGACGTGTTCGCGCACACGGCGCTGCTCGCGCACGAGCGGGTCGAGGTCGAAGACGTGGCGGTCGTCACGGTGCGTTTCGAGTCGGGCGCGCTCGCCGTTCTGCACGCCACGACCGCCGCCTTCCCTGAGCAGCCGGTGCGGCTGGCCGTGCACGGCGCGCAGGGGACCGGCATCATCGAGAACGACCAGCTCGCGCGGTTGTGGGTGGACGGCGACACCGCCGACCGCAGCGTCGACTGGGTGCCCGAGGGGCATCGGCTCGGCGACGACCGTGACCCGCAGGCGTTCGCCGAGGGTCACGCCCGCCAGTACGCCGACATCGTCGAGAGCATCCGTGAGGGGAGAGCCTCGCGGGTCGGCGTACCCGAGGCGCTGCTGGCGCTCGCCGTGGTGCGCGGCATCTACGTGTCGGCGACCACCGGCTCTGCGGTACGCGTCGCCGACCTGATCGACGGCACCGTCGACGATGCGGACGTGCGGACGGGAGGCATCGCATGAAGTTCTCGGTGTTCACCGCGGCGACCCCCGACTGGGAGCCGGCAGAGGCGGCTCGCCGCATCGCCGCGATCGGCTATGACGGCATCGAGTGGCGCATCACCGACCAGGACGAGGCCGACCCGCCCGGATTCTGGGCCGGGAATCGCGCGACCTGGCCGCTCACCGGGCTCGAGGGGTCGGTCTCCGAGATCGCCCGCATCACCCGCGAGGCCGGGCTGGAGTTCAGCGGCATCGGCGGCTACGCGCTCGCACCCGACCACGACGATGTGCTGCGGACGCTCAGGGCCACCGCAGAACTCGGTGCGCGTCAGGTGCGCGTGCGCATCCCCTTCAACGACACCCAGGACTATCGCACGGTGTTCGCGCAGACCAGGGACGACCTGGAGTGGGCCTCCCGCGAGGCGGGGGCACTCGGCGTGAAGGTGCTCGTCGAGCTGCACCATCAGACGATCTCGGCGTCGGCGTCGGCTGCCCTCCGCCTGGTCGACGGCATCGACCCGCGCACCATCGGTGTGATCCACGACCTGGGCAACCTCGTGATCGAAGGGCAGGAGGACACTCGCGCCGGCCTGCAACTCCTGGGGGAGTACCTCGCGCACGTGCATGTGAAGAACGCCGTCTGGCAGCGCACCGGGCAGACCGGGCTCGACGGCGATGTGCGCTGGGAGTCGGCATGGGCTCCGCTTCGCGAGGGCATCGCCAGCGTGCCGGACTATTTCCGCGCCCTCGCCGAGGTCGGCTACGACGGCTGGGTGACGCTGGAGGACTTCTCGGCGGATGCTCCGCTGGAGGAGCGCCTGATCGACGACCTCGCATTCCTGCGCGCGTCTGCCGGCGTCGCCGGCATCGGATCGTGACCGGGCCTGCGCGCACGCAGCATCCCCCGCTCCGTGCCGCTCATCTGGGTCTCGGCGCCTTCCATCGGGCTCACCAGGCCTGGTACACCCAGCAGGCGAACGAGCGTGCAACCCCAGACGACGGGTGGGGCATCGCCGCTTTCACCGGGCGTGCCCCTGAGGCCGCAGAGCTGCTGTCGCGCAACGACGGCGTGTACACGGTGCTGGAGCGTTCCGCCGAGGGAGACCGGGCGACCACCGTGCAGTCGATCGTGCGGGCGGTACCCGGATCGGATGAGCGGTCCTGGCTCGACACTCTCACCGATCCTCGGGTCGCGGTTCTGACCGTGACTGTCACCGAGGCGGGGTACTCGGCCGGTTCCGGGGTTCCGCGGCGCATCGCCGACGGCCTCGTCGCGCGAGCGCGGGCCGGTGCAGGACCCATCGCGGTCGTGAGCTGCGACAACCTGCCGCAGAACGGCCGGGTGCTGAGCGACGCGGTGCGCAAGGCCGCCGGCTCCCAGGCTGCGCGAATCTCGGACATCGCGTCGTTCGTCGACACGGTGGTGGACCGGATCACCCCTGCCGTGACGCCTGCCGACATCGACGCCGTGCGGAAGCTCACCGGCCTCGACGATCCGTCCGCGGTGGTCACCGAACCGTTCGCGGAATGGATCCTCGCGGGTGAGTTCCCGGGCGGTGCTCCGGAGTGGGCGCAGGTCGGAGCCAGATTCGTCGCCGATGTCGGGCCGTACGAAGCGCGCAAGCTCTATCTGCTCAACGCCGGGCACACCTTCCTCGCCGCGGCAGGGCGGTTGCGGGGCTACGACACGATCGCAGAGGCGTTCGGCGATGCCGACCTGCGCGCCGACACCGAGGCGCTGTGGGCTGCGCAGCGCACCGCGGTCGACCTGCCGGTCGCGGAGCTCGACGGGTGGCTCGACGATCTGCGCCTCCGCTTCTCGAATCCGCGCATCGCCCATCGGCTCGACCAGATCCGTCGGGACAGTCCGATCAAGGTGGCGCTGCGCCTCGTCGCTCCCCTGCGGAGACGCCGAGAGGCCGGCGATGCCGCCGACGACGCGCAGCTGCACGCCGTGGAGAGCTGGATCCGCTCCCTCGTCGAACTCGACCCGACCGACTCCGCGACGGCCGTGATCGCCCGCACCATCTCCGCCGTGCCCGCGGCTGACCGCGCACGCACCGTCATCGACCACCTCACTCCCGAAGGGACCCTCGCATGAGTATCGACAAGGCTGAGGTCATCGTCACCAGCCCCGACCGGAACTTCGTCACCCTCAAGCTCACGACGGCCGACGGCCTCTCCGGTCTCGGTGACGCCACCCTCAATGGGCGCGAGCTCGCGGTCGTCGCGTATCTCACCGAGCACGTCGTCCCGCTGCTGATCGGTGCCGACGAGGATCGCATCGAGGACACCTGGCAGTTCCTCTACCGGAGCGCGTACTGGCGAAGGGGACCCGTCACGATGGCCGCCGTCGCCGCGGTCGACATGGCGCTGTGGGACATCAAGGGCAAGAAGGCGGGGATGCCGGTTTACCAGCTGCTGGGCGGGGCATCGCGCACCGGCCTCCTCGCCTACGGTCACGCGTCGGGCAAGGAGCTGCCGGAACTGTTCGACTCCGTGCGCGCGCACCTCGACCAGGGGTATCGGGCGATCCGGATCCAGACCGGTGTTCCCGGGCTCAAGGCCATCTACGGCATCGCTTCGCAGGCCGCGGACACCGGAGGGGGAGAAGCCCGGTACGACCATGAGCCGGCACGTCGAGGGGCGAGGCCCGTCGAAGAGGACTGGGACACCCGCGCCTACCTGAACCACCTGCCCGGCGTCTTCGAGGCGGTGCGCAACGAGTTCGGCCCCGACATCCCGCTGCTGCACGACGGCCACCACCGGATGACGCCGATCCAGGCGGCGAAGCTCGGCAAGGCTCTCGAGCCGTACGACCTGTTCTGGCTCGAGGACTGCACCCCCGCCGAGAACCAGGAGGCGCTGCGACTCGTGCGCCAGCACACGACCACGCCCCTCGCGATCGGCGAGATCTTCAACACCGTCTGGGACTTCAAGGACATCATCCGCGACCAGCTCATCGACTACGTGCGCGGGGCCGTGACCCACATGGGCGGTATCAGCCCCTTGAAGAAGACGCTCGACTACGCCGCGATGTACCAGATCAAGTCCGGCATGCACGGGCCCACGGACATCTCGCCGGTCGGCATGGCGGCGGCGATGCACCTCGGCCTCTCGATCCACAACTTCGGCATCCAGGAATACATGCAGCACGGATCCCGCACCGACCAGGTGTTCCAGCAGTCCTTCACCTGGCGGGACGGAATGCTGCACCCAGGAGACGCGCCGGGCCTGGGCGTCGAGCTCGATGCCGATGAGGCGGGCAAGTACCCGTACGAGCGGGCGTATCTGCCCTATAACCGCCTCGCGGATGGAACGGTGCACGACTGGTGACTCTCGTGACCAGCCCGATCGTCGTCATGGGGGTGTCCGGGGCGGGCAAGACGACGGTCGGCCGGGACCTCGCGCATCGGCTCGGGGTCTCGTTCATCGATGCGGACGATCTGCACGGCTCGGAGAACGTCGCCAAGATGGCGGCAGGGATCCCTCTCGATGACGATGACCGGTGGCCGTGGCTCGACCGGGTCGGGGCGGCGCTCGCCGCGGAACCGGCGGCCGTCGTCGCGTGCTCTGCCTTGAGGCGGAGATACCGCGATCGGCTGCGCGCATCGGCCCCTGACACGGTGTTCGTGCACCTCGACGCACCGAAGGAGCGGGTCACGGAGCAGGCGACTGCGCGCCGCGGTCATTTCATGCCACCCGCGCTGCTGGCGTCGCAGTTGCAGACGTTGGAGCCGCTCGGGGCGGACGAGGACGGGATCACGGTGACGGTGGATGGCACGGCCGGAGAGCTCGTGGAGCGCATCCGTCAGCATCTCGTCTGAGAACGTCCGGCACCTTCGAGCCGCGCTCAGGGGATCGGCACTGCGCGGTCCGCGCCGAGTCGCTTCATCACCATCGTCGACGTCAATCGCTGCACGCCCGGCAGGGCTCCGAGGGTGTTGTCGTAGAGCTCCTGGTACGAACCCATGTCACGCGTGAGGATGCGCAGCATGTAGTCGGGGTCGCCGAACTGGCGCTGTGCCTCGACGACCGCGGGGATGGCCACCACCGCCTCTTCGAAGGCGACGATGGTGTCCTTGTCGGTGCGTCCGATCGTGACGAACACGATGGCCTCGAACGTCAGGCCGACGGCTGCAGGGGCCACCACCGCCCGGTACCTCTCGATGGCTCCGGACTGCTCCAGCTCCTTGAGGCGACGATGGCACGCGGACAGGCTCAAGCCGACCAGCGCGGCGAGATTCGTGGCACTCATCCGCCCGTCGTCCTGCAGTAGCGAGAGGATCTCCCGGTCAAGTGCGTCCATGGTGACAATCCTTGCAGGTGAAGCCGTCGGTCGCCCGAAGAATCGAAGCACCTTTCGCGTGATTCTTCGTAGTCTCTTCCTCGAATCGAGGAGGACCGATGGACATCGCTCTGGTCATGCAGTTCTGGGTGGTCGCCGTCATGCTCGCGTTGACCCCCGGCGCGGACTGGGCGTATGCGATCTCCGCCGGCCTGCGCGCCCGCTCGATCGCCCCGTCCATCCTCGGCATGATCGCCGGGTACACGGTCGTGATCGTCGCCGTCGCCCTGGGGCTCGGCGCCCTGGTCACCGCGTATCCCGTCACTCTGACGACCCTGACCGTGATCGGCGCACTCTACCTGATCTTCCTCGGGGCGACGACGCTTGCCTTCCGCCCGGCGCCGATCGCCGAGAGCGGCGAGCCGATCGCCACGGGCGGATGGGCGCAGTTCCTGCGCGGCTCCGGCGTGAGCGGCATCAACCCGAAGGGCCTCCTGCTCCTGCTCGCCCTGCTGCCGCAGTTCACGAGCCCCGACGGATGGCCGTCGACGACGCAGATGCTCGCCCTCGGTGGCCTGCATCTGCTCAACATCGCGATCGTCTACACGACCGTCGGCCTGCTCGCTCGCCGACTGCTGCGCACGCGACCGCGCGCCAGCTCCGTCGTCACTCGGATCGCCGGCATCGCGATGACGGTCATCAGCGTCGGCATCCTGATCGAGCAGGTGATCGAGTGGCTGTGACGGCAGAGGTCTCTCACCAGGGCACAGGTCGTCACCAGCGCACAGGGCTTTTCCCCGGTGGATGCTGACCTCTCCCAGACAGCGCGGAGGTAGCGTCGAGGGGCGCCATCGACCGGCGGGACAGGAGGACCACGTGACGACGACGGGACGGACGACCACGGCCCTGCGGCTGCTGCTGCCCGCGTTCCTGCTCGGCGCGATCATCGCGATCTCGTTCCTCGAGGCGCCGCTGAAGTTCCTCGCACCCGGCGTCACGATCCCGATCGGGCTCGGCATCGGGCGACTCGTCTTCACCGCGCTGAATGTGCTCGCCGGCATCGTGCTTCTGGTGCTCACGTTCGTGAGCGTGCGAGCACGGGCGGGACGCGGGCCCCTCATGATCCTGGGCGGGATCTGGCTGGTCTTCGTCGTCGAAGTCGCACTCATCCGTCCCGTGCTGAACCGGCGCAGCGACCTCGTAATCGCGGGATCGGAGGCGCCGGGCACCAACGGGGCGCACTACGCGTACATCGCGGCCGACCTCACGATCGTCGCCCTCCTCGTGGTGCTGATCATCGTCACCGCGCGAAAAGTGCTCCCTCCACCCGGCACCGTATCCTGACCGAAGCCCGTCGCGCGTAATGGTCCCGCGCATCCACCGTCTTCTCTGCGGAGGCAGCGCACCTCCACCGGTCATCTGATCGGGACGCCGCGACGACGGACCTCAGACCTCGTCGGTCGGCGAACGGCAGTGTGTTCGACCCGTGCCCTCCTCGGCGCGGTGCAAACGCCGGCCGGCGCACGAGGGCACGGCTGGGGAGTCGTGGCCCTCGGGGCGGGGTGTCCCGTTCGTTCCCTCGCGGACCGCACACCCCGCCCACTCGCCCTCCCCGGAGGAATGGTCGCGAACGGCGGGGTGATGTTCCTCCGCTACCGGACCGCCTGAACTGCGGCCGCGGATCGGTCGGCGATCAGCGGGCCGAGGTCACGGTCGGACGCGGACGGTGCGTCCCTCGAACGACACGAGGTCGCCGTCGCGCAGCTGTCGTCCGCGGCGTCGATCGATCTCGCCGTTCACGGTCACGTACCCGTCGATGATGACCTCTTTGGCGTCGCCGCCCGAGTCGAGCAGGCCGGCGAACTTGAGGAACTGTCCGAGGCGGATCACCTCACCGCCGATGGAGATGTCGTCGATCGGGTCGGAGTTCGTCATCCTTGAATGCTAATCGGACTTGCGTGCTGATCGGCTTCGCCACCGCAGGACGCGATGGTGCCGCCGCCCCGGTGGGGAGCGGCGGCACCATCATGCCGGGCGTCTCGGGTCCGCCCGACAGGACGCGGCCCGCACCGACTCAGTCGATGTCGGTACCGACGACCGCGAAGTCGGCGTCGAACTCGATGTCGATCGATCGGCTGTCCGCAGTGAGCACCGAGGCGTCGTAGGGGCTCACGTCGTCGCCGTCGACATCGAGGTCGGTGATCATGCCCTCGGCCTCGGCGAGTGCGGCGGCGACCAGTGCGCGGATCGTCTCGTCGTCGAGGATGAGCGTCGGGCCGGTGTCGTCGCCGTCTGCCGCGTCGGTGGAGGCGACGGTCGCCGCGAGCTCCTTGTCGACGCGGACCTCGGTCTCATCTCCCGCCGCTGTGCTCAGCTGCACCTCCCAGGTGCCGTCGCGCTTCGCGTCGATCGAGGTGACGTCGCCGTCGGCTGCGCCGCGTGCGGCATCCGCGATCGCGATCAGCTCGTCGGCGGATGCGGAACCGATGCCCGTCACCGGGCCGCGACCGTTCGAGGGGGTGTCGCCGCGATCGTCGCTCCTGGGGCCGTCATCGGGACGACCGTGATCCTCGCTGTCGTCCTTGCGGGGGCCGTCCGACACCGAGGAGCGGTCGTCGTCGTCGAACTCGTCGCCGATCGCCGCGCCGATGGCGATGCCGCCGCCCGCGAGGACCACGGCTGCCGCGATGCCGCCCCCGATGAGGAGCGCGCGCTTGCGGCCGGCCTTCGGGGATGATGCCGTGGCACCGGGGGTCGGCTCGGCCGCCGGGAACGTCGGGTGCTCGCCGGCGCCTGGCGCGGGTGCCGTCCCGGCCGGGGGTGCAGGGGCCGTCGGCGCCGCTGCGGCATCGGGAGTCGGGGCCACCGGCACGGTC
Source organism: Microbacterium sp. Ag1 (assembly GCF_001005635.1). Lineage (NCBI taxonomy): Bacteria > Bacillati > Actinomycetota > Actinomycetes > Micrococcales > Microbacteriaceae > Microbacterium > Microbacterium sp. Ag1. The sequence goes on from NZ_LBCR01000031.1 coordinate 79,824, forward strand.
GGCGCGTCCGGCGTGCTCTCGGGCGTCTGGTCGGGAGAGGGTGTCTTGTCGTCCATGACTCGATGCTCTCCCGCGGGCGCTGAAGCCTCCCTGAAGCGTCCTGAAGGACTCTTCAGGAACCCGTCGCTCAGGCGCCGCGGGGGAGGGTGAGGACGAAGCGTGCGCCGCCCCATCGGGAGTCGTCGACCGTGAGAGACCCGCCGGATGAGGCGGCGATTCCGCGCGCGATCGCGAGCCCGAGGCCGCTGCCGCCCGCGTCGCGGCTGCGCGCCTCGTCGAGGCGCACGAATCGCTCGAAGATGCGCTCCCGTTCCTCGGCGGGTACCCCGGCGCCGTCGTCTTCGACCGTGACGAACACGTATCCGTCCGAGGGAGCAACGCCGATCGCGACGCGTCCGCGACTGTGGCGCACGGCGTTGTCGACGAGGTTGCGCAGCAGCTGGCCGAGCAGACGGGGGTCGCCGTTCACCCTGGCGGCGCTGATGCCGGTACCGTCGACGTCGAGCCCGGCAGCCCGGAGTCGGCGCACCTCGCCGAGCGCGATGTCGTCGAGGTCGACCGCCTCGTCGAGCGTGCTCGCACCCTCGTCGAGGCGGGCGAGAAGCAGCAGCGATTCGACGATGCCCTGCAGCCGGAGCCCCTCTTCCGAGACGACCTCCGCGAGCTCGCCGATGCTGGTCACCTCGGGGTGGGCCTGGGCGAGCTCTGCGTGCTGGCGGATGGTCGCGAGCGGCGAACGCAGCTCGTGCGAGGCATCCGATACGAATCGGCGTTGCGCGGTGGCAGATGCATCGAGCCGGTCGAGCATGCCGTTCATGGTGGTCGCGAGTGCGGCGATCTCGTCTGCTGTCTCGGGTACGGGAACGCGCTGGTGAAGGCGCTCGGCGGTGATGCCGTCCACTTCCTCACGGATGCGCTCCACCGGTCGGAGCGCGCGGCCCACGACGAGCCAGGTGGTCACGGCCACGAGCAGCAGCAGCAGCGGGACCGCGATGGCGAGCAGCGTCGCGACCGTCGCCAGGGTCTCTGCGTCGTCGTCCATCGAGACCGCGAGCACGAGCGTCTGATCGCCGTCGATGTCTTCCGAGACCACCAGGACGGTGTCGCCGTCGACGGTGGTCGTCTGCGGGTCGTCGTCGGCGGGGAGCGGCGTCGACCCCAGTTTGTCGCGAGCCTCCTCGCTCGCGGCACGTACCGAGCCGTCCGGACCGAGGATCTGCAGGATCTCGTCTTCGAGCGCGTCGATGCCCTTGCCTCCCGGCCCACCTGCACGCTCGGCGAGCTCGCTGAGCCGCTGTTCCGCAGCGCGCTCGGTGCTGCTGTGGATGCTCGCGCTCAGCACACCGTAGAACGAGAAGGCTCCGATCAGCAGGGCGACGGCGACGACGACGGTGGCGCCGAGTGTGGTCCTGCCGCGCACCGTGCGCCAGCTGCGGTTAGCCACCGTCGGCCGCCAGTCGATAGCCCGCACCGCGGATGGTCTCGATGGCCTCACGACCGAACGGCTTGTCGAGTTTGCGGCGGAGGTGCCCGACGTAGACCTCGACGATGTTGGGGTCGCCGTCGAAGTCGTCGTCCCAGACGCCGTCGATGAGGGCGCGCTTCGACAGCACCTGCCCGCGATGACGCATGAGGTACTCGAGCACGGAGAACTCCCGAGCGGTGAGGCTCACCGGGGTCTCGCCGCGCCAGACCCGGTGGGCTGCGGGGTCGAGCCGCAGATCGCCCGCCTCCAGGATCGCCGGGCGGGCGACGGCTCCACGGCGCACGAGGGCGCGGAGCCGTGCGACGAGGATCGCGAACGAGAACGGCTTGGTGACGTAGTCGTCGGCCCCGGTCTCGAGTGCCTCGACCTGGTCCCACTCGCCGTCCTTCGCGGTGAGCATCAGCACGGGCGTCCAGTTCTCCTCGGCGCGCAGTGCTTCGCAGACCTTCCATCCGCTCATGCCCGGCATCATCAGGTCGAGCACGATCGCGTCGTACCGCGTCTCGCGTGCACGCCAGAGTCCGTCGACGCCGTTGTGCGCGACATCGACGGCGAAGCCCTCGGCCTCGAGCCCCCGGCGCACGCCGTCGGCAAGGCGCACCTCGTCGTCCACCACCAGGATCCGCATGTCTCCAGTGTGGTCGGTCGACGCTGAATCGGGGCTGAAGCCGTCGAGGATCAGGTGGAGAGGTGCGCCTGGATCTCGCGGATCACCTCGCCGAGGGGGCCGGAGGAGAGGAGCCCGGGGCCGAGGGGGCCGGCGGGGTCGGTGCCCAGCGGTGGGAGGGTGCGCAGGGCTGCAGCGGCTTCGGGAGAGAGGTGTGCGAGTTGCCATCGCACCTCTGCGGCACGGACGTCGGATGCACGGGCGTCGGGGGCGTCCGGGTGTGCCCGCTCGACGGCCCGCGCGGCGTAGGCGGCTGCCCCGAGAGCATGCGCACCCATGTGCGCGACCCCTGCGGCCTGTGCCGCGGAGCGGGCGGCGGCGGTGCCGGCAGGGGTCACGGCGCTGCGAGCAGCCCTGCCCGCGACGAAGCGACGACGGATCTCGCCCGCAGCCGTGAGCTCGCCCCGCGCGAAGGCGCGCGTCCTGGCGATGGCATCGCGCGCACGGTCGTCGTCCGGGGCCTCGGTCTCGAACAGCGGCAGCACGCGCTCGGCGCAGTCGGCCGCCCACACCGCGACGATCCGACGGTCGGTCTCGGTCATGCCCTGAAGAGTCATGCCCTGCGGAGTCGACATGGGGTTCACCTCGTCCGTCGTCCGGTGCGAGCGCGCGCGGCCTCGTGCGCCTCGCGGAGAAGGGCGAGCACGGCACCCTCCGTCGCCGCTGCGGGGTTGATCACGCACACCCAGCCGGCGGTGCCGTACAACGGGTGAGGCCGGAAGACGTCGACCGCCGTCGGGTCGGTGTCGCCGCCCGTGAGAGACCCCGCCGCGATGATCGACTCCGCGATGATCGAGTCCGCGCGCTCGCGTCCGACGTGGATGTTCACCCGGAAGCGCCCTGGAGCGTCCAGCGCGGAGGACGTGTCGTCGGGATAGTCCTTCGTGATGATCGTCCCGTACGGCTGCGTGCGCTCCGGCATCCGGCCGTCGGGCGCGTGGTAGAAGTATGCGTCTCCCCATGACAGTTCGGGGAAGTCGCTGCCTGCCTCCGGGGCGACGACGAGCACGCCGTCGAACGAGCGGACCTCTTCGATGATCTCCTGCATTTCCATCCTTCAATGCTGAGGCTGATGTGCTTATGTGGGCTCAAGGGCCGGAAAGACAAGGAGGCACGTGCAGAACCCTCAAGAGCAGGTGATGACCACTGCGGCGCTCGGACGGCTGGTCGACTACTCGACGCAGCAGGTGCGCGACCTCGAGCGACTCGGTGTGCTCCCCGCCGCGGAGCGCGGTGCGAACGGGTACCGGCGGTATCGGATGCCGCATGTCCTGGCGCTGCACGCCTATCGGGCGTTGGCGACGGCGCTCGGTCCGGTGCCCGCGCGTCGACTGATGCCCTCTCTCATCGGCGGATCGGTCGAGCAGGCGGCGGAGCGGATCGACACCCTGCACGCGGATCTCGCCCTCGAACGCTCACGGGTGCGCGCGGCCCTGCGCGGACTCGAGGACGCGGTGGCGGAGGCCGACGACCCGTTCGTCGAGGACGATGCCATGGCCATCGGCGAACTCGCCCAGGCGCTCGGCGTCCGCTCCTCCGCACTGCGGCACTGGGAGCGCGAGGGGCTCGTGCGCCCCCTTCGGCGTGCAGGATCGGTCCGCTCCTACGACTCCGCTGGGATCACCGAGGCGCGGATCGCCGCCGCCCTCCGCGCGGGCGGCTACGGCATCCCGGCGGTCTCGCGGATCATCGACGAGGTGCGCGCGCACGGTGACACCGCGCAGGTGCAGCGCATCCTCGCGGAGCGATTGGGCGACCTCACGCGCCGCAGCGTCACGCTCCTCGCGGCGGCGGGCCATCTGCACGCCCTACTGACGGAACACCTCGCGGGGGCCGGATCGGACGGACCATCCTTCACGTCCGAGCGCTGATGTCAGATTAGCCAGCGGCCACGGGCTCGCGACATGATCACGCGCGTGGCTGACTGCTCCCACCTACAGACACGGAGCTTGCGGGTCGGCGAAGCTATAGCTTCCAGTTACTCAGGGAGATAGCTCATGACGAAGAAGTTCTTGACAGTATCGTCACGCGGGGCGAAGGCACTGATAGCCGAGGACGGTCACCAGATCGAAAGTGATACATTTCATTTATGATGGTGTGGATCGTGTACTTGGAAGAAACTCCTGGTTTCATCGGCGTCTTTGACGTCGAAAGCGACGCGTACGAATTCCAGGAAAAGTATGCGGCTGATAGCGGACTCTCAGTTCTGCTTACCCCCGTCTCTGTGCCTTATCGGGTCGCGGGAACAGATGGGCCTCTTTATTCGCAGTAGACGCTACGACTCCCCTACCGCGCGTCAAGCGGCTCGAGTGTCTAGCGGAAGTTTTAGTTGACTAGAAATAGGTATTCAAAGATGAGACACCGTCACCACCACAAGTTCGGTTTTATTTTCGCTGGATCATTGATCCTCGGGATCGTAGCAGCCGGCGGCAGCCCGGCTTACGCGGCATCATCAGGGAACGACGCGCCCGACCTCCCGCCACTCACAGCGGTGAGCTCGGCGGACGTTCCCGACGAGTACCTCGTCTACCCGGATGGAACACCGCTTCCTGCCGATGCGGTGGTGATGACGGACGCGGAGATGGATGCACTTGGGTCGGACACGAGCATCGGCGCTCCTGAATCGACGCCAGGTGCGACCACGAGAGCGACGGTAGTAGGAAATTGTCATTTTGCGGTGGGACAAATGTGGAAGAGATCATCCGGACAAGGATTCCCCTCCGGTTCAGTGGGCGCGAAGCCAGCAATCTCTAGTTGTTGGGGAGCCGTCACCAAGACGTACATCAGGTCCATCGTTTTCATGCATAACGGGTGGCTCTGGGTTCCCGTTACTGAAGCCTTCGAGAGTTTTGGCACGTGGAACATGGTGCAAAAAAGTGTCCAGTACAAATGCAATGGGACCGGGCAGCACACGTTCCGCGTTGTCTCGTATTTCAAAGCCTCTGGGGCCAAGGATGTCACCGCTGCGTCAGCTCAGCTCAGCTCCGGCGATTACAAGCTCCAGTGCGGCTAAAGAACTGTCTGATCTCATGACGCGGTGAGCTGAACGTCGACGCGTCGCCGCTGACCAGCAATACGAACAAGGACCACGTTCGCACGTGGTCCTTCTTCGTATTGCTGAGCGATCCAACGCTACGAACAAGCGAGATCGGCTACTCGACGCAGCAGGTGCGCGACCTCGAGCGACTCGGTGTGCTCCCCGCCGCGGAGCGCGGTGCGAACGGGTACCGGCGGTATCGGATGCCGCATGTCCTGGCGCTGCACGCCTATCGGGCGTTGGCGACGGCGCTCGGTCCGGTGCCCGCGCGTCGACTGATGCCCGCTCTCATCGGCGGATCGGTCGAGCAGGCGGCGGAGCGGATCGACACCCTGCACGCGGATCTCGCCCTCGAACGCTCACGGGTGCGCGCGGCCCTGCGCGGACTCGAGGACGCGGTGGCGGAGGCCGACGACCTGTTCGTCGAGGACGATGCCATGGCCATCGGCGAACTCGCCCAGGCGCTCGGCGTCCGCTCCTCCGCACTGCGGCACTGGGAGCGAGAAGGGCTCGTGCGCCCCCTTCGGCGTGCAGGATCGGTCCGCTCCTACGACTCCGCTGGGATCACCGAGGCGCGGATCGCCGCCGCCCTGCGTTCGGGCGGCTACGGCATCCCCGCGGTTTCGCGGATCATCGACGAGGTGCGCGCGCACGGTGACACCGCGCAGGTGCAGCGCATCCTCGCGGAGCGGTTGGCGGACCTCACGCGCCGCAGCGTCGCGCTTCTCGCGGCGGCAGGAGACGTGCACGCCCTGCTGACGGAACACCTCGCGGAGGAGGAGGGGTCGTCGCTCACGTCCGCGCCGGGATCTGCGCCAGGACCTCGGGGATCAGCGGATTCTCGTCGAGGGGGTCGGTGATGACCGCGGCGATCGCCTCGAACGGCAGTACCGGGTAGCGCGAGGCGGCGCCGATCTTCTCGTCGCTGGCCAGCACGATGGTCGCGGCGCATCGGGAGGCGATCGCCCGCTTGGTGACGGCATCGTCGAGTTCGCCCGTCGTGAGACCGTGTCGGGGGTCGACGCCCGTGACGCCGACGAAGAACACGTCGGCAGCGAGGTGCTGGATCGCCTCCATCGCGAGTCCTCCGCCGGCGACGAGAGAGTGTCGGGCGAGCTCGCCGCCGATCATGATCACGCGCGCATCCGAGTGCTCGGCGACGGCCAGGGCGACGGCAGGACTCGGGGTGATGACCGTGATGTCGGTGCCGGAGGGAAGCAGTCGCGCCATCGCGAGCGTGGTGGTGCCGGCATCCAGCACGATCGTCGATCCGGGGAGGATGGTCGTGACCGCCTGGCGGGCGACCCGCTCCTTGCTCTGGGTCGCCAGATCGTGGCGTTCGCGCACCGGGCGATCGGCCGCGGCGATGGGCAGCGCGCCGCCGTACACGCGCTGGAGCCTTCCCTCGTCGGCGAGCTCGCGGAGGTCGCGACGGATGGCGTCTTCCGATACTCCGAGTTCATCGGCCGCAGCCTTCGCCACGACCCGTCCCTCGCGGGTGAGCACGTCGAGCAGGTGGTCCTTGCGCTGAGCAGCGAGCATACGTTTCCTCACGAAGTTGCACGTTTATGCATGATTCAGACTACAGTCATCTCCATGATGAAGCCACTCCTGATCCTGATCGCCGGCCCCTACCGTTCCGGCACGAACGGCGACCCCGCCCTGATCGCTCGCAATCTCGCGCGCCTGGAGGAGGCGTCCGGTCCGATCTTCCGCCTCGGCCACGTGCCGATGATCGGGGAGTGGGTCGCATTGCCGGTCCTGCGCACCCTCGAGCCGGGCGACTCCGGCGAGGGCGATGTCATGTACGAGACCGCCCGCCGACTGCTCCTGCACTGCGACGCGGTGCTGCGGCTGCCGGGGGAGTCGTCCGGCGCCGACAAGGACGTCGAGATCGCCCACGAGCTCGGGCTGCCCGTGTACCGGTCGCTCGACGAGATTCCTGCAGCTTCGACTCCGTAGGCTGGAGGCATGACCAAGAACCTCTGGACCATCCTCGGCGTCATCCTCGCCGTCGTGATCGCGTGGTGGATCGTGAGCGCGTTGTTCTCGGTCCTCGCTTTCATCTTCAAGCTCGGGATCGTCGCGGTCGTGGCCGTGGTGGTCTTCCTCGTGCTGCGAGGGATCTTCAGCCGCAGCGACGACTGACCAGACGTCACCGCGGGTAGGTCACGCCGCTCAGCTGCTCCGAGAGGTCCCAGCTGCGCGCGGCATCCGCCGTGCTCCGCAGCGGACGGTACAGGGCCTGCTCGGCCGGAGCGCCGCCCATGTGGCCAGGACCGCGCGGGCCGTACAGGCGGCCGGGCAGAGCGGACGACGACGCTGCCGCGAACAGGGCGGGCAACGCGGCGCTCTCGGCCGTGCCGACGATCAGCCCGCGCTGGGACGCCCACCGGATCACCCTCACCTCGACGGTGTCGTCGGCGCGACCGAGTTCCGGACGGGCGGCGAGCAGGCTCGTGGGGGCGACTCCGGGGTGGGACAGGTTCGACGTGATGCCCCATCCGAGCGCCTGGCTGCGCCGGTCGAGTTCGAGGCCGAACAACCCGAGCGCGATCTTCGACTGCCGGTAAGCCCGCATCCCGTCGTACGACTGCTCCCCGTTCGGATCCTGCCAGTCGATCGTTCCGCGGGCCGCGGCCACGCTCACCTGGGAGGTCACGCGCGCCTGCCCCGCGCTGAGCACGGGAAGAAGGTGCGCGACCAGGGCGAAGTGCCCGAGATGGTTCGTCCCGTACTGCACCTCGAACCCGTCGGCCGTGGTCTGCCGGTCAGGCGGCGACATCACCCCGGCGTTGTTGATGAGCAGATGCACGGGGCTGCCGTCCCTCCGCATCGCCTCGCCGAACTCCGCCACGGAGTCGAGCGATGAGAGGTCGAGCGGCGCGGTCTGCACCTGCGCACCCGCCGCGGTGTCCCTGATGGTCGCGGCGGCGGCATCCCCCTTCCGCGGATTGCGGACGGGGAGCACGATCTCGGCTCCGGCACGGGCGAGACGCGTGGCGATGTGCAGGCCGATGCCGTCGCTCCCTCCCGTCACCACCGCACGGCGGCCGGCGAGAGAGGGGATGCGGATGTCGGGGATGCGCGGGCTCATGATGTGCTCCTTCGGGTCGTCCTCCAGCGTGCGTGCTGGGCGTCGCCGCAACCAGGACTCCCCATGCAGTGGATACCGGCACGGACGGATGCGAGGATCGGGGCGTCGGGAGGAGGGCCGGATGGTCATCGACAGGACGGCGCTCGCGGGGTTCCTGCGACTGCGGCGAGACAGTCTGCAACCGGAGGACGTGGGGTTGGCGCGGGGGGCGCGACGGCGCACCGAGGGGCTCCGTCGCGAGGAGGTGGCCGCGCTCAGCCACATGTCGGCCGACTACTACGCGCGACTCGAACGCGGCGACGGGCCGCTGCCCTCGGAGCAGATGCTCGCCGCGATCGCCCAGGGGCTGCACCTCACGATCGACGAGCGCGACCACCTGTTCCGCCTCGCCGGACATCAACCGCCCGCACGGGGCGGAGTCGGCGACCACATCGGACCGGGGATGCTGCGGATCCTCGACCGGCTGCAGGACACTCCGGCCGAGATCGTGAGCGAACTCGGAGAGACCCTGCGGCAGACGCCCCTCGGCGTAGCGCTCACCGGCGACACGGCACACCTCACCGGCATGGAGCGGAGCCTCGGTTATCGCTGGTTCCGCGAGCCATCCACGCGGGACCTGTACGACCCCGCCGAGCACGAGTTCCTGTCGCGGCTGTGGGTGTCTGGTCTGCGGGAGGTCATCGCCCGGCGGGGCCCGTCATCGCGCGCTGCCCGCATGGCCGACGCGCTGCAGGAGCACAGCGCGGAGTTCCGCGAGATCTGGGAGCGTCATGAGGTCGGCCTCCGGCCCCGCGAGACGAAGCGCTTCGTGCATCCCAGCCTCGGGCCGCTCGAGCTGACGTGTCAGAGTCTCGTCGATCCCGAGCAGTCGCAGTTCCTTCTCGTCTACACCGCGATCCCGGGGTCGGAGAGCTACGAGAAGCTCGCTCTGCTGTCGACCCTGGCTCCCCGGGTCTTCGTGTAGGGGACTTTCGAATCGCGCAGATGGTGGGAAACGGCGTCCGCAGCACCCGTTTGCGCGATTCGAAGGCGAGAGGGCTACGCCTTCGCGAAGGAGCCGACGCGGTACTTCGCTGCGCGGTGCGTGTCCTGCACGCGGTCGCCGCGGCCGTGGAGCTTGTTGCGGAGCGTGCCGGGCGCATATTCCTCGGGGTAGGCGCCACGCGCGCGCAGCACCGGGATCACGTGCTCGATGATGTCCTGCCACGTGCCGGGTGTGACCGCATAGGCGAGGTTGAAGCCGTCGATGTCGGTCTCGTCGACCCAGGACTGCAGCTCGTCGGCGATCTCCTCGCCCGAGCCGACGATCGTGGGGCCGAGGCCGCCGATCGCGTTGTGGCGCCCGAAGTCGCCGACAGTCCACTCGCGACCGAGGTCGGCCTCTTCCTTCAGGTGCTGCAGCACCGACTGGATCGCGTTCGACTCGACGTTCCCGACCGGCTCGTCCTCCGCGTACTGGGACAGGTCGACGCCCATCCACCCCGACATGAAGGTGAGTGCGCCCTCCGGGCTGGCGTAGGAGAGGTACTCGGCGTGCTTCGCGGTCGCCTCTTCGCTCGTCGCGGCGGTGATCACGGTGAGCAGCGTGTAGATGCGGGCGTCGTGGCGGTCGCGCCCCGCGGCTTCCAGGGCGTCGCGGATGCGCTTCACCGTGCCGGCGAGCACCTCCTTCGAGGGGGCGGCGACGAAGATGGCCTCGGCGTTCTCGGCGGCGAACTTCACCCCGCGCGGGCTCGCGCCGGCCTGGTAGATCACCGGTGTGCGCTGTGGTGACGGCTCGGAGATGTGGATGCCGGGAACGCTGAAGTGCTTCCCCTCATGCCCGATCGGATGCACCTTGCCGGGGTCGGTGAAGATGCCGCGCTCGCGGTCTTCGACCACGGCGTCGTCTTCCCAGGAGCCCTCCCAGAGCTTGTAGAGCACCTCGACGTACTCGTCGGCGTGGTCGTAGCGGTCGTCGTGCGCGAGCTGGTCCTCCTGGCCCATGTTGCGCGCGGCGCTGGGCAGATAGCCGGTCACGACGTTCCAGCCGACCCGGCCCTGCGTGAGGTGGTCGAGCGTGCTCAACCGGCGCGCGAACGGGTAGGGGTGCTCGAACGCGGTACCCGCTGTGATGCCGAAGCCCAGGTTCTCGGTGACCGCGGCCATCGCGCTCACCAGCAGGATCGGGTCGTTCACCGGCACCTGGGCGCCGTTGCGGATGGCGGCCTCGTTCGTGCCGCCGTACACGTCGTAGGTGCCGAGCACGTCGGCGATGAAGATGCCGTCGAAGGTCGCACTCTCCAGCAGCTTCGCCAGGTCGGTCCAGTACGAGATGGTGTTGTACTGCCGCGACCGGTCGTCGGGGTGGCGCCACAGCCCGGACGACTGGTGGGCGACGCAGTTCATGTCGAAGGCGTTGAAGCGGATCTGACGGGTCATGGGCTCCATGAAAGGCGAACCGCGCCGGGGAATCCAGGGTCGCCGACACGCGCCGACACATTCGAGGGCAGGCTCGCGGGAGAGCTCAGCGTCCGTAGACGTCCCGGCGGTGGCCGAGCGTGACGACCGCGATGACGAGCACATCGTCGTCGATCGTGTAGATGATCCGATAGTTCCCGACTCGGACTCGGAGCCCATCGCGCCGCTGCAGCGCCTTCGCGCCGGGAGGGCGCGGGTTCTCCCCGAGCAGGGCGATAGCTCCGCGAATGCGGTCGCGATCCTGATGGTCGATCTTCTTCAGGGCTCGAACCGCGGCCGGACGCAGCTCGATCCGGTAGCTCACGTCCAGCCCAGGTCGGCCTTCACCTGATCCCAGGGGAGGTCGGGACCTTCCTCCGCCATCGCCTCGTCGAACGCGGCCACGTCCTCGGCGTCCTCGAGAGCTTCCTGCATTCGCTCGTACTGCTCCGGGCTGACGATCACGGCTGCACGCTGACCGCGACGTTCGATGAACACCGCTTCCTCCTGCGAACGGGCGATGACCGTGGAGAGGTTGTTGCGGGCGTCGGCGACGCTGACAGTGGACATCCCACTATTGTACATCTGGCTCAGTGTGATGTACATGGAAAGGGCGATGCTCCACCCCGGCGGGCTCTACCCTTGACTGGTGACCGACGACACCGCGACAGCCCAGCGTCTGGTGCGGCGCTTCGCCCGCGAGACCAACCTGCTCGTGGCCGGTCGGGATTTCTCCGTCGTCGGGACGGATGGTGTGGCCGACGAGCTGCGTCGACTGCTCCCCGCGTTCGGCGCGCATCTCGGCGACGCTGGCACGGTCGGCCACGGAGTCGTCTTCGCACCGGGTGCGACGCCCGAGATCCTGCTCGACGGCAAGGCTCTCCCTGCGCGTGAGACGGCTCACGACCGTGTCGATGCGGCCGGACGTCACATGCCCGTCGCCACCGATCGCGCGCGACGCCTGCGCGAGGCCGGCACGGTGAAGGGAGTGCGGATCGGCATCGCGATGGTGCTGGAGCCGAAGACCGCCCAGCTCGCCCTGCTGCTGCGGGATGCCGGAGCGACGGTCGCCGTCTACGCCCACCCGGATGAGATCGATGTCGAGGTCGCCCAGGTGCTGCGATCCCGCGGAATCCCCGTCGACGGTGACCCGGCCCTGTCGGCAGCTGCGGAGCGCGCCGCTGCCGTGGCCTTCCTGCGCCGCGGCTTCGACCTGCTGCTCGACGACGGCTCCCACCTGATCCGTCTCGCGCACGAGGAGGGTCTCGCAGCCGCGTTGCGTGGGGCGGCGGAGGAGACCACGAGTGGACTCACGCCCCTGCGGCTCATGGAGCGCGAAGGAGTGCTCGAGATCCCGGTCATCGCGGTGAACGACGCCCAGACCAAGACCTCTTTCGACAACCGCTACGGCACCGGCCAGTCGTGCGTCTTCGCGATCGCCGACGCCCTGGACGACGCCGGCATCGACCTTCGCGACCAGCGGGCCGTGGTCGTGGGCTACGGGCCCGTAGGAGAGGGCGTCGCCGCCCACCTGCGGGCGCTGGGTGTGCAGGTCGGCGTCACCGAGACCGACCCGGTGCGCGCACTTCGCGCCGCGCACGACGGCTACCGCATCGGGCGTCTGCACGACCTCGCCCCCGGAGCGCTCGTCGTCTCGGCCACCGGTGCGCCGCACACGGTCGATGCCGAGGTGCTGCGCACGGCGGCGATCGTCGCGGTCGCCGGCGGTGTTCCGCACGAGGTCGACTTCGATGTGTCGACGTTGCAGTCGTACGCAGGAGCGGACGGGCAGAGATCGCCGTTCGTCGAGCGTGCGGGAGACGGCGCGCTCGTGATCGCGAGGGCCGGATGCGTGAACCTCGCAGCCGGCGAGGGCAACCCGATCGAGATCATGGATCTGTCGTTCGCCGTGCAGTTGTACGCCGTCGAGCACCTGCTCTCGCTCGCGCTGCCCGTCGGAGTGCATGCCCTTCCCGCCGAGGCCGACACCGCCATCGGCACGGCCGCTCTCGCCCTGCGCGGAGAGCGCATCGACCAGCGCAGCGCCGCCCAGATCGACGCGCTGCGCGAATGGCGCTCGCCGCGTTTCCGAGGAGAGTCCGCATGACCGCCGTGACCGTCTACTCCGCGGGGCTCGTCGTGCCGATCACCGCCCCACCGATCGTCGACGGTGCGGTCGCCGTGCGCGACGGACGGATCATGCACGTGGGCGAACGCGAGTGGGTGCTGCGGTCGCTCTCGGAACGCGGGATCGAGGCGGAGGAGGTGCACTGGCACGGCGTGCTCACCCCCGGTCTCGTGAACGCGCACACCCACCTGCAGTACACGGGCATGGCCTCGGTCGGGCGCGGGCAGTACGACGGCTTCGACGACTGGGTGCGCGCGTTCGATCCGGTCTACGAAGGTGGGCGCGACTGGGCGGCGGACGCGGCCGACGGTGCCGCACAGGCACTGCGTTTCGGCACGACGGCCGTTGCGGATGTCGTGACCGACAGGGCGGCAGCGACCGCATTGCACGACGCCCGCCTGCACGGCATCACCTACTGGGAGGTGATGAGCTGGACCAACGCCGACTGGGCTCGCACCGGGCGCGAGCAGGTGGAGCAGGCGCTCGACGCGCTGCCGACGCCGCCGGGGACGGGCCTCTCACCCCACGCTCCCTACTCGCTCGACATCGAGCCGCTGCTGGAGATCCCCGACATCGTGCGCGAGCGCGGCGGACGCATCCACATCCACCTCGGCGAGGCTGCTTTCGAGAGCGAGTTCGCGCACGAGCACCCGCAGGCCTGGCACACGGCAGGGCTCGCGAGCTTCCAGGAGCTGCGCAAGGCCGGATTCGGCACCAGCGCCACCGAGTTCGTCGATCAGCTCGGCGTGCTCGGACCGGACTGCCACATCGCGCACGGGGTGTACATGAGCGCCAGGGACCGTGCCATTCTCCGGGAGCGCCGCACCACCGTGGCGCTGTGCCCGCGATCGAACGCCGTCATCGGGCTCGAGGAACCCCCGATCGCCGCGTATCTGCGCGAGGGCAGCCCGATCGCCGTCGGCACCGACTCGTTGTCGTCGAGCCCCTCGCTCGATGTGCTGGCCGATGTGGCCGAGCTCGCGCGCATCGCCCGCTCGCAGGGGTACACCGACCGCGACCTGCACGCCCGCCTGCTGGGTGCGGCCACCCTCGGAGGAGCGCACGCCATGGGCATCGACGTCGGTCCCGACCGCACCGGGTACCTCGCGGTGGGGGCACTCGCCGACCTCACGTTCTTCGACGTCCCGTCCGGCCCCGATGCCGTGGTCGAACTCGTCGAGCACGGGGCGGGCCGCACGGCCGCCACCATCATCTCCGGCGAGGTCCGCTACGCCGTCGACTCCTTCCCCGAAACCGGAGCACCGGCATGACACAGCGCCCCGCGACCGCCGAACGGCTCGACCTCGCCCCGCACCCCGAGGGCGGCTGGTTCCGTCGCACCTGGACGAGCCCGCTTCCCGTCGAGACGCCGAACGGTCCGCGCCCGGCGGCCACCTGCATCCACTACCTGCTGCTGCCGTCGGAACGGAGTGAGTGGCACGTCGTGACCAGCGACGAGCTGTGGCTGTGGCACGGCCCGGGGCGGCTCGAACTGAGTCTCGGTGGCGACGGCGCGGAGCCGGGGGTGGCGACCCCGGTGGTGCTCGGACCCGACGATGCCGCGCAGGTGCTCGTGCCCGCCGGCGTCTGGCAGGCCGCGCGGCCGCTCGACGCCGACGAGGTGCTGGTGTCGTGCTTCGTGTCGCCAGGTTTCGACTTCGCCGATTGGCGACTCGCCGCATCGCCTACTCTGTAGAGGCAGACCCGCCTCGACACCTGGCGGACCCGCCCTGCCCCGCGCTCTCCTCCCTACCCTTCTTCGCCCTGGAGTCATCGTGCCCTTCGCCCTCTCCCTCCGCCGCGCAGCCGCCGTCACCGCTGCGGCCGCCGCCATCGCGCTCACTCTCTCCGCATGCACCTCGCCGTCCTCCGACTCCGGCAGCGGTGACGGGTCGGGCCTCTCGACCGTGACCGAGGGCAAGCTCACGATCGCCACCGGCGAGCCCAACTACGAGCCGTGGTTCGTCGACGACGACCCCTCCAACGGCGAGGGCTTCGAGGGCGCGGTCGCGAACGCGGTCGCCGAGCAGCTCGGGTACGCGGCCGACGACATCGTCTGGGTGCGCACCACCTTCGACGGCGCCATCGCTCCAGGTCCCAAGGACTGGGACATCAATCTGCAGCAGTTCTCCATCACCGACGACCGCAAGAAGGCCGTCGACTTCTCGTCCCCGTACTACACGACCACCCAGGCCGTCGTGGCAGTGGGCGATTCGCCCGCCGCATCCGCGACCACCATCGACGAGCTCAAGGCCACCAAGGTCGGCGTCGCCAGCGGCACCACGAGCTACACGGTCGCGAAGGCTCAGCTCGGCGAAGGCAACCTCAGCGTCTTCAACTCGGTCGACGACGTCGTGCTCGCTCTCAAGGGCGGCCAGATCGACGCCATGATCACCGACCTCCCCGGTGCCTTCTACGTCGTCGGCGCTCAGCTCGACGACGGCGTGGTCACCGGACAGTTCGCCGACGCGAACGGCGGAGACGACTTCGGCATCGTGCTGCCCAAGGGCTCCGCCCTCACGGCCGACGTCACCAAGGCGGTCGACGCCCTGCGCGAAGACGGCACGCTCGACGAGCTGCAGCAGAAGTGGCTCAGCGACGCGGTCGACGTCCCCGTCCTGAAATGACCTCGACCCCCGTCGACGCGCAGTGGCAGCCGAGCGAGCTCGAGCTGTCACGTCGCGCTCTGCGGCGCCGGGCCACCACGCGCTCGGTACTGATCGCCTTCGGCAGCAGCCTCGCGCTCGCCGTGGTGCTGATCGTCGTCGTCGTCAACACCCCCGGTTGGGCGATCGTCAGCCAGACGTTCTTCGACCCCCAGGTGGCGATCGAGAGCATCGGTCCGATCTTCCAGGGGCTGCTCGTCAACCTGCTCGTGCTCGTCATCGCCGTGGTGTGCGTCGCGATCCTCGGCACGCTCCTGGCCACCCTGCGCTCTTTGCGTGGCCCCGTGTTCTTCCCGCTGCGTGCGCTCGCTGCGGCGTACACCGACTTCTTCCGCGGCATCCCGCTGCTGATCGTGCTGTACCTGGTGGGCTTCGGCATCCCCGCGCTCGGGATCTTCCCGCGCATGCCCGCGATGTTCTGGGGCACGATCGCGCTGGTCCTCACCTACTCCGCGTACGTCGCCGAGGTGCTCAGGGCCGGCATGGAGGCGGTGCACCCCTCGCAGCGCATCGCCGCGCGCTCGCTCGGACTCACGCACGGGCAGACGCTGCGGATCGTCGTGATCCCGCAGGGCGTCCGCAAGGTCGTGCCCGCACTCATGAACGACTTCGTGTCTATGCAGAAGGACGTGGGTCTGATCTCCGTCCTCGGTGCGGTCGATGCCGTCAGGGCCGCGCAGCTGATGGTCGCCGAGACCTACAACTTCACCCCCTACGTCGTGGCCGGCCTCATGTTCATCGTGCTCAGCTGGCCGATGATCCGCCTGACCGACGTCGTCACGGCGCGTCTGAACAAGCGCGAGCAGGCCGGAGGAGTCGTATGAGCGTGCCGGTGATCGAAGCCAAGGGCGTGCGCAAGCGCTTCGGCGACCACGACGTGCTGCGTGGCATCGACCTCTCGGTCGGCACGCATGAGGTCGTCGTGCTCATCGGCGCCTCCGGCTCGGGCAAGTCGACGCTCCTCAAGACCATGAACCTCATCGAGGGGATCGACGACGGGCAGATCTTCCTCTCGGGGGAGGACATCACCGACCCGCGGGTGGATGCCGACGCCGTACGGGGGCGGATCGGGGTCGTGTTCCAGCACTTCAACCTGTTCCCGCATCTCACCGTGCTCGACAACGTTACGCTCGCCGCGGTCCGCGTGCACGGGATGCGCAAGGCCGAGGCGCGGGCTAAGGCGCGCGCGCTGCTCGAGACGCTCGGGCTCGGCGCCAAGGCCGACGAGTACCCCGACCGGCTCTCGGGCGGACAGCAGCAGCGCGTCGCGATCGTGCGGGCGATCCTCACGCAGCCCGAGGTGCTGCTGCTCGACGAGATCACCAGCGCGCTCGACCCGCAGCTGGTCGGCGAGGTGCTCGACCTGGTGCGCGAGCTGAAGGTCCAGGGCGCCACGATCGTGATGGCCACCCACGAGATGTCGTTCGCCCGCGAGGTGGCCGACCGCATCGTGTTCCTCGAGCACGGCGTGGTCGTCGAGCAGGGTCCGCCCTCGCAGGTGTTCGACGCCCCGCAGCACGCAGCCACGACGGAGTTCCTGGCCCGCGTGCGGCACTGACACCCGCCAGGACCCGCACGCGCCGACTTCATCCGCTCGACGGACAGAAGCGGTACTGAGGGTGGATGTGTGCCCTCGGGCGTTCGTGTTGAGCTTGAGGTCTCCGCTGAATCCTCGAGAGGTCTCCTTTGAGCACGCCCCACAACATCCCGTCTTTCCCTGCGCAGACGGAGAACTCTTCTGTCGCAGACTCCGGCGACCGTCCGCGACACGGGGGACCCGCCTCCACGGGTAGGCCCCGTATCGTCGGCGTGGATGTCGCGCGTGGACTCGCGCTGGTGGGGATGTTCGGCGCCCACCTGATGGTCGCGAGCGGTCCTGACTTCACTCTCTCGGATCCGTCGACGTGGCTGGACATCGTCAACGGGCGCTCCTCGATCCTGTTCGCCCTGCTGGCAGGGGTATCGCTCGCACTGATGACCGGCGGTGCGCAGAACGCGACTGCGGACGAGCTGCGGAAGATCCGGTTGCGCCTGGTCGGTCGAGGAGCGGCGATCTTCGTGATCGGGCTGCTGGTCGAGCTGTTGGGCTCCGGGATCGCCGTGATCCTCACGCTGTACGGCGTGCTGTACATCCTGGCGGCGTTCACGGTGCACCTGCGCACCAGGGTGCTGGTGATCGCGGGGGCGGCGCTCGGTATCCTCGGTCCTCCGCTGCTCGCTCTGATCGGCACGCTCTCGCCGGATCTGGGTGGTCCTGGGCTGTCGCTGGTGCTGTTCGGCACCTACCCGATCACGGTGTGGGCGGCGCTGCTCTGCGCAGGTCTCGTGATCGGCCGCCTCGATCTGACCCGCGTGAAGACGGCTGTGGTCATGCTCGTCTGCGGCGGCCTGGTGGCGATCGGCGGATACACGCTGGGTGGGCTGCTCACGCCGCCGCAGCAGGATGTCACGACGTCGAGCTCCGCCTCCGACTCGAGTTCGGTTTCGGGCTCGATGAGTATGGTCCCGGGTGACGAGGTCGACATCTCCGGGCTGACGTGCCAGACGAGCGACGGCATCGTCGCCTGCTTCACGCCGGAGAAGGCCTCGCTGTTCGCTGGCGACGGCGGTGGCGACGGCGGTGGCGACGTCGACGGCCAGTCGTACTTCGACCGGGTGGCGTCGCAGGACCCGCCGGCGAAGATGCTCGAGGCCGTCACGAGCTTCTCCGCCCACTCCGGCGGGGTGCTCGAGATCCTCGCATCCGGCGGATTCGCGGTCGCGATCCTCGGGCTGTGCCTGATCGTCACCCGCTACGCGAGGTGGGCGGTGGTACCACTGGCCGCCTATGGTGCTATGCCCCTCACCGGCTACGTCATCCAGGCGATCCTCATCCTGGCGGGTGCGGCGACCTGGCTCCCGAACCCGGTGCTTCCCTGGATCGCGTTGTCGCTGCTGATGATGGCCGGCGCACTCGTCTGGACGCGCACGGTCGGCAAGGGTCCGCTCGAACGGCTCACGGCGCGTGCGGCCGATGTCATGGCGCTGACCGTGAAGGGGAAGAGCCGGGCCTGAGGACTGCCTCGTTTCGAGGAGGGGCGACAGCGAGGCGGAGGGGCCGGGGGAGGGCGGAGCTCAGGCGAGCTCTTCCTCCTCCGGCCGTCGGGGGCTCGGATCCGGTGGCAGGATCTCGATCGGATGCGCGGCGGTGCGTTGTGCCCGCCACCAGATCACGAACCCGATCGCGGTGAAGACGCCGTAGAAGACGTACATGAAGCCGGTTGCGTAGTAGCCGGAGCTGAACAGCAGCGGCACGCCGACCACGTCGACGGCGATCCAGATCAGCCAGAACTCGGTCCAGCCCTTGGCCATGCCGTAGGTCGCGAGCAAGGATCCGACGAACGTCCAGGCATCGGCCCACACCGGCTCCCAAGATCCGAGCAGCCGGAAGAGCGGGGTCAGGGCGACCGTGCCGACGATCATCACGAGCACCATGCCGATGCGTGCGCTCGTCGGGGCCCAGCGGGGAACCACTCGCCCGCCGTCGAGATTCCGCCAGCGGATCCAGCCGTAGATGGCCACGGCGATGAACATGATCTGCCGACCGGCCTGCCCGAGCAGGTGCGGCAGCGACGGGTCGGGGCTGAGGGCCGAGCCGAGGAAGACCGTGAGCAGCAGCAGGTTGCCGATGATGCCGACCGGCCACGCCCACACCTTGCGGCGCATCCCGCCGAGGGCGCTCGCGAGGCCGAACGCGTTGCCCACGACTTCGCGCACCAGAAGCGTCTGGCCGCCCGGGAGCATCCACTGCGAGTTGAAGGCGTCGACGAACCACTGCAGCAGGTTCATCGTCAGGATCCGGTGCGGGGTTCGGTGCGGGGTTCGGTGCCGGGTTCGGCGCGATCGTCGAGCATGAGTTGCAGCATGCTCAGATCGAGCCAGCGTCCGAACTTCGCGCCGACCTGCGGCATGCGCCCGACCTCGACGAAGCCCAGTCGCTCGTGCAGGGCGATGGAGGCCGCGTTGCCGCTCTCGACCCCCGCGATCATCACGTGCATCCCGGCCACCCTGGCACGCTCGAGGAGGGCCGTCATCAGCGTGGTGCCGATGCCCCGACCATGCTGGCCGTCCCGCACGTACACCGAGTGCTCGACCGTGTGACGGTATCCGCTGTGCGGGCGCCACTGCGCGTAGGAGGCATAGCCCAGCACCCCGGTGTCGTCGACGGCCACGATGACCGGAAAGCCACGGACGGTGCGATCGGCGAGCCAGGCGGTGCGGTCGGCGAGGTCGACAGCCTCTTCGTTCCAGATCGCGGTGGTGTGCAGCACGGCATGGTTGTGGATCGCGGTGATGGTCTCGAGATCGGCAGTCTCGGCATCCCTGATTCGCACGGCTGTCATCGGCGGGCGGTCTCTCTTCTTCTGCGCTTCGGGTGCGCATCCTTCATCGGCGCTCGGGTGCGCATCGCCGACGCTAGCAGGAGGAGCGCTGTTCGGGCGTGCTGCGGCCGAATGGTTGCGGGGAACGGCGCTCCGACGCCGCTCTTGTCCCCCGAACGGCCTACAGACGCGCGTAACGATCATGTCTACTGTGTAGAACGTATTGTTTTAGTCGGCGGGTGCATCGGAGGATCTCATGTCTTTGGAACACGCGCGTCGCGCAACCTGGCGCAAGAGAGTGGCCAGCGCGCTGATCGCACTCGTCCTGTCCGGGGTGGGAGTTCTCGCCTTGGCGGGCCCTGCCGCCGCCGCGCCGGGTGATTGCCCATCCGGGTACACGTGCAGTTACTCGGGTTACAACTACACCAACGACGCATGGCAGCAGCCGTCCACGCACAAGTTCGCGAACTGCGTGGATGTCATGGCCATCGGCTGGAGGTCCTACGGCGACGTCATCTCCTCCACCTTCAACAACGGTCGTTCCCAGAACTCCTACCTCTACAAAGGGCAGAACCAGACGGGCGGGAAGGGCCTCCTCATCCTCCGGGGGCAGGGCTTCGGCAATGTGGGCAGTTATGACGACGACATTGAGTCGGGATACTTCAGCGGCACCCTGAGCAGCGTCGGTTCGGCTCTATGCCGGTGATCTGTCCGCGCATGGGTGGCCGCCTGTTCGTGACGACCGCCGTTGCGGTCACGGTTGCTGTGGGTCTGGCGGGGTGTACCGCGTCCGGCAGTGAGGCGGACGCGGGGGTGAAGAATCAAGCGGCTTGGAAGATGCCTCTTGATGAGTTCGTCGTGTATTCGCCGGACCTGGATAACTATGCGGAGCAGCTGTTGATCTCGGATTGCCTGGGGGCGCAGGGGTATGAGTGGCCAGTGCCATGGCAGGACACCGACTTCCCCCACGCGGAAGACTTCAACCGGGTGGGTCTGCGGTTGTTCAATCTGGAACTGGCAAAGAAGTGGGGTTACCATTTCGCGGGGCTGGATGATCCGGAGAGCGCTGAGCTGTGGTTGACATTCACAGAGACAGTGGATTCGTACTTTCCGAATCAGGAACTGGATGACGCGCTCGTGTCCTGCACCGACAAGATCCGCGCCAAAGACAAGGACTTCGCATCCACCGCCGACGGGTTGAACTACAACGCTGAGCTATCCGCCCAGGCCATGATCATCGTGGAGCAGGATCCGGATGTGGTCAAGGCGGTGAAGGCCTGGCGGGAGTGCTTGACCCCACGGGTGGATTACGTGGTGACTCAGGAGCAGCCTTGGGAAGGTGCACCCTCCGCTGAGCAAGAGAAGTGGGGTGCGGTGACGGGGTCGTCGTCGGCGCCTTCCACGGAGGAGCTTGCTGCTGCTGTCGCTGATGCGGAGTGTCAGGAGTCGAGTGGGTGGGCCGCGCTTTGGTATGAGCGGAATTGGGAGGAGCAGGAGAAGCTCGTCGCGGAGAACAGGGACAAGCTCGATCGGATCCGTGCGGACGCGATCGAACGGAAGAAGAAGCTGTTGACGATCGTGGCGGAGAACGCGCCAGCCGCGCCTTAGAGAGGCGGCGCGAGAGTTGGCTCAGCGAGGAGTCGTGGCCGATCAGTGAGCAATGAGAGTTCGATGGATGAAGTAGCTGTGCCGGAAACGGCGAGACGGTCCCGCTGGATCGTCGTGATCGCCGTGGTGTTGATCGCGGCGCTGATTGGGGCGGGATTCTGGTTTGCTGCGCAGTTCCAGTCTTCGGCGCAGCAGGAGGCCAATGCCAAGGCGCCCACCCCCGGGCCGGTCTTCGCGGAGGTCATGCAGGGTTCGCTGGCTGGAGAGGTTGGCTTCACTGGGCAGGCGGGGCCGTCGACGCAGACTCCGGTGACGGTGCTTCCGGTCGCGGATGCGTCGCTCACCGTCGTCACCGGACGGCCATTGGCGGCGGGTGCAACCGCTTCTTCGGGGCAGGTTCTCACCGAGGTCAATGGGCGTCCTCTCTTCGGTGTGCACTCGGCTTTCTCCTTCTACCGCGACCTGGGCGTCGGGGATCGTGGGCCGGATGTCGAGGCACTACAGGCCGCACTGGTGGCGCGGTCGTACCCTCTCAATGCTGATGGGCGGTTCGGAAGCGAGACGGCCACGGCGGTGAAGCGCTGGTATCAGGACAGCGGCTATGAAGCCCCCACTCGCAGTGCTGCTTCGGCGGACAAGACGAGCCAGGGGGAGGGCGAGAAGTCGGCGGATCCGAGCGCGAAGGTGCCGGCTGCCGAGGGGTATGTCCCGGTCGCCGAGATTCTGGCGATGCCTTCGGCGTCCGCGCAGGTCGTGCAGGGCGTTCAGGTCGGACAGCGTCTGGCGGCGGAGGGCGTGCCGGACTTCATCCTCGGGTCGGCGGATCTGGTGGTCACGATCACGGTTCCCGTCACCGATCTCGGGGATGTGGTCGCAGGAGACGCGGCTGTGATCTCGATCGGTGGCACTGAGGTCGAGGGCACCGTGGGAGACATCCGCCCCTCCGGCTCGGCCGAAGGCTCAGGGGGATCGGGCTCGGAAGGGGACGCGGAACAGGCCGCACCCGAGGTCACTTTCGCCGTGATCCCGAAAACAGCACTGCCGGGGTCGGCGGGGCGGACGCGGGTGACGGTGACGAAGCAGATCGTGGCCGAGGACGCGTTGATCGTCCCGGTTCTCGCGGTGTCGGACCGAGGGCCTGACAAGAATGTTGTGACGAAGCAGCAGGCGGACGGAACGCTGGTCGAGGTGCCGGTCGCGGTTCTGGGCACACTGCAGGGCGAGGTCGCCGTCGAGCCGCTCGACGAAGGTGCCCTGAAGGCCGGCGACCTGGTTCGAGTCGGTTGACGTGACGCTGATTCAGTTACGGGGAGTGCGTCGGACGTACTCGTCGGCAGGTCGGCCCGATGTCGATGCACTGCGCGGTATCGACCTGGAGATCGATCAGGGGGAGTTCGTTGCGATCGTCGGGCCATCGGGCGGTGGCAAGACGACGCTGATGAACATTCTGGGGCTCCTCGACGACCCGACGGCGGGTAGCTATGTTCTGGATGGCGAGGAGGCTCGTGCCGGCGACGGCCGCCGTGCCGCCGGTGTGCGGGCACGGACGATCGGATTCGTGTTCCAGGCCTTCCATCTTCTCGAGGCCAGACCAGCCGTCGACAGCGTCGAGCTGAACCTGCTCTACCGGGGCGTGCCGCGTGTCGAGCGGCGTGAGAGTGTCCTCCGCGCCATCGACTCTGTCGGGCTCGCGGAACGCGCGTTCCAGAGCACCTCGACGCTGTCGGGCGGGCAGCGTCAACGCATCGCGATCGCCCGGGCGATCGCCGGGGACGCGAAACTGATCCTTGCCGACGAGCCGACCGGAAACCTCGACTCGGTAAACGCCGCTCGTGTTCTGGACGAGCTCGAACGCATCAATCGCGACGGGGCGACGGTCGTCGTCGTCACTCATTCGGCTGAGGTCGCGGCCCGGGCGCGTCGTGTGGTCCGCATCGCCGACGGGGCGATCGTGTCCGACGAGCGACAGCCCGGCACCGGAGCGGATCCGGCACCCAAAGAGTCCGGGGATAGGTCGCTGGCTTCTGCAGTCGACGAGGGGCCCTTCCCTGTTCCGGGCGACGACGAGCAGGCGCAGCTCACCGGGCGCATCCGATTCGCCGACATACTGCGCGACGCCTGGGCGTCGGTGATGTCGAGAAAGTACCCATCGATCGGACAGGGGCTCGCCGTCGCCATTGCCGTGGCATTGACGATCACCACCCTCGGGCTTTCGGCATCGGCACGGGCCCAAGTGTCCGCCACGTTCGATGCTCACCTGAACCGCGAGGTCTCGGCGACGTGGTCGACGGGAGCCAAGCACTCGCTTCCGCCCGAGGAGGTTCCGCAGGCGATCGAGCGACTCAGCGGAGTGGATGCGGCCGCGGTCGTCATCGATCTCAATGTCAGCACGGTCTCGACGTTCGCCGAGGCACGCCAGATCCGGCCGCACGTCGCCATCGGAGACATCGTCGGCGCTGCGCGTCTCACCGTCGACGAGGCACCCTGGCATGAGGGCACCCTGGCTGCCGGCGAGGCCTACGTCGGAGATCTTCTCGCGAAGGACATGCAACTCAGCAGCATCGATGGCGCTCCCACGATCTCGGTTGATGGCGTCGCCTATGTCGTCGCCGGCATCATCACCACGTCCTCGCGCCTCCCCCTGCTCCGCGGTGAAGTGGTCGTCGGGCCCCGCGACGACATCACGGCGAAAGGGGCCGTCGATGTGACGATGTTGGCCGTGACGTCCTCCGGCGCAGCGCAGCAGGTCGCCAAGCAGTTGCCTTCGGCACTGAACCCGTACGAGCCGGACCGGATCGTCGTCGCTGCGCCGACCGATTCTGCACAGTTGAGAGGACAGGTCGAACAAGGGGTGCAGGCCACCCTCACCGCGTTCACGCTGCTCGCGCTGATCGTCGCGATCGCCGCACTCATGAACGCCACGCTCCTCGCTGTCAACGCACGCCGGGGTGAGATCGGCATGCGCAAAGCGCTCGGAGCCCGAGACCGACAGATCGGGGAACTCATCACCCTCGAATCCGCAATCGTCGGTGTCGTCGGAGGGGCCGCAGGTCTCGTGCTCGGCATGGCGGCAATCCTCGTCGTCACAGTGAGCCAACGATGGGCGCCCGTGTTCGATATCGTGCTGCTTCCCATCGCCATTGCCGTCGGCCTGATCGTCGGTGCCGGAGGAGGTGGATTGGCCTCCATCCGCGCCGCGCGTCTGCGCCCCGCCGAGAATCTCCGCAGCTGACATCCCTGCTGGACGTCGTGCGGGCGCGCTGCGGCCGAACAGTTACGAGGAGCGGCGCGCCGGTGTCGTGCTGACGGCCTCGCGCACGAGGATCGCTCGCCGCATGTCGGCCATGATCGGGTCGAAGAACCGCTCCCGGTAGCGTGCCTCGCTCACGGCGGAGAACACGAAGGGGAGGGCGGCGATCACGGCGAGCAGAGTGGCGGCCTTGAGCAGGTTGACGGTGAGCGGCAGCTTCGCCCCGAAGAACTCCAGGGGCTGCACCGCGAGCGGCTGGGCTGCGCTTCCCGGACCGAGCCAGATGCCGACGACGCCCTGGGGGATCGCGATGCCTCCGATCACGATCAGCAGCGCCGCGAGGAGCCCGGCGAAGAACAGCGCCTGCACGAGTTGCGCGACGGTCATCGCGAGCAGGATGTTGATGCGCTGCGGAGCGTGCAGGCGCCCCGGCCGCCCGGGTGCGGGACGCCCCTCCGCCGGGGTGCCGACGAGCAGGGCGGCTCGCTGCTCCGCGGTCGGCGCGTGCGCGTGGTCATCGATCTCCGACGCGCTGACGCGCAGCACGACGATGCCGGCGAGCACCGCGACGACGAGGCCGACGAGGGCGATCGATCCCCATGACAGCGCGGAGGCCATCTGCCAGACCTCGGCAGAGAAGAACGAGAAAACCACCAGCATGAGGATCACGGGCAGCGCGATCGACGCCATGTGCCCGATCGCCGACGCATTGCGCACCGCCAGGCGCGAGGCCCAGGAGATCATGGCACCGCCGCCCATGCCGGTCACCAGGATGCAGAGGGCGAGCACGAGCGCCGTGCGGAGGACCGGCCCCACGGTTGAATTCGGGTGGGTGCTGTAGTCGTAGACGATCGTGAAGGCGAGGCTGACGGCGATCAGGACGAGGGCGACCGCCGTGCCGATCCCCGCAGGGAGACGCCGCAGCAGGGCTCGGACGAGGAAGTAGGCGGCCCAGGCGAGGCCCACCGCCAGCAGGAAGATCGTGAGGGCGAGGGGGACGATCAGGAGCTCCCACCCGATCGAGTCGTCGTCGAGGGCGAAGTCGAACACGACCTCGATCCCGTCCTGGAAGAGGTAGGCGGCCACCGCGACCCAGGCGATGAGCGGTGCGACGCGACGGGGGAGGTCGGTGAACCAGCGCCGCAACGGCACGAAGGTCGGAAGCCCCTGCTCGCGGAACCAGCGGTCGGCGTCGCGCTTCGTGCTGCGGGACTTCGGCGACGGCGAGGTGGCGGACATGGCGATGAGACTACGGCACGGCGGCGCATCGACTTATCCACACCCCTCCAATATATCGAAGATATGTTCTAAACTGAGGGCATGACGAACCCACATCTGAGCCCCCTCCTCGAGGCCGTGGGGTGCCTCGAAGACGTGTGGGCGGATGCGTCGAACGCGGCCGAGCTGACCAGAGCACAGCTGCTCGAGGCGCATCGCACGATGGGGCTGGTGCAGCGTCGACTCGACGGCATCCACGCCGAGATCGCGGCGAGCATCGCGCGGGAGTCGCGCCCCGAGCTGGGAGCGGCGAGCCTGGCGAAGGAGCAGGGGTTCCGCAGCCCTGCGACCATGATCGCGGCGACGACCGGCGGATCGACGGGAGATGCGGTGCGCCTGGTGAAGGTGGGGGAGGCTACGGCTCCCCGGGCGAACCTCCTGGGCGAACCGCTGCCGCCGCGTTATCCCGCGGTGCAACAGGCGATCGGCGCGGGCGCGCTGAGCGCCGCAGCAGCAGCGTCGATCGTGACCCTGCTCGATCGGGCCCGGCTGAAGGTCGGTCTGGAGCGGATCATCGAGGCCGAGCGACTGCTCGTCGAACGCGCCGCGGAGCTGTCGCTCGACGACGTGCGCAAGCTGGTCGTGCACGCCGAGGCCTGGCTCGATCCCGACGGTGTGGCTCCGCGCGAAGACGAGGCTCGTTCACGGCGCTCGCTGACGATGTTCGAGCGCGACGGGTCGCTGCACCTGACGCTGCAGACCGATGTCGCCTCCGGCGCGCCGGTGAAAGCGGCGATCCAGGCCTACGTCACTGCGACGTTCCAGGCCAGGGCGCACGTGCTCGATCCCGAGGCGTCCGATGCCGATCGACGCACGGTCGCGATGCTGCAGGCCGATGCGTTCGTCGAGATCTGCGCACACGCGAGCGGATGCGACAACGGCGGTCTCCCCGTGTCCGGAGCGACGGTCGTCGTGCGGGTGGGGCTCGACGAGCTGACCGGCGGTACCGGGTTCGCGACGGTCGACGGCCTCGGTGGGCCCGTCAGCATCGCCGCCTGTCGTCGGATGGCGGCGGGCGGCGGCATCATCCCCGTCGTGCTCGGCGGTGGAGGCGAGATCCTCGACTGGGGTCGTGAGAAGCGGCTGTTCACCCGTGCTCAGCGCCTCGCGCTGGTGGAGCGTGACGGCGGCTGTGTGATGTGCGGGCTCGCGCCGCAGCTGACCAGGGCGCATCACCTGCGTTGGTGGCAGCGGGATGCCGGGCCGACCGACCTCGACAACGGGGTGCTGCTCTGCGAGAGCTGTCACCACCGCATCCACGACAACGACTGGGAGATCAGGATCGAGGGGGTCGGGGTCGCGGCACGGGTGTGGCTCATCCCACCGCCCAACGTCGATCCGGAACGCAGACCGAGACTCGGGGGTCGAGCGCGCTACGACATCGCAGCGTGACTGCGTGCCGCGCGGGTGTGTGCGTGGAGTGAGGCGCGGGCGCGCGGGGTGGGTGTCTTCGGTGGTCGGGGTGGGTGTCTTCGGTGGTCGGGTGCGGTCGGCGAGCTCAGCTGGCCGAGGTCGACGAGGTCTCGATGATCTTCAGCCGGGAGGTGATGGCGGCGAAGCCCGCCGACCAGGCGGCACCCAACGCCGCGGCTGTGGCGCTTGCGGCGCCGAGCTGTCCACCGGATTCACCGACGGCGGCGAAGACGAACCAGATTGCGGCCGCGCCGATGCCCCCGCTCGCGATGGCGGAGATCAGGCGTCGGGTCCGACGCAACTGTGTGGCGCGATCAGTTCTCATGCTCCGATCGAACCGGACTGAGCGGCACGTCGCATCCCCCGCACGGCGGATAGTCGCGAGACGGCCGACTCGGAATCAGACGTGCACATCGGCGGGGGAGGTCTCGCCCTCGTGGAAGCTGGGCGTCTTGCCGAAGAGCCGCGCGATGCCGAGTACGATCACGACGATCAGCAGTCCCAGTGCGAGGCCCGCGATCGCCGACACGAGCGTCTCGACCAGCCAGACCACGAATCCGCCGGCCGGCTCCAGGGCGTGCTCGATCCCGTGCAGCAGGTCGGTGGTGAAGTGCAGCCCCACCTCGCCCAGGTTCACGAGCACCAGGTGGCCGCCGACCCAGAGCATCGCGACCGTGCCGAGGATGCTGATGAAGCGGAACACCGCCGGCATCGAGCGCACGATCCTGGTGCCGGTGTGGCGCACGCGCTGCACCGGATTCTTCGCCATCTTCAGGCCGATGTCGTCGATCTTCACGAGCAGCGCGACCGCACCGTAGACGACGCCCGTCATGAGAAGAGCGATCACGGCGAGGAT
Source organism: Microbacterium sp. Ag1 (assembly GCF_001005635.1). Taxonomy (NCBI): domain Bacteria; kingdom Bacillati; phylum Actinomycetota; class Actinomycetes; order Micrococcales; family Microbacteriaceae; genus Microbacterium; species Microbacterium sp. Ag1. The sequence goes on from NZ_LBCR01000031.1 coordinate 108,110, forward strand.
GGCCAGCGTCGCCCACATGTCGAGCCCCTTCTCGAGGCTCGCGAGCGAGATGAGCATGATCTCGGTGGAGAGGATCAGGTCGGTGCGCACGGCGCCCAGCACGAGCTTCCTCTCGTCGCGCGCGCCCTCGTCGGCGTGGCCGTGCTGCACGCCGAACCACTCCAGCACCTTCTCCGCGCCCTCGAAGCAGAGGTAGGCCCCACCGAGGATCAGCAGATACGGGAGCACCCACGGCGCGAACGCGGTGAGCAGCAACGCCACCGGGATGATGATCAGGAATTTGTTCGCCAGCGAGCCCAGGGCGATCTTGCCGACGACGGGCAGCTCCCTCGCCGGCGTGAGCCCCTGCACGTACTGCGGGGTCACCGCGGCATCGTCGATCACGACGCCCGCCGCCTTCGCCGACGCCTTCATCGCGGCGCTCAGGATGTCGTCGACGACGGCCAGAAGTCCAACGGACATGCGTGGGTTCCCCTCGTGAAGAGTGCAGTGCGGAGGCAACTCTATCGAGGAGGAGGGCCTCCACCGCGTCGCGCGGGGGCTCCGCCTGTGACCTCAGCCCTGAGCGTCACCCGCGGCACTCGCGAGCACGCGCTGCAGCGGCTCGTAGTGCTCGACGACAGCCCGGCGATACCGGTCGACGTCGCCGGAGCGCGCCGCTTCGAGCATGTCGCCGTGCGCCTTCGCCGTCTTGTGGATGTCATCGGGCTGCGGGATCCCCAGCTGGGGGAGCACCGCCGTGTGGACATCCCAGAAGGCGCCGACGAGCTGCCCGACCAGGCGGTTCCCGATCGTACCGAACAGGCGGGTGTGGAAGGCGCGGTCCTCCTCGAGGAAATGCTCGCCGCGCTCGGCCTTGTCGACCATGTCGGCGACCAGCGCGTCGAGCTCGGGGTCGTCATCCGCCTTGGCCGCCTCCACGATGCGTTCGGCCATCGAGAGGTCCAGCGCCAGGCGCACCTCGACGACCTCGCGCAGCGCCTGCAGCGACCCCTCCGGCGACAGCACCCCGCGGAAGACGAGGGCCTCCACCATCGGATCCAGCGACATCGGTCCGACGTACGTGCCGTGGCCGTGACGCACGTCGACGATGTCCAGGGTCGAGAGGGTGCGGATGGCCTCACGCACGGAGGATCGCGAGACGTCGAGCTCGTCGCAGAGCTCCGCCTCCGTCGGCAGCGGGTCGCCCGGGGTGAGCCCGCGCGTCAGGATGAGCTGCTTGATCTGATCCGCCGTGGTCGAGCGCCGCATGCGTGACGCCCTACTCGTGGTGGACTTCATGGGGCTCCCTCTCGTGCCTGGCAGAAACGCTCCGATCATCTCACTCTTGTGATCTGATCGAACCTGTGTTTAGAGTACATCAGACATCAGATGTCCTCAAGATGTTCCCCCCACCACCCTGGAGCACACATGAACCGACACTTCACCCGCCGTCGCGCGGGTCGATTCGCGATGGCGGTCGCCGGCACAGTCGCCGCATCCGTCGCCCTCGCGGGCTGCGGCGCCGGCACCACCGCCACCCCCGACGAGAGCGCGGCCGCGAGCGAGATCGACCCGGACGCCATCATCGAAGCGGGGATCTCGTACACGCTGAACGGCAGCTTCGACCCGATGGTCGCCTCCGGCGCCGTCACGGTCTCGGCGAACTGGCATGTCTTCGAAGGTCTCGTCGACCTCGACCCGGTCACCCAGAAGCCGGCCCCTGCGCTCGCCGCCGACCTCCCGACGAAGATCGACGACACGACCTACGAGATCGACATCCGCGAAGGCGCGACCTTCCAGAACGGCGACCCGGTCACGGCGGACGACGTCGTCTTCAGCTACGACCGCGTGCTCGACCCGGACAACAACTCGCTCTTCCTGTCGTTCGTCGACTTCATCGACACCGTCACCGCGGTCGACGAAGACACCGTGCGCATCACGACGGACTACCCCTTCTCGCTGATCAACGACCGCCTCGGCGTCGTCAAGATCGTCCCGAAGGCGGTCGTCGAGGCCGACCCCGAGGACTTCGCCGCCAACCCGGTCGGCTCCGGCCCGTACTCGCTGGTCTCCGCGGTCCCCGAGGACAAGCTCGTCTTTGAGCGCTACGACGACTACAACGGCCCGCGCCCCGCGCTCGCCGCCGGCATGAACTGGAACCTGCTCGCCGACGCCTCGGCCCGCGTCACCGCGATGTCCACCGGCACCGTGCAGGCGATCGAAGACGTGCCGTACATCGACGTCGACACCCTCGCCTCGTCGGCCGACGTCGAGAGCGTGCAGTCGTTCGGCCTGCTGTTCATGATGTTCAACACCAAGGCGGCGCCGTTCGACGACGTGCGCGTGCGGCAGGCACTGCACTACGCCCTCGACATGGACAAGATCATCGGCACGGGCATGCTCGGCAACGCCACGCCTGCGACCTCGTTCCTGCCCGAGACGTACCCGAACTACCACGAGGCCTCGACGGTCTACACCTACGACCCCGAGAAGGCGAAGGAGTTGCTGGCGGATGCCGGCGTCTCCGACCTGTCGATCACGCTGCTGACGACCGACACCGGATGGGTCAAGGAGGTCGCCCCGCTGATCAAGGAGTCGCTCGACGCGATCGGCATCGACACCACGCTCGACATCGGACAGTCCGCGTCGATGTACGAGAAGGTCGACTCCGGCGACTACACGGTGGCCGTCGCCCCCGGTGACCCCTCGGTCTTCGGCGTCGACCCCGACCTGCTCATGAACTGGTGGTACGGCGAGAACGTCTGGACCCAGACCCGCACCAACTGGGCTGACTCTCCCGAGTACGCCGAGTTGCGCACGCTCCTCGACACCGCCGTCCAGCAGGAAGGCGACGAGCAGCAGAAGACCTGGGACCAGGCGTTCGACCTGCTCTCCGATCAGGCCGTGCTCTACCCGCTGTTCCACCGCAAGCTGCCGACCGCCTGGAGCAGCCAGGAGCTCGTCGGGTTCCAGCCCGTCCCCACCACCGGACTGTCGTTCCTCGACGTCGGCGTGGCCGCGAAGTAGCACCCGCACAGAAGCAGCACCCGAACAGGGGGCGCGCTCACCCGACGAGCGCGCCCCCTGCACCTCCCTCACCCTCGGAAGGAGCGGCACGTGTCCCACACGCTCCGCCTCATCGGCCGGCGACTGCTGCAGTTGCCGCTGATGATCCTCGGCATCACGTTCCTCGTGTTCTTCGTGATGTCCTTCTCGCCCGTCGACCCGGCCCGCACGGCGCTCGGCGAGACGGCGTCGCCCGCAGCCCTCGAGGCCTACCGCGAGGACCACGGCCTCAACCTCCCCCTGCTCGTCCGCTACGTGAACTTCCTGTTCGGACTCGTGCAGGGCGACCTCGGCACCTACTCCGCGCGCAGCCTTCCCGTGATCGATGAGGTCGCCCGTGCCTTCCCGGTCACCCTGGCGCTCACCTTCCTCGGGCTCATCATCGCCGTGATCGTGGCCTTCGTGATCGGCGTCCTCGCCGCCGTCTACCGCGACCGTTGGCCCGACCAGGTGATCCGCGTCTTCGGCGTCGCGGCGCTCTCCACCCCGTCGTTCTGGCTCGCCATCCTGCTCATCCAGGTCTTCACCCTCGGGCTCGGACTGCTCCCCGCCTCCGGCCCGCTCCCCGACTTCTGGACCGACCCCTCCGGATGGCTCGCCCGGATGACCCTCCCTGCGATCGCGCTCGCGGTGCCGGTGATCGGTCAGCTGTCGCGCGTCGTGCGCACCTCGATGGTCGAGGAGCTCGACCGCGACTACGTGCGCACCGCCCTCGGCGCCGGCATCCCGCGGGTGATCGTCGTCGGCCGCAACGTGCTGCGCAACGCCCTCATCACCCCCGTCACGGTGCTGGGGCTGCGCATCGGCTACCTGCTCGGCGGCGCCGTGGTGATCGAGATCATCTTCGCCATCCCGGGGATGGGAACCCTCATCCTCAACGGCGTCACCAACAACGAACCCAACCTCGTGCAGGGAGTGACGCTCGCGGTGGCGCTCGCCTTCGTCGTGATCAACATCATCGTCGACCTCCTGTACGTGCTCATCAATCCTCGAATCCGGGCGGTGTGACATGCGACGCAAACTCACGGAACGGCTTTCCGTCCCGGGCCTCCGCTGGGGCCGCCTGTCCCTCGGGTCGATCATCTGCATCGCCGTGCTGGCGATCATCGCCCTGGCCGCGATCTTCGCGCCTCTCATCGCGCCGTTCGACCCGCTGGCCTCCGGGACTCCCGTGCAGCCGCCGGGAGCGGAGCACTGGTTCGGCACCGACCGTCAGGGCCGCGACATCTTCTCGCGCCTCGTCTACGGCGCCCGCTACTCGCTCGTGATCGGTATCGGGGCGACCCTCGTCGCCCTGGTCGCCGCATGCGTGCTCGGCACGATCGCCGCCACCGCCCCGAAGTGGATCTCCGAGACCCTCATGCGCGTCATGGACGTCGTGATGTCGTTCCCCGGCATCGCGCTCGCCGCGGTGTTCGTGGCGGTGTTCGGCAAGTCGCTGCCCGTGCTGGTGCTGACCATCGCGTTCCTCTACGTGCCGCAGCTCACCCGCATCGTCCGTGCGAACATCCTCGACCAGTACGGGGAGGACTACGTCTCGGCCGTGCGTGTGATGGGAGCGGGCACCCCGCGCATCATCGTGCGACACGTGGCGCGCAACGCGATGGCGCCGGTCCTCGTCTTCGCGACCGTGCTCGTCGCCGACGCGATCGTGTTCGAGGCCTCGCTGTCGTTCCTGCAGGCCGGCGTGCCCGATCCCGAGCCGTCGTGGGGCAACGTCATCGCCGCGGGCCGAAACCTGCTCATGAGCGGAGCGTGGTGGGCGACCTTCTTCCCCGGCATCCTCATCATGATCACGGTGCTGTGCCTCAACATCCTCTCCGAGGGGATGACCGACGCCATGGTGTCGCCGCGGGCGCGCAAGATCACGGCCGACGCCGCGAACACCGAGGAGTCCACGCACGAGCTCGAGGTCGCAGCGATCCCGGACGACACGCACGTGATCCCCACCGTCGACACCGCGGTGAACCTCTCCGTGCCGAGCGGCGTCCCCGACACCCTGGTGCCGCGCGCGGAAGTCGTCCCCCTCGCCGAACGACTCGCCGAGCTGCGACGGCGCGAACTCACCCGCACGGATCGCCTCGAGTTCACGGGCGACGAGAAGCCGCTGCTCGAGGTGCAGGACCTGTGCATCTCGTTCCCCCGGCACGGCGACGTCGACGTGGTCGACCACGTCAGCTTCACGGTGCGCCCCGGCGAGACCATGTCGCTGGTGGGGGAGTCCGGATGCGGCAAGTCGATCACCTCGCTCGCGATCATGGGCCTGCTCGACCCGAAGGCCGACATCCGCGGACGCATCCTGTTCGACGGCAAGGACCTGCTGCAGATGGCGCCGAAGGAGCGCAACGCGCTGCGCGGACACGACATCGCGATGATCTATCAGGACGCGCTGAGCTCGCTCAACCCGGCGATGCTCATCCGCTCGCAGATGAAGCAGCTCACCTCGCGCGGCGGCACCCGCACTGCCGAGGAGCTGCTGACGCTCGTCGGCCTCGACCCGAAGCGCACACTCTCCTCGTATCCGCACGAGCTCTCGGGAGGGCAGCGGCAGCGCGTGCTCATCGCGATGGCCCTGACCCGGGATCCGCGGCTGGTGATCGCCGACGAGCCGACCACCGCGCTCGACGTCACGGTGCAGGCCCAGGTCGTGGAGCTGCTCATGCGGCTGCAGCAGGAGCTCGGCTTCGCGCTCCTGTTCGTCTCGCACGACCTCGCCCTGGTGGCCGAGCTCACCCACCGGATCACGGTGATGTACGCGGGCCAGGTCGTGGAGCAGGGCACCACCCGCGAGGTGCTCACCCAACCTGTGCACGAGTACACGCAGGGCCTCCTGGGCGCTGTGCTCTCGATCGAGGCCGGCTCCGACCGTCTGCATCAGGTCTCGGGAGTCGTGCCCTCACCGCGCGACTTCCCGGCGGGCGACCGCTTCGCCCCGCGGTCCAGCGACCCCTCGCGGTATGCCGGCACCACCCCGGTGCGCCGACACATCGAGGGGACAGAGCACTACTACTCCGCGCATCCGGACGATGCGCCCGTCGAGGCGATCGGAGCAGGACGATGAGCGAATCCGTCATCGAGCTGAAGGACGTGCACGTCCGCTACAAGACCCGTGCGTCCTCACTCTTCCGTCCCGAGTACGTCGATGCGCTCGCGGGCGTCTCGCTCACGGTGAAGCGCGGGCAGACCCTCGGCATCGTCGGCGAGTCCGGTTCGGGCAAGTCCACCTCGGCCAAGGTGCTGATCGGCCTCGAGAAGCCCACGAGCGGGCAGGTCGTGTTCGGCGGCGAGCCGGTGCGGTCGTTCACGCCCGCCGTGCGCAAGCGGCTCGGGCGCATCCTGTCCGTCGTCTTCCAGGACCCGGCGACCGCGCTGAACGCCCGGATGACGGTGCGCGATGCGCTCCTCGATCCGCTGCAGGTGCACCGCCTCGGCAGCGCGGCGACCCGGAGCCGCAAGGTGCGCGACCTGGTGGGTCTCGTCGGGCTGCCGCCCTCGGCCCTGGACGCGCTGCCCAGCCAGCTCTCCGGAGGGCAGCGCCAACGTGTCGCCATCGCCAGGGCGCTCGTGCTCGACCCGCAGGTGATCGTCGCCGACGAGCCCACCTCGGCGCTCGACGTCTCGGTGCGGGCGCAGATCCTGAACCTGCTGACCGACCTGAAGGAGCAGCTCGGCCTCGGCATGGTCTTCATCTCCCACGACATCCAGACCGTCCGCTACCTCTCCGACGAGATCGCCGTGATGAACAAGGGGCGGGTCGTCGAGTTCGGCGACGCGGCCCGTGTGTTCGACGCTCCCTCCGACGACTACACCAGAACGCTGCTGGGCGCTGCGCCCTCGCTGCTCGAATCCCACCACTGAAACGACCGGAACACACATGTCTGCTGCCCCCTCCGCCCCCGTCTTCGCGGGCGTCGTCCCGCCCGTCGCCACCCCGTTGCTCGAGGACGGCTCGATCGACCACGCCTCGCTCTCCCGTCTCGTCGACCGTCTCGTCGACGAAGGTGTCTCCGGACTCTTCGCCCTCGGCTCCACGGGCGAGACCGCGTACTTCACCGACGACCAGCGCGTGGAGCTGCTCCGCACGATCGTCGCGGCGAATGCCGGCCGGGTGCCGATCATCGCCGGCGCGATCGAGCTCACGGCTCCCCGCATCATCGAGACCGCCCGCCGTCTGGTCGACGCCGGCGCGCAGGCGATCGTCACGACGGCTCCGCTGTACACGCTGAACTCCGCCGCCGAGGTCGCCGACCACTTCCGCACCATCGCCGCGGCCATCGACGCCCCGCTGTGGGCCTACGACGTCCCGGTCCGCGTGCACTCCAAGCTCGGCATCGATCTGCTCGTGCAGCTCGGCAGCGAGGGCGCGATCCAGGGCGTGAAGGACTCCTCGGGCGACGATGTCTCGTTCCGCCGTCTGATCGCGGCGAACCGGGCGGCGGGGAGTCCGCTGCAGCTGCTCACCGGTCACGAGGTCGTCGTCGACGCCATGGCGCTCGCGGGTGCCGACGGCGTGGTCCCCGGACTCGCGAATGTGGAGGCCGCGGGATACGTGCGGCTGTGGGAGGCGGCCAAGAGCGGCGACTGGGTGACCGCCCGGGCCGAACAAGAACGCATCAACCGTCTGTTCGACATCGTGTTCCAGCCGCAGGGGCTGTCGGGGGATGCGACCGGTGTCGGCGCGTTCAAGGCCGCCATGCACGCCCGCGGCATCATCGATCACGCCACCATGGCTCGCACCGTGCAGGCGCTCGACGACGATGCGGTCTCCAAGATCCGCGACATCCTCGACGAGCTGCACCTGCTCCCTGTCGCCGTCGCCTGATGGGCGAGGTCGTCCTCGCCGTCGACATCGGCGGTACCAAGACGGCCGCAGCGCTCGCCGACCGCCACGACACGCTGCTGCGCACCGAGGTGGCCACGACTCCCGCCGCGGAGGGGCCGATGGCCGTCGTGGCCACCGTCGTCGCCCTCGCCGAGCGGCTGCTTTCCGGCACCGGGCTGCGCCTGTCGGGAGTCGGCATCGGCGCCGCCGGGGTCGTCGATGCCGGGAGCGGGACGATCGTCTCGGCCACCGACACCTTCGCGGACTGGCCGGGCACCCCTCTTGCCGCCCTCGTGCGCGCCGGGCTGGGGGCGCACCTGATCACGGATGCTCCCGTGCGGGTGCAGAACGACGTCGATGCGCACGCGGCGGGGGAGTACCGGCACGGGGCGGCGGCCGGGGCGGCGAGTGCGCTCATCGTCGCGGTCGGCACCGGTGTCGGCGCCGGACTGATCCTGGGCGACGATGCCGTGCGCGGAGCGCATCACGTCGCGGGGGAGATCGCGCACCTCCCGGTGCCGGGAGCCGCGCACCTGCGCTGCCCCTGCGGCAGACCCGGACACCTCGAGGCGATCGGCTCCGGCATCGGCATGCACCGGCACTTCCTCTCGCTCGGAGGAGACCCCGGGATCACCGATGCCCGGGGGATCGCGGCGGAATCCGTTGCCGGTGACCCCATCGCCCGCCGCGCCATCGGCGAGTCAGCCGCAGCGGTCGGACGCGCCATCGCGGGAGCGGCCACGATCCTCGATCCCGAGCGCATCGTGGTCACCGGCGGCGTGCCGAACATCGGTGAGGACTGGTGGCGCCCGATGCGCGACGCCTTCCACGCCGAGGCGATCGATGCGCTGCAGAGCACGCCCATCCTGCCGGGTACTCTCGGCGACGACGCCCCGCTGCGGGGAGCTGCGGCATCCGTCTGGAGGAACCCATGAGACTCGCCGACCCCCTCGAGCAGCTGCGTGGCGGCCTGATCGTCTCGTGCCAGGCCTACCCCGGTGAGGCGATGCGCGACCCGCGGACGATGGCCCAGGTGGCCGCGGCTGCCCTCGTCGGGGGTGCCGCGGGCATCCGGGTGCAGGGAATCGGCGACATCCGTGCGACGGCCCACCTCCCCGTGCCCGTCGTGGGTCTGTGGAAGGACGGCGATCGCGACGTGTTCATCACCCCGACGCTCGACCATGCCAGGGCCGTCGCCGACGCGGGAGCCGACATCATCGCGGTCGACGGGACCCGTCGCGATCGTCCGGACGGGTTGACTCTCGGGGAGACGATCCAGGGTCTTCGCACGCACACCGACGCCCTGATCATGGCCGACTGCGGTTCGCTCGACGATGCGCTCGCCGCAGAGGAAGCGGGCGCCGACATCCTCGGCACCACCCTGTCCGGCTACACGGGCGAGCGCCCGAAGACCACCGGCCCCGATCTCGAGCTCATCGAGCTGATGGCGGCCCGCTGCCGTCGTCCGATCGTCGCCGAAGGGCGCATCCACACGCCGGCGCAGGCCGCGGACGCGATCGCCGCCGGTGCCTTCGCCGTCTGTGTCGGCACCGCCATCACGCATCCCTCGACGATCACGACGTGGTTCGCCGATGCGGTCGCGCGAGCCCGCGCATGACTGCGCCCGTCCTCGTCAGCGCCTATCCGGCCTCTCCGGCGCACGCGCGCTGGGACCCGGAGCTCGAAGGGGAGCTGCTGCCCGCGCTGTGTGCGCTTCCCGGGGTCGCCGGGCTCGAAGTGCCGTGGATGGGAGGCATCCACCCGCACGACGAGACCTGGTTCCTCGCGAACGTGCCCGCCGTGCCGCTCGCCGTGACGCCGATCCCCTTCGTGATGGGGCGCCTGGGGAGCGACTCACGATACGGTCTGGCGTCGACCGATGAAACGGGTCGCGCGGCAGCCGTCGACGACCTGCGCCGCGTCGCCGCCGACATCGCGCGCATCGACCGCGAGAGCGGCGCGACCGTGGCCGTGGTGACCCTGCACACCGCCCCGCGGGTGGCAGGAGCCGTGGAACCGTTCGTGCGTTCGCTGCAGGAAGCCGCCGCCCTCGACTGGTCGGGAGCGCGCCTGGTCGTCGAGCACTGCGATGCGTCGGTGCCAGGGCAGATCCCGGAGAAGGGTTTCCTCTCCCTCGACGATGAGATCGCGGCGATTCGGGCGGCCGGGGCATCGGTCGGGCTCTGGCTCAACTGGGGTCGCTCGGCGATCGAGCTGCGCGATGCGGACGCCGTGACCGCGCAGATCGCCGCAGCCGCAGCCTCCGGGTTCCTCGTCGGCCTCGCCTTCTCCGGCGCTGCGGCCGTGCAGAGTCCGTACGGTCCTCCGTGGGTGGATGCGCATCTGCCGATCGCCTCGACGCATCCGGAATCGGCCTCGCTCCTCGATGATGCACACGTCGCTGCGGCACTCGCGGCAGCGGGCGACGTCGCCTGGTTGGGGCTGAAGACGGCCCGACGCCCTGACGACGCCAGTGCCCGGGACGCCCTGCGCACCGTCGCGCGGAACCTCGAGGTGCTGCGCCGACCCTTGTTCGACGTCTGACCTCTCGCTAGAGTGACTTGAAATCAGACATCAGACGTCTGATTTCCGCACGAACAGAAAGGTCTGTCCATGCACGTTCCTCTCCCGCCCGCCTCTCGGAATGGCCGTGGCCGCCGTCGCCCGCTGCTGCGATACGGCACGATCGCGGCGCTCGTCCTCGCCCTCACCCTGCCCGCCACCGCAGCTTCGGCGGCCCCCGCCCCCGGGTACCTGACCGATCCGAACGCCGATCCGGGCGACTACCTCGAGCTGAACATCGGTGCCGACCGTACCGCCGCGAACTACTTCTACCGCATCCCCGCGCTCGCCCACCTCGGCGACGGCGTGATCCTCGCGTCGTGGGATGCCCGACCGGGGAGCGCGGCCGACGCCCCCAACCCGAACTCGATCATCCAGCGCCGTTCGACCGACAACGGTCGCACCTGGGGCCCGCTGCAGATCATCGCGGCAGGGAAGACCGGAAGCGGCCAGTACGGCTACTCCGACCCGAGCTACGTCGTCGACCGGGAGAGCGGCCGCGTCTTCGCGTTCTTCGTGCACTCCAAGGACCAGGGATTCCAGGGGAGCGCCTACGGAGACGACGACGCGAACCGGCAGGTCATGGGCGCCGCGGTGATCCACTCGGACGACGGCGGTGCGACATGGAGCGCCCCGCGGCTGATCACCGACGTCGCCAAGACCTCGAACGGCACCACCAGCGCAGGCGTGTACACGCCCGTGGCGGGGGACGTGAAGGGCACGTTCGCGACGTCGGGCGAGGGCATCCAGCTGCGTTACGGCGCCCACGCGGGCCGACTCATCCAGCAGTACGCCGGCACGGTGCGGCAGTCGAACGGATCGACGGCGATCCAGGCGTACTCGGTGTACTCCGACGACGGCGGTGTCACCTGGAAACGCGGCGAGTATGTCGGCACCGGCATGGACGAGAACAAGGTCGTCGAGCTCTCCGACGGCCGCGTCATGCTCAACTCGCGCGACAGCTCCAACGGCCGTCTGCGCAAGGTGGCGATCTCGACGGACGGCGGCCACAGCTACGGGCCGGTCACCCGTGACGCCGAGCTGCCCGACCCCACGAACAACGCCTCGATCACGCGCCTGCACCCGGACGCCCCTGCGGCCAGCGTCGACGCGAGGAAACTGGTCTTCACGAACGCCAACAACGGCGCCGACGGCAACCGCGTGAACGGGGCGGTGCGGCTCTCGTGCGACGACGGCGAGACCTGGCCGGGCCTGCGCACGCTCGAGACCGGCACGTTCGCCTACTCCAGCGCCACGGCGATCGACGACGGCAGGGTGGGGGTGCTGTGGGAGGCCGGATACACGAACACCATGCAGTTCTCCTCGTTCGACGAGGCGTGGATGAACGCGGTGTGCGCCCCGCTGTCGGTGCCGCAGACCGCTCTCACCGCCGGTGCGGCCACCACGGTTCCGGTCACCGTCACGAACCAGGAATCGACAGCGCTCAGCGGTGCCGTCACCTTCCACACTCCGACCGGCTGGACGGCGACCACGGCGCAGGTCACCGGCCTCGCACCGGGCGCGAGCGCCACCGTGAACGTGCAGGTCACCGCACCGCAGGGAGCCGCGGGCGCCCAGCGTCTGCAGGCCGCCTTCACCGCGGCCGACGGACGGCTGAGCCAGACGACCGCGACGCTCACGCTGCCGCAGTCGTCGGTGCTCGGCGCGACGCTCACAGCAACCCACACGTCGGCGGCGCGGAACGTCGTGACGAATCCGTACACCGTCGGCGAGCAGCTGAGCTTCCAGGTGCGGGTCGTGAGCGCGGCGGGTATGAACACGGTCGTGACCCCGGCGGCGAACACTTCACCACCGGCTTCGCCCCCACCGCGTGCCGGTGGCTGAACCTGCCGGCGTACGACGCATACAACTGCAGCACCCCGCGGCGTACGCTCACGCAGGCCGACCTCGACCGCGGCTGGTACACGCCGGAGTTCAGCTTCACCGTCGCGCCGGTCGACGGCTCGGCCCCCGCCGTCACCGTGACCCACGCGGCCGCGCCCGTGTTGCTGCGCGACGGCGTGCTCGCGGCGACGATCACGGGAGCGCGGGCGGATGCCGGGCGAGACCTGGCGGCGACCCCCTACGCGGTGGGTGAACAGGTGCCCTACGGCTTCCGGGTCGACAACCGCAGTCCGGTCACGGTCTCGGCGGTTCCCGCATCCGGTGACTTCTCGCCCTTCCTCCCGCCGGGGGCAGGAAACTGTCGGTATCGGGACCTGCCGGTCGGCGCGGGGTACGACTGCGGGACCGCGCGCCACACGGTGACCCAGGCCGACATCGACCGCGGCTTCTTCGTCGCCGACACGACGTGGACGGTCGAGGCGGCAGGGCAGTCGACGAAACGCATCGCCGTGGCGGGTGGCGAGGTCGATGTGATCGCACGCACCCCCGGGGTGTCCGGCACAGCAGTGGGCGAGTGGGCGGACGGGAACGGGAACGGCGTGGCCGATGCCTCTGACACCGTGACGTGGACCCGCACCGTCGAGAACATCGGCAACGTCGCGCTCGATGCCGTGACCGCTGCCGGAGCGGACGTGGGGGTGCTCGCCCCCGGTGAGAGGACGACCCTCGATCCGATCGTCGTCCGGCTCACGACCGACGACATCGCGCGCGGGTCGATCGATTCGGCCCCCTTCGATGCGGCGGCGGTGAACGGGGCGCACGAGGTGTCCGCCGCCGTGGGCGCCGTGACCCTGCCCCTGACCACCGCCCCGGGCTGGAGTGCGCAGACCGTGTATGCCGAGGGGCAACTCGTCTCGCTCGACGGGCGCCTGTGGCAGGCGTCGTGGTGGACGCGCGACCAGCGCCCAGGCGACCCCGTCGGTCCGTGGCAGGAGCTCGTATCCGACGCGGAGGGAGCGGCCGTGTGGACGGCCACCCGCGTCTTCACCACCGGCGATACTGTCGTGCACGACGGCATGCGTTTCGAGGCGAAGTGGTGGACGCGCAACCAGCAGCCGGAAGCTGCGACGACCGGCGGCCCGTGGCGGACGCTCGACTGACGCTCCTCCGCAGAGGGGGCAGCCGACGAGCGTCCTGAAAACTCACAGCCCGTTCCCAGGGCTGCGGGACCAAATCGGGCCGCTCGTCGGTTCTTCTCTGAGACGGCGCAGCCAGCGACGTCGGAGAAGGAGCCAGATCATGTCGAACGACTACGGCAAGACCCCCGAGGCCGTCAGCGGCCTCACCCACCTGCAGTACGAGGTGACGCAGCAGGACGCCACAGAGCCGCCGTTCCGCAACGCCTACTGGAACAACCACGACGACGGCATCTACGTCGATGTCGTGTCCGGCGAGCCCCTGTTCTCGTCGACCGACAAGTTCGACAGCGGTACCGGCTGGCCGAGCTTCACGAAGCCCATCGACGCAGACGCGGTGACCACGCGCACCGACCGGTCGCTGTGGATGAAGCGCACCGAGGCCCGTTCCGCCGGTGCGGACAGCCATCTCGGACACGTCTTCGACGACGGACCCCGCGCCGAGGGCGGTCTGCGCTACTGCATGAACTCCGCGGCCCTCCGCTTCATCCCGGCGGACAGCCTGGAGGAAGAGGGGTACGGTCGCTACAGCGCCCTCTTCGCACGCCCCACCACCACCGACACCCCCGACACCGCTGAGGAGCAGTCATGACCGACGACGGAAACATCACCCGCACCCCTGGAACCGAGACGGCCGTGCTCGCCGGCGGCTGTTTCTGGGGCATGGAAGACCTGATCCGCCGTCAGCCCGGCGTGCTCGACACCCGCGTCGGCTACACCGGCGGCTCGAACGACCACGCGACCTATCGCAACCACCCCGGCCATGCCGAGGCGGTCGAGATCGTGTTCGACCCGACGAAGACGACGTACCGCGACATCCTCGCGTTCTTCTTCCAGATCCATGACCCGTCGACCAAGGACCGTCAGGGCAACGACATCGGATCGAGCTATCGTTCCGCGATCTTCCCGCTCACACCGGAGCAGGAGAGGGTCGCGCGCGACACGATCGCCGACGTCGACGCGTCCGGTCTCTGGCCCGCGAAGGCCGTCACCACGATCGAGCCGGCCGGTCCCTTCTGGCAGGCCGAGGAGGAGCACCAGGACTACCTGATCAAGTACCCGAACGGCTACACCTGCCACTTCCCGCGTGCGGGATGGGTGCTGCCGAAGCGCGACGAGGCCGCCGCCGTCTGAGCGCATCCCGACGTGTGGCCCGGTCGTCTGTCGACCGGGTCACACGTGTGTCGGATGAGTCTCTGCGGGCGAGGACTCGGCGGGCTAGGACTCTGCGAGGAAGGCCACGGCCGCTTCTTTGAAGTCGCGGGAACCGGGGGCATTGAAGTGGTTCCGGTTCGGGATCTCGAAGAACCGACCGTCGGGGGCGGCCGCGGCCAGAGCCCGCGAGCCCTCGATGATCGCGTCCTTCGACCCGGTGGCGAAGAGGATCGGTCGAGTCGGCGCGTCCGAGGGGTCGGGGTCGATCATGCCCGATGCCCGCATGCCCTCGGCAAGTGCGACGAGCGCCTGCAGGTCGTTGCCGGGCACCCGCTCGGTCAGCGCGATGTAGTTCTGTGTCGTCCGGTCGGCCACCGGCGTGCCATCGGCGATGTAGGCCCGCACCTGATCGAGGTCGAGCCGCGCGAGAGGGATGCCGTCCGGCACGCCTCCGAGCACCGCCCGTCCGATGCGATGCGGCAGCTCGCGGACGACCTCCCAGCCCACCCGCGCGCCGAGGGAGTACCCGACGTAGAACGCGTCGTCGACGAGGTACGTGTCCATCACGGTCTCGACGTCGGTGACCAGGGTGCGGATGCGATAGTCGTCGGGGTCGTGCGGCTTCTCGCTGAGGCCGTGACCCCGCTGGTCGAGCGCCAGCACCCGATAGCCCGGACGCGTGAGCTCACGCACCCAGCCCGTGAGCACCCAGTTGTCGCGCGCGTTCGATGCGAAGCCGTGCACGATGACCACGACCGGGGCGTCGAGCTCACCCCAGGTGTAGGTCGCCAGCCGGGTGCCGTCAGCGGCGTACACGTGTTGGGGTGCGGGCATGCTGGTCAGGTCGGAGAGAGGGACGGCCACCTCTCCATCTTGGCCCTGTTCGCGGACGCGGGGCTCAGACGCCTTCGCGAGTCTGGGCGATGGGGCGGGCATCACCGGGCCACGGGGCACTGCGAGAAACGGCCCCCGGGGACCGAAGTCCCCGGGGGCCGTTTCTCGTTCCGACGATCGCGAGGGTCAGACCCGATCGCGCAGGGCGGCACCGAGCTCGGCGTCGACGTTCGTCCAGTACTGGAAGAAGCGCTCGCGGATGGCGTCGACCGTGATCGAACGCCCCTGACCGGTCAGGGTCTCCAGGAAGCGCGCGCGCTGCTCACCGTCGAACACGTCGCGGTAGAGCGTGCCCGGCTGGCCGAAGTCGTCGTCCTCGGCGTGCAGGGTCGCGGCGGAGCGCTGGATCTCGCCGTCGGCTTCCCAGTTCACCTCGATGCCCTTCGACGGGTCGGCCTCCGGTCCGCCTGCCGCTCCGTAGGAGTTCGGCTGGTAGGTGCGGTGCGCGGCATCGTTGAACTGGTAGCGCATCGAGCCCTCGTGCTGGTAGTTGCGCGCCTCGCTCGCGTGCGGCTGGTTCACCGGCAGCTGGTTGTAGTTCGGGCCGATGCGGTGACGCTGGGCATCCGGGTAGGCGAAGATGCGCCCCATCAGCATCTTGTCCGGGGAGATGCCGGTACCGGGCACCTGATTCCCTGGCGAGAACGCGGCCTGCTCGATCTGCGCGAAGAAGTTCTCCGGGTTGCGGTTCAGGGTCAGGGTGCCGACCTTGATGCGCGGGTAGTCCTTCTTGGAGATGGTCTTGGTGAGGTCGAACGGGTTGAACCGGTAGTCCTTGGCCTCGTCGTACGGCATGATCTGCACGTAGAGGTCCCACTTCGGGAACTCGCCGTCGGCGATCGAGCGGAACAGGTCGCGACGGTAGTGGTCGGCGTCCGACCCGGCGAGCTGCTCGGCCTCTTCGTTGCTCATCGCCTCGACGCCCTGCTGCGAGATGAAGTGGTACTTCACCCAGAAGACCTCGCCCGCGGCGTTGATCCACGAGTAGGTGTGCGAGCCGTAGCCGTTCATGTGGCGCCAGCTGAGGGGGAGACCGCGGTCTCCCATGAGATACGTGACCTGGTGGGCGCTCTCCGGCGACAGGGTCCAGAAGTCCCACTGCATGTCGGGGTCGCGCAGGCCCGAGTCGGCCAGTCGCTTCTGCGAGTGGATGAAGTCCGGGAACTTGATCGCGTCGCGCAGGAAGAACGTCGGAGTGTTGTTGCCGACGATGTCGAGGTTGCCCTCCTCGGAGTACATGCGGAGCGAGAAGCCGCGCACATCGCGCCAGGTGTCGGGCGAACCCTGCTCGCCGGCGACCGAGGAGAAGCGGATGAGGGTCTCGCTCGTCGCTCCCGGCTGGAAGACGGCTGCCCGCGTGTAGGCGGACACGTCTTCGGTGACGACGAACTCGCCGAACGCGCCGCCGCCCTTCGCGTGCGGGTTGCGCTCCGGCACCCGCTCGCGGTTGAAGGCCGCGATCTTCTCGACCAGGTAGTGGTCGTGCAGGACGGTGGGGCCGTCGGCACCGACGGTGAGCGAATGCGTGTCGCTCGCGATCGGGGCTCCGGCCTGCGTGGTGGTGGCAGGTTTCGTCATGGTGTTCTCCTTCTCCGCGTGGGCGCGACGATCACCCCCATCCGGGGACGGGCGATCGGCGGCCCTGCTACTGCGCGGCGTTCTGGCAACTGGGGCACAGGCCCCAGAAGGTGACTTCGGCTGTCTGGACGGTGAATCCCCCCGTCGAGGACGGGGTGAGACACGGAGCTTCACCGATGACGCAGTCCACATCGCCGATCGCACCGCAGGAGGTGCAGACGACGTGGTGGTGGTTGTCATCGATGCGCCGCTCGTAGAGCGCTGCGGAACCTGCCGGTTCGATCCGGCGGATGAGACCCGCCGTCGTCAGGTCCGCGAGGATGTTGTGCACCGACTGGATCGACGTGGTCGGCAGCACTTCGGACACGGCGCGGTAGACCCGCTCCGCATCCGTATGGGCCATGGAGTCGAGAGCCTCGAGAACGGCGACGCGGCCCGCGGTCGCCCGAAGCCCAGCGCCGCGAAGCGCCGAGTCGAGTTCTGTCTCCATCCCCCGAGGCTACCTTGTTTTTTGAATAACTCAAAAGAAAGAATTCCGGTATGTCGCCCGTCGGCATCCTGTCGTGCGAGGAGAGCGGCGCCGAAACCCTCGGTCGCCACGTGCGCCCGGGTCTGCTGCCACACCCCCGGCGGCTCATCGAGGAGGTCGCGCTCCACCTGCCACCGCAGCGCCGGATCGGAATCGAGCAACCATTCTCTGACCGGGGGAGTGAGCGCCATCCAGGCACGGTACTCCGCGGCATCCGTCCCGGGAAGCGTGTCTGCAGTCCGTCGTCTGCAGTCCGGGCCGTGCTCAGACGAAGCGGACGGTCTGCTGCAATCGGGTGCGCACGTCGAACAGCTCGTTGCCGCCGATGGCGCGCGCCTGGGGGACGCCTTGGCGCAGGACCATCGCCAGCGCGCTGCGCCGCACCACGACGACCGGTACTCCGCGACTCGTGCCGAGCGGGGTGACGGCCTGGGCGAGGTCGTCGTCGGGCAGCACGACGATCGCGCCGCCGAACTTGACGCGCGCGGCCTTGGCGACGGCGCGCATCCGGCCCAGGGCCGCGGTGACCGGTGCGCGGGTGCCGACGCTCGGGCCGGTGATCTCTCCGCGACGGAAGCCGACCACTCCGCCGAAGTCCTCCGACATCACGCCGTACAGTCCTGAAGGCCCCAGCACCACGTGATCGAGCTTGTCGTCGGCATCGGTACCGACCGCGACGTCGTGCCACACCGTGTATCCCATGCCGAGGTCGGAGACCGTGCGGGCCGTGGCCTCCTCCGCGAGCGCGTCGGCGAGGAGTCGGCGCAGATCGCGCGGGGCTGACCGCACGAGCGCGGGGTCGTACGGATCGGGGACCTCGACGCCGCGTCCCGCCCATTCGCGGATCAGTGCGAGGTAGCGCTCACGACGCCAGCCGCCGGGGTGACCGTAGGACCGGGCGCGCGGACGGGTGTCGGTGCGGGCAGCGGGCGGGCGCCATCCGCTCCAGCCCGCGGTCGAGTCGGTGGTGCCTCCTGCGCCGGCGGTGGATGAACCGGCCACTCCGGTGCGGCGGTCGTAGGCGGCACGGCTCTCGACGGTGCCGACCAGTTCCCACGCACGCTGCACCTGGATGAACACCGCCGCATCGCCGCCGGTGTCGGGGTGCGTCTGGCGCAGGCGGAGACGGTAGGCGCGGCGCAACTCGACATCGTCGACGGCGGGGTCGACCTCGAGGATCTCGTAGGCCGAAGCCGAGAGCGGACTGTCGAACATCGCTCTCCCTCCGCGACCGCGGCATCCAGGATATCCGGCGGTTGTTGTGGGTCTGCCCGATTCGAAGGGGGTCAGTCCGGCACGTCGACGATGCGCTCGACGCCGACGACGGGAACGATCGCGCCGGCGGAGGCGGCGGCGATGTCATCGGTGAGCCGGGGGAGCTCTGCCTCGGGGGCCCACAGCTCGAGCGTGGCCATGGCCGCATACGTGGGATCGCCGAGTGTCGCCCCGTGATGCGCGGCCCAGTCGCGGAGCAGGTTGTCGTACCGGCCGGCATCTGCGTGTGGAACCTCGAGCGTGACCTGGCGGAGCGCGGCCCGCCGCACGAGTGAGGCCCGGTCGAGCGCTTCGGACACGGCGGACGAGTACGCGCGCACCAGCCCTCCGGCGCCGAGCTTCACGCCCCCGAAGTAGCGGGTCACCACCGCGACCACATCGGTGAGCTCTCGCCGCCGCAGAACTTCGAGCATCGGGATGCCCGCGGTGCCCGACGGCTCTCCGTCGTCCGACGACCGGGCCTGATCGCCGAGGAGCCCGGTGACCATGGCTGTGCAGTTGTGGTTGGCATCCCACGCCCGCTTGCGGATCCCGGCGATCACGACCTCGGCCTGCTCGACCGAGGAGACGGGCTCGATGCGGGTGACGAAGCGCGATTTGCGGACGACGCTCTCGTGATCGACCGCAGCCGCGATGGTCGCGGGATAGCTGCGGGCGGAGGTCACCCGCCTCACGATACCGATGCGGCGGAAGGGCTCCGTGATCCGCTCAACGGTCGACGAAGGCCATCTGCTGCGGGTTGTAACGGTCGCCGCTCACTCCGAGGCGCGTCGCGAGGGTCGTGAGATCCGCCATCTCGTCTGCCGACAGGGCGACGGACGTGCTCCCCGCGTTCTCGGCGATGCGCGCGGTGCGTCGGGTGCCGGGGATCGGGACGATCCACGGCTGCCGGGCGAGCAGCCAGGCCAGGGCGATCTGGCCCGGCGTGGCGTCCTTGGCCGCAGCGAGGTCGGCGACGTGCGCGACGAGCGCCTGGTTCGCCGCCCGGTTCTCGGCCGTGAACCGCGGGATCGTGGCGCGGATGTCCCCGACGGCGAAGTCGGCCGCGGTGTCGACGGTGCCGGTCAGGAACCCCTTGCCGAGAGGGCTGAACGGCACGAAACCGATGCCCAGTTCGGCGAGCACCGGCAGGATCTCGGCCTCGGGGTCACGGGTCCACAGCGAGTATTCGCTCTGCAGTGCGGTCACGGGGTGCACGGCGTGGGCGCGGCGGATGGTGTCCGCCGACGCCTCGGAGAGCCCGAAGTGGCGCACCTTGCCTTCCGCGATCAGCTCGCCGACGGTCCCGGCCACGTCCTCGATCGGCACCTCGGGGTCGACGCGGTGCTGGTAGAACAGATCGATCACATCGGTGCGCAGACTCCGCAGCGAGGCCTCGGCCACCCGCCGTATCTGCTCAGGGCGGCTGTTCAGCGCCACGCTCCTGCCGTCCACGATGTCCCACCCGAACTTGGTCGCGAGCACGACCCGGTCGCGGAGGGGTTCGAGAGCCTCGCCGACGAGCTCCTCGTTGACGTACGGGCCGTACACCTCGGCCGTATCGAAGAAGTCGACGCCGTGATCGAGTGCCGACCGCAGCACGGCGATCATGTCGTCGCGGCTGCCGGGGTTGGGTCCGTAGCTCTGCGACATGCCCATGCAGCCGAGGCCGACCGCCGAGACCTGCAGGCCCTGTCCGAGAGTACGCGTGTGCATGGGGTGGTCCTTTCATCGTGGTCGCAGACGGATCGGCGGCGCTGGAGCCGACGTTACGCGCGGGCACGATCGCGAGGGAGTCCCTGACAGAACCCCGCTGACCGGAACCCCCTTTCAGGTGTGGGCGGATCCATCGAACGGTGGAGAGGAGTGTCAGCCCCCTGTCCGATCCCCGCGACGGAGGCGACGGCTGGACTGGATGCATGCTCCGCACCCTCCGTTCCCTTCCCCTGTGGCTCACCTCGCGGCGCGGCGGGTGGATATCCCTGCTCGTAGCCTTCGTCGCGTTCACCGCTCTGCTCGGCGCGCTGGGTCGGGCATCGCTCCCCGCGGGGAACGATGTGGCTCCGCCGGACTCCGAATCCGCGCGGGCGGCCGTGCTCGCCGCGGGCTTCGATGATGCGGACGAGAGCACGGTGCTCCTGGTCGCGACCAGAGACGACGGTGCGCAGCTCGGCGATGCCGACCTCGACGCCCTCTCCGATCTCGCGGCGGACGTCCGAGCCGAGACCGGGCGCGAGCCGCACGGGCCGATCGTCAGCGACGACGGAGAGGCAGCGGCGATCCAGGCGACGCTGACCCTGGAAGACGAGGATGCCGCCGCGGACGCCGTGCGCGATCTGCGCGGCACCGTGACGCAGCATCCGATCGACGGGGTGAGCGTGCAGGTCACCGGCGGACCGGCGTTCGGTGTGGACGTCGCCTCGGCGTTCGACGGAGCCGACTTCACGTTGTTGATGGTGACCCTCGGGATCGTGGCGCTGCTGCTCATCGTCACGTACCGCTCGCCTGTGCTGTGGATGATCCCCCTGGTGGTGGTCGCGCTCGCCGATCAACTGGCGAACAAGGCGACGGCGGCGATCGGGGCGGGTCTCGGACTGCAGTTCGACTCCGGCATCGTGAGTGTTCTCGTCTTCGGCGCCGGCACGAACTACGCCCTCCTGCTGATCTCGCGCTATCGCGAGGAGCTCGCGCGCGAGACCGACCACCGCCGTGCCCTCGTGGGCGCATGGCGGGCCACCGCACCGGCGATCGTCGCCTCGAACGTGACCGTGGTGCTCGCTCTGTCGACTCTGGCCCTCGCGGTGATCCCGGGCACACGCGGGCTCGGTATCGCGTCGGCCGTGGGACTCCTGATCGCGCTCGCCGCCGTGCTGCTGGTGCTGCCACCCGCGCTCGCCGTCTGCGGGCGGCGCCTCTTCTGGCCGTTCGCGCCGCGGGTGGGCGACGCCGCCGTGACGGGTCGTGTGTGGGGTGCGGTGGCGCAGCGCGTCTCCCGGCGCCCGTGGGTGCCCCTGGTCGGTGCGCTCGCGTTGCTCGGCGTCTTCGCCGGTGGTCTCGCGGGGGCCACGGTCGGTCTCACGCAGGTCGAGAAGTTCCGTGTCCCTTCCGAATCGGCGGCGGGTCTCACAGCGCTCGGCGAGCACTTCCCGGCGGGCGAGGCCCAGCCGATGATCGTGATCGGCGATGCGGCGGACAGCGATGCGCTGACCGAGACGATCGGCGATGTGCCCGGCGTGCTCCGGGTGTCGACGACCGGGGAGAGCACCGACGGCGCGCTCGTCCGGCTGCTCGTCGTGGGCGATCCGGCGCCGGGCACGGCCGAGAGCCTCGACCTGGTCGGGGCAGTGCGAGAGGCCGCGCACGCCGTGCCCGGTGACGCCGTGGTCGGTGGCCCGGTGGCGGCCGACCTCGACGCGCGCGAGGGCAACCAGCGCGACCTGCTCCTGATCGTGCCGCTCGTGCTCGCGGTCAGTCTGCTCGTGCTCATCGTGCTCCTGCGCTCCCTGGTGGCGCCCGTGTTGCTGCTCGCGGTGAACATCCTCAGCGCGGTCGCCGCGATCGGTGCGGGCACCTGGCTGAGCCGAGTCCTGTTCGGATGGGAGGCGCTGGACCTGCAGGTGCCGCTGCTCTCGTTCCTGTTCCTTGTGGCGCTGGGGATCGACTACACGATCTTCCTCGTCCACAGGACTCGCGTGGAGGCACGGACCGTCGGCACCCGTCAGGGGATGGTACGCGCACTCACGGCGACGGGTGGCGTCATCACCAGCGCGGGTGTCGTGCTCGCCGCGGTGTTCGCCGCGCTCGGATTGCTGCCCCTGGTCACGCTCGGGCAGATCGGGCTCATCGTCGGCATCGGAGTGCTGGTCGACACCTTCGTGGTGCGCACACTGGTGGTTCCGGCGATCTTCGCGATCGTCGGCGAGCGGATGTGGTGGCCGGGAACTGCAGGGCGGAGAAGACCCCGCGCGGATCGAGGCGGAGAACGGCCGGACGGGGGAGAATACGAGCATGCCGCCGTCGCCAGCACCCGAGATGCGAGCTGAGTCGTCGCGGCCGGAGTCGTCGCGGCCGGAGTCGTCGCGGCCGGAGCGCGCGGCAGGCTTCCGCGCTCCGCGCACGTGGGCGAGCCTGGTGGGGTCTATCCGGATCGGCCAGGCCGTCATCACCGTGGTGCTGCTCGTGGTCGGAGCCTGGCGCGCGGCGGCGGACGGCGTCCCGCTGCCGTGGGTGCTCGCCCTCTCGCTCGTCTTCCTCGGCTGGTACGGAGGAGGGTTGCTGCTCAGCGAGCGCACCTCCGACCGCCGTCTGGCGACGTGGTGGCTGCTCGGACTCACACTCATCTGGCTCGGCGCGGTCGTGGTGTCGCCGGAGTTCGTCTGGCTCGCGTTCCCCCTGTGGTTGCTCGCCGGGTTCGTGATGCGCCTGCGCTGGGCGCTGCTGCTCAGCGCGGCCGTCCTCGTCGTCGTGGTGACCGCTCCGCTGCTGCACAACGGCACCACGACCTATGCGAACGTGATCGGGCCTCTCGTCGGCGGGGTCTTCGCTCTGGGGATCTCCCGCGGATACCTCGAGCTCGTCCGCGATGGACGGGAGCGACGCCGACTGATCGCCTCGCTCGTGGCCACCCAGGAGGAGATGGCCGCGCTGCAGGACGAGCTGGCTCGCACCCAGCGCGAGTCGGGGGCGAGCGAGGAGCGCACCAGGGTGTCGCGCGACATCCACGACACCGTGGCGCAGAGCCTGTCGTCGATCGGGATGCTCACGCGGTCCGCCCTGGAGGCGGACGACCCGGCGCAGCGTACCCGTGCCCTCGAACAGATCGGTGCGCTCGCGGCGGAGGGGATGGCCGATGCGCGGCGCATCGTGAACGCCCTGATGCCGGCCGAGCTCGAATCCACCGCGCTCGGCGACGCCCTGGCCCGCATGCTCGAGCGCCTCGCCGAGGAGACCGGGATCGAGGCGACACTGCACGCCGACGACGACCTGCCGTCGCTCGGCATCGACGCCGAGGTCGCCCTGTTGCGCACGGCGCAGTCGGCCCTCGCGAACGTCCGCTCCCACGCATCCGCGACCAGGGTCGTCGTCACCCTCGCGGACGCCGGCGACGCGGTGCGGCTCGACATCGTCGATGACGGGATCGGTTTCGACGCGCGGCAGTGGGACCGGCAGCGGGACGCGCAGGGTGGCGTCGGCAGCACGGGTGGTGGCTACGGTTTGCGTTCGATGCGCGCGCGCCTGCGGGAGCTCGGCGGAGGGCTCGACGTGGAGAGCGCCCCGGGAGACGGCACCGCGCTCTCGGCGCACATCCCCCTCGGCGGCACCGCTCAGGGGCGACGGAACGGAGGGAAGGGATGACCGCGGTGCGCGTGCTGCTCGTCGACGACCACCCCATCGTCCGGGCCGGCGTGCGCTCGCTGTTCGACCATCGCGATGACGTCGAGGTGGTCGGGGAAGCGGCATCCGGTGAGGAGGCCGTGGCCCTTGCGCGGCACCTGCATCCGGACGTGGTGCTGTGCGACCTGCGGCTCGGGGAGGGCATGGACGGCGTGCAGACGACCGCCGCCCTCCGCGCGCAGGAACCGGCGCCCGCGGTGCTGATCCTGACGACGTTCGACCGCGACGCCGAGATCCTGGGAGCCATCGAGGCGGGAGCCGCGGGCTACCTCCTCAAGGATGTGGCGCCGGACGACATCGCGCGCGCGATCCGCCAGGCGGCGTCGGGAGCGCTCGTTCTCACCCCCGAGCTCAGCGAGCGGGTCGTGCGCGTCATGCGTGCGCCGAGGGTGCGCCTGACCGACCGGGAGCTCGAGGTGCTGCGTCTGCTCGACACGGGGGCGTCCAACCGCGAGATCGCGAAGACCCTGTTCGTCACGGAGGCCACCGTGAAGACCCACCTCGTGCACGTGTTCGAGAAGCTCGGTGCCGACAGTCGCGCACGTGCCATCGCCATCGCGCACGACACCGGTCTGCTCTGAGGTCTCGGCCCGGCGCTCTTTC
This sequence comes from Microbacterium sp. Ag1, assembly GCF_001005635.1. Taxonomy (NCBI): domain Bacteria; kingdom Bacillati; phylum Actinomycetota; class Actinomycetes; order Micrococcales; family Microbacteriaceae; genus Microbacterium; species Microbacterium sp. Ag1. The sequence continues at coordinate 132,990 of NZ_LBCR01000031.1, forward strand.
GGGTCAGTTCCAGAACCGCTGCACGCGCGCGGCGAGGTCGCGCATGGCGGAGCCGTCGAGCACCACACTCCGCTCCTCGACACCGAGCGCGGGCCACTGCATGACGAACTCGATCGGGCCCTCCGGTGGAAGCGGCCACAACCACAGTCGGTCCGTCGAAGAGTAGTTGTGGCTCCCGCCTCCGCCGCCGCCGCTGTTGCGTGCCAGCGTGTGCCCCTTCGGCTCGGCCGACGGATCTTCGCCTCCGAAGAACGGGAAGCCTTCGGCGAGGACCTTCTCTCCGTCGCCGAGCACGAGGCCGAAACGCAGCCGGCCGGCCGGGTGCACCGGACCACCCATCTGGCTGTGCCCGATGAAGTCCGCGCACAGCTCGTTCCACTCCCGCACAGGCATCCCGTGCCGGCGGAGCCGCCCTTCCAGACGGAACTCGACCCCGTCGCTGTAGACGGCGACCCCGAACAACCCCAGCGCGAGGTTCTCCGTGGTGGCGAGTGTCTCGGAAACGGGAAGGAGTACGGGCAGCTCGTTCTCCGGAGCCTGCCACCTGGGCTGCCGCTCCGGTTCGCTCTCCTCGTGTTCCGGCATCTCCGGATCGGGCGGGAAGAAGCTCATGCCGACAGGTCATCACACGTCCTGTGGATCGCGCAAGAGTCGCGCCTGTGCGCATCTCAACCCTTCGATGGATCCCCGGAACGGTCACCCCGGCGAGGCTGGGATCAGACCGAAAGGATTCCGATGCGCCGCCTCTTCTCCGCCGCGTTCGCCTACATGCTCGTGGGCGTCGCCTCCGGACTCTTCTACCGAGAGTTCACCAAGATCAACGACTTCCCCGAGGGCGAGTCGACGCAGCTCGGCCTGGTGCACACGCACCTGCTCGTGCTCGGCTTCGTCGTCCTGCTGATCGTCTTGCTCCTCGAGAAAGCGTTCACGCTGTCCGAGAGTCGCCTGTTCGGCTGGTTCTTCTGGCTGTACAACGCGGGCCTCGTGCTCACGACGGCCATGATGATCTGGCACGGCAGCCTCACGGTGCTCGGCCAGGAGTCGAGCGGCATGATCGCCGGCATCGCAGGCCTCGGCCACATCCTCCTCAGCGCCGGCATGATCCTGCTGTTCCTCGCCCTCCGCAAGCGCCTGTTCGTCCCGAAGCCGGCCGTCGCCTGATTCGAAACGGGGAACCGTCAGTCCGCCTCCACCGAATCGTCGCGCAGGTGGGCGATGTGTGCCGCATGCCGCGCCAGGTGGTTCGGTGAGCGGCGCACGAACAGCCACGCCACGAACAGCACCACGAACCAGATCGGTGTCACGAGCAGCGCGGTCAACGTATCGGGCTGGGTCGTGAGCGCCCACAGGATGAACACGAAGAACGCCAGCACGACGTAGACCATGAACACGCCGCCGGGGAGCCGGAACGTCGATGCGGCGACCTTGTCCTTGCGCGTGCGCCGGTACACGAGGTAGCTGCACAGGAAGATCGTCCACACGAACATGAAGCACAGCGCCGAGACCGTGGTCACCATGTCGAAGGCCGTGCCGATGTCCTTGCCCGCATACAGCAGCACCACACCGGAGAGCAGCAGGATGCACGACAGGAACAGCGCGTTCTGCGGCACGCGGCGGCGGGAGAGGCGGGCGAACATGCGCGGGGCGTCGCCGTCCTGTGCGAGTCCGAACACCATGCGCGAGGTCGAGTAGATGCCGGAGTTGGCGCTCGACATGGCCGAGGTCAGCACCACGAGGTTCACGACGGTCGCGGCGATGCCCAGACCCGCGAGGGCGAACATCGCGATGAAGGGGCTCTCGCCTGCCACGTACTCGGTCCACGGGGTGACCGCCATCAGCACGATGAGCGCGCCCACGTAGAACAGCAGCACGCGGATCGGGATCGCGTTGATCGCCTTGGGGAGGTTGCGCTTCGGGTCCTTGGTCTCGGCCGCGGCGGTTCCCACGAGTTCGATGCCGACGAAGGCGAAAACGGCGATCTGGAACCCGGCGACGAAGCCCATGAATCCGTGCGGGAACATGCCGCCCTTGTCCCACAGGTTCGAGAAGCTCGCGGTGCCGGCGTCGTGCTGGAACCCGGTGAAGATCATCACGAGTCCGGTGACGATGAGCGCGACGATCGCGACGATCTTGATCAGCGCGAACCAGAACTCCATCTCGCCGAACGCGGCGACGGTGGGCAGGTTCAGGGCGAGCAGGATCACGATCACGAGGATGCCGGGGATCCACAGCGGGATGCCCGGGATCAGCGCGTCCGTGTAGCCGGCGATCGCGATCACGTCGGCGACTCCGGTGACCACCCAGCAGAACCAATAGGTCCAGCCGGTGAAGAACCCCGCCCACGGGCCGAGCAGATCGCTCGCGAAGTCGCTGAACGACTTGTACTTCAGGTTCGACAGCAGCAGCTCGCCCATCGCCCGCATCACGAAGAAGAGCATGAACCCGATGATCATGTAGACGAAGATCACGGATGGGCCCGCGACCGAGATGGTCTTGCCGCTGCCCATGAACAGTCCGGTGCCGATGGCGCCGCCGATCGCGAGCAGTTGGATGTGGCGGTTGCTCAGTGCGCGCCGCAGGTGCTGTTCCTCTCCGTCCGCGGCGACATCGCGCTCGCGTCCGGTTTCCCCCGTGTACTGCTCGGTCACTTTCTTCCTCCGGTCGTCGTCGACTGCGTCGATCCGAAGGTACCCGTCGACCGCGCGATGCTCGGAATCGAGATCCGCTATTCCGTCGCGCCGAATCGATTCGATAGGCTTGTCGCACCCCCGATCACCCCCCCAGTCCTGCGAGCCGCTCCTTCATGGCCACCTCCCTCACCACGGGCCGCCCGTGGCGCGTCATCCTTGCCTTCTCCATCCCCCTCCTGCTCGGGAACGTGGTGCAGCAGCTGTACCAGTTCGCCGATGCCATCGTCGTCGGTCGGCACCTCGGCGTCACCTCCCTCGCGGCGGTCGGCGCGACCGGCAGCCTGCTGTTCCTGCTGCTCGGGTTCGCCTGGGGACTGACGAGCGGTTTCGCGATCCCAATCGCCCAGGCCTTCGGCGCGAGGGATGACGCGGCCGTGCGCCGTTCGGTCGCGACCGGTGTTCTGCTGAGCGTCATCACGAGTGTGATCCTGACGATCGGAGCGCCCCTCCTCGCCGGTCCGATCCTCGCGCTGCTGCAGACGCCGCCCGAGTTGATGGCCGAGGCCACGATCTTCACCCAGATCAGCTTCCTCGGTGCGAGCGCGACGATGTTCTTCAACTACCTCTCCGCGATCATCCGTGCGATCGGAGATTCCAAGACCCCGCTGGTGTTCCTCACCGTGTCGTGCGCCCTGAACGTCGGGCTCGTCGTCCTGATGGTCGGGCCGCTGGAGTGGGGCGTGGGCGGAGCCGCGCTCGCGACCGTGGTCGCCCAGGCGGTCTCGGTCGCCCTGTGCCTCGAGTTCGTGCGTCGTCGGCTGCCCATGCTCCACCTGCGCCGTGCGGACTGGCGGATCACCAGCGGTGACGTCGCTGAGCACCTGCGCCTCGGTCTGCCCATGGGATTCCAGGCGTCGATCATCGCGATCGGCACGCTGACCGTACAGGTCGCGCTCAACACCCTGGGGGCGGATGCGGTCGCGGCCTACACGACCGGATCCCGCGTCGACAGTCTCGCGGTGGCCCTGCTGTCATCGCTCGGACTCGCTGTCTCGATGTACGCCGCGCAGAACCACGGGGGTCGGCGTCCCGACCGCATCCGTCGCGGTGTGGTCGAGGCGACCTGGATGGCCGTCGTCGCCGGCTTGGTACTCGGTGGACTGCTCATCGCCTTCGGTGCGCCGATGGTGCGTCTGTTCATCGGCGAGGGGTCGGACGACGTCGTCGACGAGGCGCATCGGATGCTCATCATCAACGGATGCGGGTACTGGGCGCTGGGCATGCTGTTCGTCCTGCGGGGAGCCCTGCAGGGACTCGGTCACACGCTCGTCCCCACGGTCACCGGCGTGATCGAGCTCGTGATGCGCGTGGGAGCGGCCATCGTGCTGGGCGCGTGGATCGGATTCGACGGAGTCGCCCTCAGCAACCCGCTCGCCTGGCTCGGCGCTATCGTCCTGCTCGTCCCCGCGTACGTCCGCGCGCACCGCGCCCTCGGTCGGCTGCCCATCGACCCGGCGGAGGCCACCGAGACCTCGGCCATCGCGATCGTCGGGCCGACCGACGGGTCGATGGTCGTGGACGCCGTGGTCACCCAGCCTGTCCGCGTCCACCGCGCGCGCCGCCTGCGCTGGCCGCGCCGTCGCTGACGATCTCGTCGCTTTGTCCGCAGTGCACGGATATCCCTCTCCAGGATGATGCGGATCGCACTTGAGACGGATGCCCTCCCCGGGAGACACTTCTAATGTCGAATGAGTGGAGTAACCACTGACGGGGGGTCGTCATGACGACATTGAGAGTGGCCAGCGATCTGGCTGCGGTGATGGTGCCGATCGGTTACGTGGGTGCGGCGCTCGCCGCCATCTTCGCGATCGTCGCGGCGGTCGCCATCGTCCGGGGAGCCGGTGGGCTCGCCGGGGGCGCGGTGGGACTGTGGATCGTGGGAGCGCTGATGAGCTTCGCGGCGTCGTTCGCGCGCGACTGGACGCCGCTGATCCTGGCGGGCGGATCGCTCGTGGCGATGCTGATCGTCGGGAGCATCGTGCGTGCCATCGTCGACGCGGGCGGTGTCGGGCGCACCGACCGCACGGTCGAGGAGGCACTGCCGACCGCGATCCCGGCCTCGAAGGCTCCCCCCGCTCCGACGTCGAAGCCGGTGCTCACCAAGACCGGACCGGCGACGGCCTCGATCGCCATCGTCCGCTGAGCGCTCAGCGGTAGTCGCGGTCGCGGTGCTGTCCGCTCTCGTCGCCCGACTGCACCCGCTCCGCTTCGCGCGCCCTCAGCTCCACGCGGCGGATCTTTCCTGAGATCGTCTTCGGCAGCTCGGGCACGAACTCGATGATCCGCACCCACAGATGCGATGACAGGCGCTCGTGCGCGTACGCGAAGATCGCACGCGCCGCCTCGGTCTCGGTGTTCGTGGAGTCCGGGGTAAGGCAGACGTAGGCCTTCGGCACGGCCAGGCGCGTGGGATCGGGGCTCGGGATCACGGCCGCCTCGACCACGAGCTCATGCTCGAGCAGCACCGACTCGAGCTCGAAGGGCGAGATCTTGTAGTCCGAGGCCTTGAACACGTCGTCGGAGCGACCCACGTAGGTGAGGTACCCCTCGTCGTCGCGCACGGCGATGTCGCCGGTGTGGTGGTAGCCGCCCGCCCGGGACTCCGCGGTCTTCTCAGGGTCGTCGTAGTACCCGGCCATGAGCCCGAGCGGCGGGTGCGCCAGGTCGAGCGCGATCTCGCCCTCTCCGTCGACGACCTCTCCTGTGACGGGGTCCAGCAGCACGACCGGGTACCCGGGCAGAGGTCGTCCCATGGACCCGACCTTGACGGTCTGCCCGGGGGAGTTCCCGATGCAGGCCGTCATCTCGGTCTGTCCGAAACCGTCGCGGATCGTTCCGCCCCAGGCTTCCCGCACCCTGTCGATGACTTCGGGGTTCAGGGGTTCTCCCGCGCCCACGAGCTCGCGTGGCGGGTGCGTCAGGCGGGCGAGGTCGGCCTGGATCAGCATGCGCCACACCGTCGGCGGCGCGCAGAAGGTCGACACGTGATGGGTGTCCATCACCTGCATGAGGGTGTTCGCGTCGAAGCGGGCGTAGTTGTAGACGAAGACGGTCGCCTCGGCGAGGAACGGCGAGTAGAAGCTCGACCAGGCATGCTTGGCCCACCCAGGCGACGAGATGTTCAGGTGCACGTCGTCGGGGCGCACGCCGAGCCACCACATGGTCGACAGGTGTCCGATCGGATACGAGGCGTGCGTGTGCTGCACGAGCTTGGGCCGGTTGGTGGTGCCGGAGGTGAAGTAGAGCAGTGCCGTGTCGGATGACGGGGTGGGGCCGTCGGGTTCGAAGCTCGTGGGCGCCGCTGCGGCGTCGTCGAAGGGCGCCCATCCGGACGGCAGGTCAGCGCCCACGCCGATGCGCAGGATGCCGGGGTCGATGCCGGTGAGGCGGTCGGCGAGCGTTCCGAGAGTGACGACAGCTCGTGCGCGCCCGTGATCGACGCGGTAGGCGAGATCCGCCGCGGACAGGAGCGTGGATGTCGGGATCGAGACGGCTCCGACCTTGGTGATCGCCAGCATCACCTCCCACAGCTCGATCGTGTTGTTCAGCATGACGATCACGTGGTCGCCGCGGCGGATACCGATGCGGGTGAGCCAGGCGGCCACCTGGTCGGAGCGCGTCGAGAGCTCCCCGTACGTCCAGGAGTGCAGGCTCAGATCGGCCTCCACGATCTGCACGGCCGGTCGGTCGGGCTTCTCGCCGGCGATGACGTCGAACCACTCGAGTGCGAAGTTGAACTCGTCGACCTCGGGCCAGACGAATCCCTCTCGCGCCGCGGCGTAGTCGGTCGCGTTCGTGAAGAGGAAGTCCCGCATCTCCCGGATGGTGTGCGTGGCGGCGGTGGCGCTGCGGCTCATGGTGCTCCCTTGCTCCTTGCTGGCGTGCACTCCATCCTGGCCCATGGGTCGGCGCCAGGAGAACGGTCAGCCAAGGAGAGCGGTCAGGGGGAGAGGACCCCCGGTCCGTCGCGGAGCTCGAAGACGAGCTGGGTCTCGGTGCCGCGGACGACGGGGTGGATCGTGATGTGCTCGAGCACGATGTCGCGCAGTGCCGTCGCGTCCTGCACGGCGACGTGCACCAGGAAGTCGTCGACACCGGCGACGTGGAACACCTGCAGGACACGAGGGATGCCGGCGAGCGCGTCGAAGAGCGCTGTGACCTTGGCTCCGGTGTGGTTGGCGAGGCGCACCTTGATGATCGCCTGCAGGGGGAACCCGAGAGCCGCCCCGTCGACGCGGATACGGGTGTCGCGGATCACACCGCGCTCGCGCAGTGCCCGCACCCGATGCGCGCACGTGGATTCGGCGAGACCGAGCCGATGCGCGAGCGCCTTATTGGTGGTCTCGGCGTCGCGGGTCAGCACCGCGAGCAGCTCGAGGTCGATCTCGTCGAGTTGTGCTTTCGCCAACGTGAGGCCTCCTCGCCTGCGGGACATTGCACACAATAGCGTTCCGGTTCCTCGATTCGGTGTCCTCTGTCGAATTCCTGCGCTTCTGCCGTGATTCCGGCAACGTGGAGTCATGACTGCACCGCTGCATCCCGATACCGTCGCCGTCCACAGCGGGCGCTCCGATCTGGAGGGTCTCGGGGTGCATGCGCTGCCGATCGACCTGTCGACGACCAATCCGCTGCCCGACATCGAGCGCGGTGGCGACTCGTACGAGGCCATGGCGACGGGCGGTCGTCCCCCGGCCGACGGCAGCATGGTCTACGCGCGGCTGTGGAACCCGACGGTGGCTCGGTTCGAAGAGGCGCTCGCCGAGCTCGAGCACGCCGACGCCTCCGTGGCCTTCGCCTCTGGCATGGCCGCGATGACGGCGGTGATCCTCGCTCACACCGGAGCCACCGGCGCGCGGCACGTCGTCGCGGTGCGTCCGCTCTACGGCGGCACCGACCATCTGCTCGGCTCCGGGCTGCTCGGTGTCGAGGCCACCTATTGCCACCCCGACGAAGTGGCGGCGACCATGCGCCCCGACACCGGCCTGGTCGTGGTGGAGACGCCGGCGAACCCCACCCTCGACATCGCCGACATCGCCGACGTGGTGCGGCAGGCGGGCGCGGTCCCGGTCGTGGTCGACAACACGTTCGCGACCCCTGTGCTGCAGAACCCCATCGATCTGGGGGCCGCGATGTCACTGCACAGCGCCACGAAGTACCTCGGCGGCCACGGCGACGTGATCGCCGGCGTGGTCGCCTGCAGCGAGCAGACCGCGGAGGCGCTGCGCCGCGTGCGGGCCGTGACCGGCGGGCTGCTGCATCCGCTCGGAGCCTATCTGCTGCACCGGGGTCTCACCACGCTGCCGGTGCGGGTGCGGCACCAGCAGGAGAGCGCGCGTCGGATCGTGCAGTGGCTGAGCGACCGGCCCGAGGTGGCGGAGGTCTTCTATCCGGGACTCGACGGCGACCCGCGCGGCATCCTGCAGCGGCAGATGCGTGGCACCGGCGCGATGATCGCGATGCGCATGCGTGGCGGGTTCGCCGCGGCCTCCGCCGTCACGACGGCGACCGCATTATTCACGCACGCGGTCTCGCTCGGCGGTGTGGACTCGCTGATCCAGCATCCGGCGGCGCTCACCCATCGGCCGGTGCCGCCCGAGGCCCGTCCGGCAGCCGACGTGCTGCGGCTGTCGATCGGGTTGGAGGACGTCGACGACCTGATCTCCGATCTCGCCCAGGCCTTTGCGGCCGTACCGGCCTTCGACACCGAAGCGCCGCTCACCGACCGGGTCACCTCCTCGCGCGACGCACACCGGGGGGGCAGTGCGCGCCTGAGGGGGTGACTCAGCGCCCGCGAGCCCGACGGCGCGGCGCCGCATCGGCTTGACTCACGGCGAGGGGAGGCGGATCGTCCCGGTCGCGAGGCGCTCCGTCGGCATCCGGTCGCGGTCGTAGGTGATCTCGTCGTACCCGTGCGGGGTCGGCACTCCGTCGTCGTCGAGGCTCACGAACACGATCTTGTCGATCGTGAGGATGCGCTTGCGCGTGATCATGTTCCTCGCCACCGCGCGCATGGTCAGCGACGTGGTGCCGAAATGCGTCGCCTGCAGGCCGATCTCGATCAGGTCGCCCTGCACGGCCGAGGCCTCGAAGTTGATCTCCGAGATGTGCTTGGTGACGGCGCGATAGTTGCCCAGCTGCACGATCGCGTAGATCGCCGCTTCCTCGTCTATCCACTTCAACAGACTCCCGCCGAACAGGGAGCCGTTCGCGTTCAGGTCCTCGGGGCGCACCCATTTGCGGGTGCGGAAGTTGAGCCCGTCCTCCGACCACTGCCACGCCGGTGCCTTCTTCTTCGCCATGCGCACGAGGCTAGGCGGCGCGTGAGTCGGAGATGTTACGGCCCGTTTTCGCGGAGGACACGGCCGTCGGCCACGTCCCTTTGTGCATACCTCACAAGAAACTCAGTGTCATGAGCGCTGGAACTTGGTTTCGAGCGGCAAATCCGTCACTCGCGCCTCGGCGCAGCCATACAGTCACCGGTGGCAACGACGCCACTGACCCCCGGGAGTCCTCGATGACGAGTACCACGCCCCATTCGCACGGAATCGGCATGCGCATCGCCGTCATCGTGCTCAGCCTGCTGCTGGCCGCCATGGTGGTCCTGTTCTTGGTGACCACCGGCAAGATCGCCGGCGGTGCCTCCGAACTCGCCGACGGCACGACATCGGCCAAGGACGGCTCGGCCGACCTGGCAGCCGGCGCTGCAGACCTCTCCACGGGCGCATCCCGCCTGGCCGAGGGCACCCAGGAGCTCGCAGCGGGAGCCGCCAGCGCGCAGGAAGGATCGCAGAAGCTGAGCGACGGTGCCACGACCGCAGCGACCGGCGCGACGACCCTGGCCGAGGGGGCGAACAGCCTCGCCGCCGGCGCATCGACCGCCGTGGTCGGTGCGGGCAAGGTCAGCGGGGGTGCGCAGACGGCGCTCGCCGGAGCGCAGGAACTCGCGACGAAGATGGCGCAGGCGGATGCCGGTGCACAGACCCTCTCTTCCGGGATGTCCACCCTCGCCGCCGGTGTCAACGGCGCGCATGCGTATGCGAACGGCGTGCTCGTCGGCGCGACGCAGCTCAGCGACACCCTCGGAACCAAGGTGAACGCCGACGTGGTGGCTCTCGCGCAGCCGGGAGCGAAGACGCTTCTCCAGGGCGTCGCGGCCACGGCGCCCGGCCACTCGCAGCAGCTCGCCGACGCCCTCGCGGGGATGCTCGCAGCCGACCCGGAGAACCCGCAGCTGAAGGCTCTCGCCGCTCTCGCCGCCGGAGTCGACCAGGAGGTCGATGCGATGGCTCCCGTCGCGGCCAAGGGCTCCGACCTCGCGCAGGGACTCGTCGCGGCCGCTGCCGGATCGGCTCAGGTGACGGGTGGCGTGAATGCGCTCATCAGCGGTGACGCCGCCCGCCAGTGGCCCGGCACCGCAGCACTCGTCGCTCCCCAGGGCGTGCCCGCTCTGGTCGCCGGCGCGCAGGCTCTGCACTCCGGCACGACGCAGCTCTCGGCAGGCGCATCGAGGCTCGCCGCGGGCCTGCAGACCCTCTCGACCGGGGCATCCGCCCTCTACTCGGGAACGGCGAACCTCAGCGCAGGCGCGACTCGCCTGAACGACGGCGCGACGACGCTCGCCACCGGCGTCGGGACGCTGCAGACCGGCGCGGGCGACCTGAACGTCGGGATCGAGAAGCTCTCCGCTGGCGCCACCACCGTCGCGGACGGCTCGGGCGAGCTCGCGGCCGGCGGCGACAAGCTCGAGGCCGGTGCTGCCGACCTCGCCGCGGGCAACGACCTGATCGCGGACGGGTCCGGCACGCTCGCCACCGCGACGGCCGGGGCCGCCCCGTCCATGACGCCGTGGGGCCTCGGTATCGCCCTCGCCGGGCTGATCGCGATCGGCTTCTGGGTCGGTCACCGCATCTCCCATCGACGCGCGCTGGCCCTGGCGGTCTGACTCCCCGACCCCGCCCGGCCCCATCCCGCCCGGCCCCACCCCAGCGCCCTGAGCGGATGTCTCCCACCGGCATCCGCTCAGGGCAGAGCCGCTCAGGGCAGAGCCGCTCAGGGCGGATTCGCGCCGTCCGCGATGTGCTGCGGCCGATGCTGGGGGCATGAGCGAAGACAACCCCATCCCGCAGTTCGGTCCCGAAGCCCGGCGCGCGCTGTTCCATGAGCGGGTGCTCGTGCTCGACGGCGCCCTCGACGACGACAACGGCACGCTGTTGATGACGCAGCTGCTCGCGCTGTCAGCCGAGGACCCCACGGCAGACATCGCCTTGTGGATCCACTCGCCCGGCGGGTCAGTGCCCTCGATGCTCGCGATCCGCGACATCATGCGGCTGATCCCCAACGACGTCGCGACCCTGGCTCTCGGTCTCGCGTGCAGCGCCGGGCAGTTCCTGCTCTCCGCCGGCACCCCGGGCAAACGCCGGGCGCTTCCGCACGCTCGGATCCTCATGCATCAGGGGTCCGCGGGCATCGGCGGCTCCGCGGGAGAGCTCGAGACGCAGGCCGACGACCTGCGGCACATGCGCGACACCGTGCTCGGACTGATCGCCGACGACACCGGTCAGCCCGTCGCGCGCATCTTCGAGGACTCGCTGCACGACCGCTGGTACACCGCGACGCAGGCGCAGGACTACGGCTTCATCGACGCGATCGTGGTCTCGATCGGCGACGTGATGCCGCGACGACGCGCGCGCGTCGGTCTGGGGGTGGACGCATGAGCACCTACTCGATCCCCAACGTCATCGCGCAGCATCCCCGAGGCGAGCGCATCATGGACGTGTACTCGCATCTGCTCGCGGAGCGCGTCATCTACCTCGGCACCGGCATCGATGCGGGGGTCGCGAACGCCCTCATCGCGCAGCTGCTGCACCTCGACGCGGACAGCCCGGAATCCGGCATCCAGTTCTACATCAACAGCGAGGGCGGCGATCCAGGGGCCGCGCTGGCGATCTACGACACCATGCAGCACATCCGTCCGCGCATCGCGACGACCTGCGTCGGCCAGGCCATCGGCCCCGCGGCGCTCCTGGTCGCTGCAGGAGACGTGGGGGAGCGGGCGGCCCTCGCCCACGCGCGCATCGTTCTGCATCAGCCCGCAGGGCAGTCGCGCGGTGCGATCCCCGACCTCATCCTCGCCGCCGACGAAGTGGTGCGGGTGCGTTCCGACATGGAGGAGATCCTCGCCAGGCACAGCGGTCGCACGGTCGCCGAGCTCCGAGCCGACACAGACCGTGATCGGGTGTTCACGGCACCCGCCGCGCTCGACTACGGACTGATCGACACCGTGCTCGGCGCGCGGAGCTGAGGCGGCGTCCGGGCTGCCGGACGGATGCATGAGCGACGGGCGGCTGCAGGACCGACGCGGGACCTGTGGTCATGCATCCGTCCGCCGCTCATGCAGGTGACGGGTCAGGACCAGATGACGGGTCAGCGACCACGGGTTCGGGGTCAGGCGGCGAGGGCGAACGCGCCGCGCGAGGGGGCCGTCGATCGCAGACTGTCGGCCACGTCGCTGGTGAGCTCGATCAGGCTCGTGTCGAGCGCACCGGCGATCGCGGCGATCATCTCGCTCGACGGCTCCTTCAACCCGCGTTCCACCTCGGAGAGGTACTGCGGCGAGACGCCGGCCTTCTCAGCGGTCTCGGTGAGCGTCTCCTCGCGGTCGTGTCGTCGACGACGCAGCTGGTCGCCGAGGAGGTGACGCCACAGCGGCTCGGGGTCGTTCGACTTCGGGCGGTCGGAGCGAGGAGTGTGCGGGAACGAGATCAGGTCGGCCATGCCTCACGATAGGCCGGGGTGTCCGGACGGTTCGAGCGGTTCTGCTCAGAGCAGAACAGCGGGTGCTCAGGCGTCCGCGTGATCAGGGGCGGAGTCCGTGGAAGCCGAGGAGCCGGCGCCTTCGGTCGAGGGGGATGCGGCGGCATCCGTCGCCGCCCAACTCGCGAGCATCCTCAACTTGTCGGCCGATGCCGTCCCTGGCTCCGCGGTGTAGGTCGAGAGGTGCAGCCCGGGATCGGCCGGGAGTTCGAAGGCCTCGTAGGAGAGCTCGATCTCCCCGACCACGGGATGCGCGATGCGCTTGACCCCGGTGCGGTGGAAGCGCACGTTGTGGGCGGCCCACAGCGTGCGGAACCGCTCGCTTCGCGTCGAGAGCTCGCCCACCAGGTCGGTGAGCTTCCGGTCGAACGGATTGCGTCCGGCTTCCCCGCGCATCGCGGCCACGAGCTCCTGCGTGTTCCGATCCCATTCGGGGTAGAACTCCTGCGCGGCCGGATCGAGGAAGGCGAAGCGCGCGCTGTTCGGCTGTGGCTGCGCGAACACGGGCGCGTAGAGGGCGCGACCCAGGGCGTTCGCCGCCAGGTAGTCGAAGTAGTTGTTGCGCACGATCGCCGGAGCTTCGGTCATGGCGTCGAGGAGGCGCAGGATGCTCGGACGCAGCTCTGTCGTCTTCTTCCGTGGTGCGCGCGCGACCGGCGAGGTGTTCGCGGCGCGGGCGAGGTCGAACAGGTGCGCGGTTTCGGCCTCATCCAGCTGGAGCGCACGGGACAGCGCATCGAGCACGCTGTCCGATGCCCCGGACAGGTCTCCGCGTTCGAGACGCGTGTAGTAGTCGACGCTGACCCCCGCGAGCAGCGCGACCTCCTCGCGGCGCAGTCCGGGAACGCGGCGGTTGCCGCCGAACGCCGGGAGTCCGGCCTGATCGGGGGTGATGCGTGCGCGCCTCGTGGAGAGGAACTCGCGCACCTCGCTGCGGGTGTCCATGCATCCGACGCTACGCGCTCGACGACCGCACAGGGAGGTACTGGCGGTACCGGTGACCCGGGCCGTACGTCAGAGGGCCGCGGTCACGCCGGGGAGCAGCTTTCCGAGGATCGCCCCCAGCTGCTCGCGTTCCTCGCCCGTGAGGGGGTCGAGCACGAGTTCCCGCACCTGCTCGACGTGCACGGGGGCCGCCGTGCGGAGCATCTCCCGCCCGGCCGGTGTCAGCGTGGCCGAGAGCGTGCGCTTGTCGGAGCCGCAGGAGGTGCGCTCGACCCAGCCGCGCTCCTCGAGCGAGTCCAGCGCGTGGCTCAGACGCGACCGGCTGAGGCCGGCGATGCGGGCGAGCTCGGTCATGGTCACGGCGCTCTCACCCCGGCCGGCCAGGGTGATGAGGATGGCGTAGCGGGCGTGGTTGAGACCGACCTCTTCCTTCAGCGTGCGGTCGAGCACCTGAGGGAGCAGCTGCACGAAGCGGATGACCGGCAGCCAGGTGTCCATCTCGGTGTCGTCGAGCCGACGCGGATTCTGCTCCGCCGTCCCGTCCGCCTCCGAGCTCATGATGCCCTCCCGTGCTGTCGCGCCTGCCGTCATGCCGCGGACAGGTCGAGTGTGTGCGCCGTGTGGTCGCGCTTGGCCTGCAGGTAGCGGGAGTTCGACTCCGACAGGTGCACCTGGGTGGGTACGCGCTCGGTCGCGCGGACCCCGAGGGCTTCGAGCTGCACCGCCTTGTCGGGGTTGTTGCTCAGCAGGCGGATGCCGTCGACGCCGAGCGCGTGCAGCATCTGCGCCGCCACCGTGTAGTCGCGCTCGTCCTCACCCCGGCCCAGGGCGACGTTCGCCTCGTACGTGTCGAGGCCGGCATCCTGCAGGGCGTACGCGTCGAGCTTGGCGTACAGGCCGATGCCGCGCCCCTCCTGGCGAAGGTAGAGCAGGAAGCCGCCCTCCTCCGCGATGCGCTCGACGGCCTCGCGCAGCTGAGGGCCGCAGTCACAGCGTTCCGACCCGAACACGTCGCCCGTCAGGCACTCGCTGTGCGGGCGCACGAGCGGGGCCTCGCCGCCGTCCTCCGCGCGATCGATCGCCGCCCGCCAGTCGCCCAGCCCGAGCAGCAGGTGCTCGCGGCCGTCGGCCAGCCCGTCGAAGGTGACCACGTCGGCGGTCGTGGAGAAGCCGTCGCCGAATCGCAGTGGGACGCGGACGCGGGTGCGTTCCGTCGCGACCGGAGCGACGGTTGAACTTTCAATCATGCCGGGTGCAACGCGCCCTGCTGCGGAGTATTCCCCGTGGAGCGGATTCCGAGGGGTTCCCTCAGTACCTCCCATCCGCCGTGGAATCGGAGTTGACTGGGGGTCACGCGACAGAAGGAGCATCACGAATGCGCGGAGTAGTCATGCACGCCCCAGGCGACGTCCGGGTCGAGGACAGGGAGAAGCCCACCATCACGCGGCCGACCGATGCCGTGATCCGTATCGCCGCGACCTGCATCTGCGGGTCCGACCTCTGGCCGTATCGCGGCGCCAACCCCGTGGACCACGATCCGATGGGACACGAGTACGTCGGCGTGGTCGAGGCCATCGGTGACGAGGTGCAGACGCTGGAGGTCGGCGACTTCGTGGTCGGCTCCTTCATGGCATCAGACAACACGTGCGAGATCTGCCGAGCGGGATACCAGTCCCGGTGCGTGCACGTCGTCCCGATGGGCAGGTACGGCACGCAGGCCGAGTACGCGCTCATCCCGCACGCCGACGGCACCCTGGTCGTCACTCCAGGACAGCCGGACGCCGACCTCATCCCGTCTCTGCTCGCCGCATCCGACGTCCTGGGAACCGGATGGTTCGCCGCGGTCGCCGCCGAGGTGGGGCCGGGCAAGACCGTCGCGGTCGTCGGCGACGGCGCGGTGGGTCTGCTGGGCGTCCTGGCCGCACGCGAGCTCGGCGCGGAGCGCATCATCGCGATGAGTCGCCATGCCGATCGGCAGGCTCTGGCGCGCGAGTTCGGTGCCACCGACATCGTCGAGGAGCGGGGGGACGAGGGGGTCGCCCGCATCAAGGAGCTCACGGACGGACTCGGCGCGCACTCCGTGATCGAGGCGGTCGGCACGCAGGAGTCGATGATGCAGGCGATCCGTTCCACCCGTCCCGGCGGCCACGTCGGCTACGTCGGTGTCTCCCACGATGTCGCCCTCCCCGGCGAAGAGCTCTTCTTCTCCGGAGTGCATCTGCACGGCGGCCCTGCTCCCGTGCGGCGCTT
This sequence comes from Microbacterium sp. Ag1, assembly GCF_001005635.1. Taxonomy (NCBI): domain Bacteria; kingdom Bacillati; phylum Actinomycetota; class Actinomycetes; order Micrococcales; family Microbacteriaceae; genus Microbacterium; species Microbacterium sp. Ag1. Next base: position 148,688 of record NZ_LBCR01000031.1, read on the forward strand.
CCTCCCCGAGCTCATCCAGCTGATCTGGGACCGGAAGATCGATCCGGGCAAGGTGTTCGACCTCACGCTGCCGCTCGAGGACGCGGCGGAGGGCTACCGCGCCATGGACGAGCGACGCGCCACGAAGGTGCTGCTCACGGTGTGATGTGCGGAGGCGTGGGCTCCTGCGGGCGTCGTCGCTGTCGCTGTCGCACGAGCTTCACCTCGCTCGCGAGGATCCCGAGCACGACGAGTGCGCCGCCGATGAGCGCGGTCGCGGGCAGGCGCTCGCCGGCGAGGCGTCCGATGACCCCCGCCCACACCGGCTCTCCCGCGTAGATGATGGTCGCGCGTGTGGGGGAGACCGACTTCTGCGCCCAGTTCATCGTCAGCTGGATCAGACAGCTCGCCGCCCCCAGTCCCACCGCGCAGCCGACCCAGATCCAGGAGAAATCGGGAACCCCCTCACCGACCACCGGCATGGTGAGCAGTCCCAGCAGGCCGGCCGTGAGCAGCTGCACGATCGTGATGCGTCCGAGGTCGATCTTCCCGGCGAAAAGGCTGATCAGGATGATCTCGGCCGCGATCGGCAGGGTGCTGATCATGGTCGCGATCTCACCGGTGCCGAGCGTCAGGGCGAAGGCATCCGGCCCCGCGATGAACAGCAGCCCCACGAACGCCAGTCCCGCACCCGCGAACGCCATGGCCGGGGGACGCTTGCGGAACACGGCCCACTGGGCCAGCGGCACCATCGGCACGTACATCGCGGTGATGAACGCCGAGGTGCTGCTGTCGATGGTCTGCAACCCCAGCGTCTGCAGGCCGTAGCCGAGGTAGATCATGACGCCGATCGCGATGCCGGCGCCGATGTCGCGCCAGCGGATGCCGCGCAGAGCGCGTCGGAAGATCACGACGCTGATGAGTCCGGCGATGAGGAAGCGGATGCCGACGAAGAACCATGGCCCGGAGTGCTCCATGGCCCAGTGCACGAGCAGGAAGGTGCCGCCCCAGACCGCGGTGATCGCGATGAGCGCGGCTTCCTGGGGGCGCAGACGCATCCACCGGAGACGAGAGGGCATCGTTGCCCCTTTCTCGACGTTGCCGGATAGAGCCTAACGGGCCGCAGTCGTCGTTCGAATCGCGCGGATGGTGCCGAACAGCCGTCGGATCGAGCCAGTTGCGCGATGCGAAAGTGACGGGAGAAGACGGCCGGGCGCCGATGCCGCTGCGGACTCGGTAGCCTCGCAGCATGAGCGACTTCGTGAGTGCCGTCGAACTGAACGACCTGCTGACCGGGGGTGCGCCGGTGCGTGTGATCGACGTGCGCTGGCGCCTCGATCGTCCCGACGCCGGACACGACGACTACCTCTCGGGCCACATCCCCGGCGCGGTGTTCGCCGCTCTCGACACCGAGCTCGCCACGTACGGCGAGGCCGCGGAGGGGCGCCACCCGCTCCCGTCCACGGCCACGCTCCAGGACGCGGCCCGTCGCTGGGGGGTGCGATCCGGCGACACGGTCGTCGCCTACGACGACTACAAAGGCATCGCCGCAGCCCGCGCCTGGTGGCTCCTGCGGCAGGCCGGCGTCGACGTGCGCGTGCTCGACGGCGGCATCAGGGCGTGGCGGGCTGAGGGGTTCGACATCGCGACGGACGACGTGAGCCCGGAGCCCGGCGATGTCGTGCTCGACCCGATCGGAGACGATGCGTTGTCGATCGACGAGGCCGCGGCCTTCCCGGCGTCCGGGGTGCTGATCGACGCGCGGGCCGCGGATCGGTACCGAGGCGACTCGGAACCGTTCGATCCCGTGGGTGGTCACATCCCCGGTGCGCGCAATCTTCCCGAACCCGTGCACTTCGACGCGGACGGGAAGATCCTCGACAGGGAGACGATCCTGGCGACCTTCGCCGAGGTCGGCGTGACGCCGGGAACGCCCGTTGCCGCGTACTGCGGTTCGGGTGTGACGGCTGCCCACACCGCACTTGTACTGCACGAGGTCGGCATCGAGGCCAAGGTCTTTCCCGGTTCGTGGAGCCAGTGGTCGAACACCCCGGGGCGTCCGGTCGCGGTCGGCGATCAGCCCGGTTGATCCTCGCGGGGGCCGTACCCCCACTGCAGGCCCAGCGCGCCAGGCCCGAAAGCCCGACGCACCAGGTGGACCGAGTTCCCGCGAGGCGGCGGGAGGGGGGTGATCGTGACCCCGTCCGGCGTCTCGATGTGCTCCTCGCACCAGTCCGGGATCGCGTCGGGGTGGAAGCGCGTCCACACCAGCAGCTCCCTGGCCTTCTGCGCCAGCGCGTGGCCGGTGTCGTGGGTCTCCGGGTAGTCGGGCGGATACTCGACCGACCACTCGACCATCGCGGTCTCCGGCGCTGTCAGGGGGACGTCGAGTTCGAACAGCACACCGTGCACCTCGCCGTCCGGGTGGGAGTAGCGCGCCGCGATCCTCCCCCCTGACACGGCCTTGAGCAACGGCGCCGGCGTGCGGACGCCCGGGGTGATCTCCAGGAACGGTATCGCCGTGATCGTGCCCACCGTCGACTGCACGATGCTGCGCGTGATGCTGTACGCGACGTTGCCGTCGGCCCCGACATCCGTCACCGAATGGGTGGTGAGCTCGCGGGAGGTGTCGGGGTAGGCCGCCCCCAGCGCTCGGAAGGCCTCGATCACGGCCACCTCGAGCTCCTCCTCGTCGATCGGGAACTGGTTCGGCCCGAGGGGGCCCGTGCGATTGGTCGAGCGGAGCATCCTGCTCAGCGCGCCGACGCGGAGTCCGAGGAGCTCCTCGATGTCGGCGAGGGCTGCCAGCGACTGCGCGCCCTCCGGTCGCCTTGCGCCCGACCGCCAGTAGCTCAGGGTCGCCATCGACACGCGGTTACCCCGCGCCTTGAGCTGCCGCTGCAGCCAGGACAGGGTCACCGGTTTGGCGTTTATCGCGTCGCGCAGGGCGCTCGCGAAATCATCGTGCTCGGCTCTGCGCGCGTCATCTTCGAGATTCATCACAGATCCCCTCCGGTATGTGAAGATCAGCGCTTTAGAGTGAGCATACGACCGCACGCGCGTACCTCAGGGGACCGGGTGGGCATGTGGGGTCACTTGGCCGTCTTCGCGGGCAGGGTGCCCGTGCCTGCGAACGACCGGCCTGACGCAGTGATGCCCCCCTTGCTGCGTATGTCGTGAAGCCCGGCAATCGATCTGGGGAGATCCGCCGGGCTTCACGAATCCTCCCCCCGCACGGCTCCCGGCGTCGCGGCCACGCAGCCTTGCGTAGACTGGGAGCAACACCCCGGAGGACTCAGGACCGTCATGTCTGCCCCTGCTCGCGCATTCACCATGCGCCACGTGCAATTGCTGCGCGCGCTGTTCGCCGCCGTCGCCGCGCTCATGATCACGTTCTCGTCTGATCACTCCGCACCCGTCGGTCTGTCCGTCTTCAGCGGTTTCGTGTTCCTCACGGCGCTCGTACACGTGCTCGCCGCCTGGCTGGTGCTGCCGGCCGGATCGCGCTGGCCGTCCGTGCTGCTCGCCGCCGTCGGGGTGGTCGCCGGCCTCGTGAGCGGCATCCCCGTCTGGCGGTCTGACGATCTGTTCTTCGTCGTCGTCTCCTCCTGGGCGATCGTCAGCGGCGGCATCGAGCTGCTCGCCGGCATCCGCTCCCGTCGTGCCGGCGGCATGCTGTCCCGCGACGCGATCTCCGTGGGGGCGCTGGGCGTGCTGCTCGGTATCGCTCTGCTGCTGATCCCGTCCGGGTTCCTCCAGGAGTACACGATCGACGAGGCCGGCACGTTCGTGCTCTCCGGCATCATCCTGGGCGTCGGCATGTTCGGCGGCTACGCGGCGATCGTCGCGGTGTTCCTCGGCATCGCCGGCCTCACGCCGAAGCAGGCCGACGCGGTCACGACGGCATCCGATTCGAACGACAGCACCGCTCCTGCGGGGCACGGAGGAGAGCGATGAGCGACGAGAAGCCCACCCGCCGGGACATTCTGCGACCCCTGCACCTGCTCCTCATCGCACTCGGCTGCGGTGTGTTCGCCATGGTCGTCACGCTGGTCTCCACCGGTGCCTTCACCGCGCGGGTGAACGCCTCCATCGCCAACGGCACCTACGAGGGGCTGACCCCGATCGCCCTCGGACTCGTCGTGGGCGGCGGTGCGTTCATCGTGACGCTGCTGATCCTCGCGATGCTGATCCTCGCCGTCGATCCCGCCGACGTGACGAAGACGATCGATCGTCCCGTGCTGTACGACCCGGAGCCCGAGGGCGAGAACCCCGATTCCGCGGCGCCCGGTCGCTCCGCCTCTTCCTGATCCGATAGCCCCTCGAGCAGGTTCACTCACTCGACCCCGGCGGAACATCGGGTTAAAGCACTCAGAAGAACGCGCTGAAGCCGACACTTTCGGCATATCTTCTGGACAATCGTCGCTATACATCCGATGTTTCATAGCGCACACTGGCTCCGACGCCTCGCATCCACGATCGGCTGCGAGGCCGCACGGCCCCAGTAGATCAACGATGCTCCGGAGGATTGCTGTGATGAAGGACCCCATTTCCCGTCGCCAGGCACTGCAGGTGGGCGGTCTCGCCCTTCTCGCCCCGCTCGTCCCCCAGTTCCTCGCCGCCCGCCCCGCCGCGGCGAGCACGTTCTCGGCGCAGGCTCCTCTCCGCGCCGTGCCGGCGGGGGCGATCCCGCGCCCACAGCTGTCGCCGTACGCGCTCTGGTACGCGACGCCGGCGACGGACTGGGAGACCCAGGCTCTCCCGATCGGCAACGCCCGTCTCGGCGCGAAGCTGTTCGGCAACCCGGACGCCGAGGTGATCCACTTCAGCGAGCAGAGCCTGTGGGGCGGGGTCAACGACTACGACAACGCTCTCGCCGGTCAGCCAGACGGTGCGTACGACACCAGCGTGACCGGCTTCGGATCCTTCCGCGACTTCGGCGAGGTGACGGTGGCGTTCGGTGCGCGCACGACCGTCAGCTCTCCCGGCGGCCCGTACCAGGTGTCCGGCGGCGAGAGCGTCGAGAAGACGTTCGACGGCAACCCCGCCACGAAATGGTGCCTGATCGCGCCGCCCGCAGAGGTGACGTGGCAGGCCGATCTCGCCGCCCCCGCCGTCGTCTCGTCGTATGTGCTCACGAGTGCCAACGACGTCCCTGCGCGGGACCCGCAGGACTGGCGCCTGGAAGGCTCGTCCGACGGCGCGGCGTGGGTCGTGCTCGACGTCCGCTCCGAGGCGCCGTTCCCCCAGCGACTCCAGTCCAAGAGCTTCTCGGTCGCCAACACCACCGCGTACGCCCACTATCGCTTCGTCTTCGCCCCGAAGGCGGGAGTCAGCCACTTCCAGGTGGGGGAGATCGCGCTCGGCGGCGTCGAACTGGCGCAGGGAAGCGCCGTCTACGTGTCATCGCCCAGCGGTCACGCGGACTCCCTCGTCGGCAGCATCGATGCCGATCCCGCGACCGTCTGGGCTGTTCCCGCGACGGGCGGTGGCGCGGTGTGGCAGGTCGAGCTCGCCACGAAGAACACCCTGAACGGCTACGTGCTCACCAGCGCACCGGACACGCCGGAGCAGGATCCACGCGACTGGATCGTCGCCGGCTCGGATGACGGGCTGACCTGGAAGACCCTCGACACCCGAGTAGGGGAGACGTTCCCCGAGCGCGGCGTGGGGCGGACGTTCACGTACGCGAACACAACCGCGTTCGCGATGTACCGCATCTCGTTCTCCGCGCCGGGTGCCATCCGTCTCGGCGGCATCGCCTTCACCGGCGGCGGTTTCAGCACGGCGGGCGCCAAGGCGGTCGTGGACTACCGGCGTGCACTCGACATCGCGGACGGCACCCACAGCACTCACTTCGCGACCGCACAGGGGACGGTGTTGCGCGAGGCCTTCGCGAGCCGGGAGGCCGACATCATCGCGGTGCGGTTCACCGCCGATCGGCCCGGTGCGCTGACGGCGCTGCTCACTCTGACGTCCAAGCAGGACGGCGTCGCCACCGTTGCCGACGCGGGCGGACGTCGGCTGAGTTTCGCCGGGACGATGGCCAACGACCTCACGCACGCGGCCGTCGTCCGCATCGCCGAGACCGACGGCCGGGTCGTCGCCGCCGAGGGCGGGCTGCGCGTCTCGGAGGCGTCGAGCATCACACTGCTGCTCGACGCGCGCACCGACTATCGTCTGAGCGCGGCGCACGGCTGGCGAGGCGCCGCACCGCAGCCCGCGATCGAGAAGGCGCTGAACGCCGCCGCCTCCCGGTCGTGGCAGAGTCTCCGCTCTGCGCACACCGCACAGGTCTCCGAGCTGATGCAGCGCGCGAAGGTGGAGTGGGGAGCGACCGACGGCACCGTGACGGCCATGCCCACGGATCGCCGGCTGCTCCGCTACGGGAAGGGGGAGGCGGACCCCACGCTCGAGCAGACGCTCTATGCGTACGGCCGGTATCTGCTCCTCAGCTCGTCGAAGCCCGGGGGGCTGCCGGCCAACCTGCAGGGGCTGTGGAACAACAGCAACCAGCCGGCGTGGGCCAGCGACTACCACACCAACATCAACGTGCAGATGAACTACTGGGGCGCGGAGACCGCCGACCTCCCGGAGTCCCATGAGGCGCTCGCGACGTTCATCCGCGAGGTGGCGGTCCCCAGCCGGGTGGCGACGCGCAACGCCTTCGGCGCCGACGTGCGCGGGTGGACCGCCCGCACCTCGCAGAGCATCTTCGGCGGCAACTCGTGGGAGTGGAACACGATCGCGAGCGCCTGGTACGCCCAGCACCTCTACGAGCACTGGGCGTTCACGCAGGACAAGAAGTACCTACGCGACCTCGCCTACCCGCTGATCAAGGAGATCTGCCAGTTCTGGGAGGACCAGCTCAAAGAGCTTCCCGACGGCACGCTGGTCGCGCCGATGGGCTGGTCTCCGGAGCACGGTCCGCGCGAGGACGGCGTCATGCACGACCAGCAGATCATCTGGGATCTGTTCCAGAACTACCTCGAGTGCGCCGAAGCCCTCGGTGCCGACAAGACCTACCGGAAGACCGTCGCCGACATGCAGTCCCGTCTGGCTCCCAACAAGATCGGCCGCTGGGGGCAGTTGCAGGAGTGGCAGACCGACCGTGACGACCCGAACGACATCCACCGGCATACGTCGCACCTGTTCGCCGTGTACCCGGGGCGGCAGATCACCCCCGACACCCCGGAGCTCTCCGCGGCGGCCCTGGTCTCGCTGAAGGCCCGCTGCGGGGAGAAGGAGGGTGTGCCGTTCACCGCCGCCACGGTCTCGGGAGACAGTCGCCGTTCGTGGACCTGGCCGTGGCGGGCCGGTCTCTTCGCGCGCCTGGGTGATGCCGAGCGGGCGGGGATCATGGTGCGAGGACTGCTCACCTACAACATCCTGCAGAACCTCTGGGCGAACCATCCGCCGTTCCAGCTCGACGGCAACTACGGCATCGTCGGAGCGATCGCGGAGATGCTGGTGCAGAGCCATGGTGGGGTGATCCGTCTGCTCCCCGCCGTGCCGGCGGACTGGGCGGTGAGCGGATCGTTCGCCGGTCTCCGCGCGCGGGGCGGGTATCGCGTGGACTGCACCTGGCGGGACGGGAAGGTCGTGTCCTACGACGTGGTCGCCGACCGCGCGCCGAACATGAGCAACGTGATCGTGGTCGTCAACGGGGAGCGTCGCAAGGTGAAGCCGGGCAACCCGAAGAACGGCAAGCCCATGCGCGACCTCGGTCCGGCGCACTGAGCAGGGGCGGCGCGCGGGGCGGGGACGATCCGGAATACCGGTGGGGTGGATCGGCTTGTCCCTGAGGTGACTGCCTCCGTCGACCGCGCCTCCATCGGACTCCGGTCGGAGCGCGGACCCATCCTCGGCGCGCTCATGCTCGCCACCGGGCTCATCGCGATCGACGCCACGATCCTCGCGACCGCCGTCCCGAGCATCGTGCGCGACCTCGGCAGCTACCAGCAGTTCCCCTGGCTGTTCTCGGTGTACCTCCTGGCGCAGGCCGTGAGCGTGCCCATCTACTCCCGCTTCGCGGACACCGTGGGCCGCAAGCCGATCATCCTGCTCGGCATCGCCCTGTTCCTGCTCGGGTCCATCCTCTGCGGGTTCGCCTGGAGCATGCCGGCGCTGATCGTGTTCCGCATCGTCCAGGGCATCGGAGCCGGTGCCGTCGCACCGATGTCGATGACCATCGTCGGTGACATCTACACGGTCGCCGAACGCGCCAAGGTGCAGGGATACGTCGCGAGCGTGTGGGCCATCTCCTCGGTGGTGGGCCCCGCGCTCGGCGGCATCTTCGCCCAGCTCGACGCCTGGCGATGGATCTTCTGGATCAACGTGCCCCTGTGTCTGATCGCCGGGTGGATGCTGCTGCGCAACTACAAGGAGCAGAAGCAGACCCAGCGGCACAGCATCGACTACGGGGGAGCGGTGCTGCTCACCATCGGGCTCACGGCGCTCATCCTCGGCATGCTGGAGGGAGGAAACGCCTGGGCGTGGCTGTCCGTGCAGAGCGTCCTCTGCTTCGGGATCGGCGTGGTCGCGCTGCTGGCCTTCGGGGTCGTGGAGCGCCGTGTCGCCGAGCCGATCGTCGACCTGCGGCTGGTGACGCGTCGGCTCATCCTCACGACCACGTTGGTCTCGCTCGGCATCGGCGCGCTCATGCTCGGTGTGACGAGCTTCGCCCCCGCCTACCTCGAGGGATCCATCGGCATCGCTCCCCTGCTGTCGGGTCTCGCGGTGGCAGCTCTGACCCTCGGCTGGCCGCTCGCCGCCGCGAACGCCGGACGGCTGTACCTGCGCATCGGCTTCCGTCGCACCACGCTCATTGGCATGAGCATCACGACGCTCGCCGCCATCATGCTCGCTGCCGTCGCCTCCTGGCCGAACCCGTTCGTCATCGCCGGCATCGCGTTCCTCCTGGGCTTCGGGCTCGGGTGGAGTGCGGCCCCGACGCTGATCGCCGCCCAGGCCTCGGTCGGCTGGGGCGAGCGCGGCGCGGTGACGGGGATGAATGCCTTCGCGCGGTCGGCGGGAAGCGCTGTGGGCGTCGCCGTGTTCGGCGCGATCTCGAATGCGGCCATCGCGCAGGGTGCGGGCGCGGACGACCCCGACACGATCGTCCACGCGTCGGTGTGGGTGTTCGTCGCCGTCGCGGTGACCGCGGTTCTCACTCTCCTGGCGGCGTCGTTCATGCCGAAGGACAGCGTCGAGGAGCACTCCGGCGAGTCGGGCTCCTAGCTCCTCCCGGGTTCAGCGCGCGAGGCGCTCCGCGATGCCCGTGTAGGTGGCCGGGGTCAGCGCGAGCAGGCGCTGCTTGGCGGCATCGCCGATCTCGAGGCCCTGCACGAACTCGGCGAGGTCGGCGGCACCGACCCGGTGACCACGGGTGAGCTCCTTGAGGAGCGCGTACGGGTCGGTGATCGAGGAGCGGCCTGCCACGACCTCGGCGCGGATGACCGTCTGGATCGCCTCGGCGAGCACCTCCCAGTTCACGTCGAGGTCGGCGAGCAGCACGTCGCGCGACAGCGATATCGCGTTCAGGCCGCGGCGCAGGTTGTCGAGTGCGAGCAGCGAGTGCCCGAACGCGACGCCGATGTTGCGCTGCGTGGTGGAATCGGTGAGGTCACGCTGCAGGCGGCTCGTGACGAGCGTCTGGCCGAGCGATGCGAGCAGGGCTCCCGAGATCTCGAGGTTGGCCTCGGCGTTCTCGAAGCGGATCGGGTTGATCTTGTGCGGCATCGTCGACGAGCCGGTGGCACCCGCGACCGGGATCTGCGCGAAGTAGCCGAGCGAGATGTAGGTCCAGATGTCGGTGGCGAGGTTGTGCAGGATGCCGCCCGCGTGACGCACGCGGTCGTACAGCTCGACCTGCCAGTCGTGCGACTCGATCTGCGTCGTGAGGATGTTGAAGCCCAGGCCCAGTCCCTCGATGTACTCGCGGGCGATGGTCGGCCAGTCGGCGTCCGGGTCTGCCGCGAGGTGGGCGGACCAGGTGCCGGTCGCGCCGGAGAACTTCGCGAGATACTCGGAACCGGCGATCTGGCTGCGCACGCGCTCCAGGCGCCAGGCGAAGACCGCGAGCTCCTTGCCCATCGTCGAGGGCGTTGCGGGCTGGCCGTGCGTGCGCGAGAGCATCGCGGCGTCGGCGTGCTCGACCGCGAGCTCGCGCAGCTTCGCGATCACGGTGTCGAGGGCCGGGAGCCAGACCTCCTCGACCGCGCGCTTGACGGTGAGGGCGTAGGACGCGGAGTTGATGTCCTCGCTCGTCGCGGCGAAGTGCGTGAGCTCGGAGATGCGGTCGAGGCCGAGCGTCGAGAGCCGGTCGCGCACGAGGTACTCGATCGCCTTCACGTCGTGCTGGGTGACGGCTTCCTTCTCGGCGAGCCAGTCGATCTCGGCCTGACCGAAGTCGCGGTAGAGCGAACGCAGGCGCTCCTTGTCCTCGTCCGACAGCGGGCTCGTCTCGAACAGCGAACGGTCGGTGAGCGCGATCAGCCACTCGACCTCGACCTCGACGCGTGCCCGGTTCAGGCCCGCCTCGGACAGGAAGTCGGCGAGACCGGTGACGGCGCCACGGTAGCGGCCGTCGAGGGGGCTCAGGGGCTGGGGCGGGAGCGAAGGCTGGAAAGTCAGGGGAGTCCTCCTGATCGGGCCCCTCAGAGGCGGGGCGTGCGGGGGAGACGCAGAGCGGGTTCGAGCTGGCGGAACAGGCCCCGAGTCGCCGCCTCAATCATACCGAGCACGGAATCGAACATCTCCGCGCCCGCGTAGTACGGGTCGGGCACGTCGTGGGTGGTCGCCGTCGGGTCGAAGGCCAGCAGCAGGGTGACCTTCCCCTCCTCGTCCTCGTCGTGGGCCCATTCCCGCAGGATGCGCTCGTGCGTGCGGTCGAGCGCGACGACGAGATCGTTGTCGGCGAAGGCGGCCGCGGTGAACTGACGGGCGCGGTGCTGGGAGCCGTCGTAGCCGCGACGCGCCAGCGAGTCGATCGTACGGTGATCGGCACGCTCGCCCAGATGCCAGTCGCCTGTTCCGGCGCTGCGCGAGACGATGCGCGGGCCGAGTCCCTGCCGCTCGGCGAGGTCGCGGAAGACGACTTCGGCCATGGGAGAGCGGCAGATGTTCCCCGTGCAGACGAAGATCACGCGGAAGGGATCCGGGGATGTCACAGATACATTCTGCCCGCCCATGGCCGTCCTGCACAGCGCGAACCTGCTCGCGCGGCCCCTGCACACCGTGGGCGGGCGACCACCTGTCCACGGGTTGCGTATTCCGAGCGACCCGCGTGGAGCGCGATCCCGAATGCTGGAGCCATGTACTCGTTCGCACCCGAGCAGTCCGGTGGATCCGCGCAGTCGTGGGGGCAGGCCCTCGGGCACCGGGGGATCGGTGATGCCATCACGACGCTGGAGGAGGCGGGAGCGCTGCTGGTCTCGCTCGTCGACGCGACGGACTGGAGCTCGGAGGGGTTCCGCGCGCTCCACGAACTCCTCGCGCGGGTACGCGATGACACCGGAACGCAGCTCGGAAGTCTTCGGATCCGGCAGTGGGAGCTGGAGGGATCGGAATGATGGGGGTCGCACGCGCGCACGACGCCTCCGTTGCCGGCGGCCTGGAGATCGACCACGGCGGCGCGATCGCGATCGACACCGAGCAGTTGCGCGAGGTCGGCGCGCACCTGCGGACGGTCGCGGCGCGATACGAAGAGGCTCGGGATTCGGTGGTCACCGCTGCGGAGGCGATCTCGTCATCCGATGCTCCCGCGCTGCGCGTCGACATCGGCGCTCTGCGACTCAGCGGCGAGCGGATCGGTGCACTCGCTGCGGAGATCGAGAACGCCTGCACGGGAACGCTGTTGATGGCCGACGCATTCGAGCTGGTGGAACTGCGGGCACAGGCCGAGGCGCTCGCCCTCACCGACGCCGCAGCGGCGAACGACGTGCGCGCACGGGCCGACGAGATGATCGCCGACGACGAGCGCGTGGGGCGGATGGCGGACTGGCTGGTCGCCGGCTGGGAGCGACGGAGGTTCGAAGGGCTCGGAGATCAGTACGACCTGGGTGGGATGCTGCCGCCGATGTTCCTGGTCGGGGCGCTGGTCGGGCTCGCCTCGGGGTATGGGAAGGTGCGGCCGGGGGTGGCGGGATCCGAGGTGCCGGGCGTGAAGGCTCCGACCTCCGTGCCGGTGGATCCGGTGCAGGTGACACCGGTGAAGACGTCGACTCCGCGCGCGCCGGACGACCTCGCCGGAGCGTTCAGGAGGATCCCGGGCGGGGGAGCCCAGGTCGCCGTGGAGAAGTACACGATGGTCGGCGGCGCGACCCGCTATGTGGCCTACGTGGCCGGTACCCAGAATTCACTGCTGTCCCTGAAGAAAGGCGCGGAGCCGTGGGACATGACCTCGAACATCGAGCTCTATCAGGGCGCTACGTCGGCGTCGTACCAGGCGACTCTCGATGCTCTGGCGGCCGCCGGTGTCGAACCGGGCGATCGCGTCGACGTGGTCGCGCACTCGCAGGGCGGGATGATCGCCACGCGACTCGCCGTGGAGAGCGAGTACGAGGTGTCGATGCAGATCACGGCGGGGAGCCCCACCGAACCGACACTCCGGGAGGAGCAGACGCTGATCCAGCTCCGTCACACCGACGATGTCGTATCGGCGCTCGCCGCGGGCGGGTCGGCAGAGGGGACGGGGTCGCCCGACAGCTTCACCGCCTCGCGGGTCGGTGATCCGGGGGACGGCGTCGAGGACCTGCGGTTGAAGACCCACGGTCTCGAGACGTACATCGAGACCGCCGAGATGGTGGATGCGTCGACCGACCCTCGCGCGGTGGCTCTCGACGGGTACTGGGATGAGCTCGGGCGGGCCGTCGAGGTCGAGCGCACCGAGTACCGCGCGGAGCGGAGCGGGTGACCGTGGTGGCTGTCGCCGGTGGCTGTCACCGCGGTGTCAGCGGGTCAGTCGCGACGGCTCTTGCTCTGCGGGCGCAGGATGAATCCGAAGATGCCGTTGATCACCGAGATGATCAGTGCTGCGAGCACGCCCCACCAGAAGTCGCCGACCGTGAGACCCCAGCCGAATCCGCTCGTGATCCAGGCGGTCAGCCACAGCAGGAACCCGTTGATCAGGAAGCCGATCAGGCCGAAGGTGATGATGTAGAGCGGGAACGCGACGATCTTCACGACCGTGCCGATGATCGTGTTCACGAGTGCGAAGATCGCGGCCACCGCTAGCAGGGTCAGCACCAGCTGCAGCGTCTCGCCGGGCGGGAAGGCCCTGATGGTCACCTGCAGGGCAGGGATCAGCGTGACGACCCAGAGGGCGAAGGCGTTGACGACGACGCGGATGATGAAGCGCATAGTCCGACCAGTGTCCCACGGACTCTCGTGCGTGTCAGCGGGCGGTGTCTTCCACGGGAATGCGGTCTGCGCGAATGCGTTGCTCCGACTCATCCAGATCGATCGTGCCGGACGCTACGCCGATCACCAGATCGAATGCGTCGTCTGTCGTGAAGCGGTGCTTCCAGCCGTTGATCCACAGAAACGCCACGAAACTCGTCCATGCCGTCCGCTTGTTCCCGTCGAACAGCGGGTGGTTTCGCGCAAGGGATTCGAGGAGAGCTGCAGCCTTCCGGTCGATGGTCGCGTACGCGTCATCACCGAAGAGCGAAGCCGCTGGGCGGGCGAGGGCTGACGCAAGCAAGCCCGCGTCGCGAACGTGAAAGCCGAACCGCTCGACGATCTGGAGACCGTCTTCCAACGTGAGGTATTCGGTCATGCGTCTTCGAGGCGCTCGAGCAGGACCTTGTCATTGTCGAACACGAAGTCGACCGCAGAATTCACGAGAGCCGACCGGCTGGTGTCATTCGCGAACCGCGTCGCTGCCTCGATGATCACCGCATGCTTCGAGGTATGACGGGCGCGCGCGATCGCCTCGAGCTGGGCATCGAGTTCTTCCGGGAGTCGCACCGTCATGGCCATACCAGAATGGTACCACCGGGCATCGAGCCGCGACAGGGGGCGAACGAGCGCGATCCGTCCCCTCGGGCTGTGCTCGCCCGCCCTCGTAGACTCGACCTCGTGACCGAGCCGATCCTGCCCCGCATCCGTCCCGCCATCGCCGCTCTCGCTCCGTATCGCCAGGGAAAGCAGGCCGGCCCCGATGCGTTCAAGCTGTCGAGCAACGAGAACCCGTTCGACCCGCTGCCGTCGGTGCTCGACGCGCTGAAGAGCACCACTCCCATCAACCGCTACCCGGATGCCACCGCCGGTCGCCTGCGCGCGCGACTGGGTGCCCGCTACGGGGTCGAGCCCGACCAGGTGCACGTGGCCTCGGGCAGCGTGTCGATCCTGCATCAGCTGATCCTGGCCACCGCCTCGGTCGGCGACGAGGTCATCTACGCGTGGCGCTCCTTCGAGGCGTACCCGAGCCTTCCGCTCGTCGCCGGAGCGACCGGTGTGCAGGTGCCGCTCACCGCCGACTCCCGCCATGACCTCGAAGCGATGGCGGATGCGGTGACCGAGCGCACCCGCGCGATCATCCTGTGCACGCCCAACAACCCGACCGGTCCGATCATCACCTCGGCCGAGTTCGCCGCCTTCGTCGCGCGGGTGCCCGGCGACATCCTGATCATCCTCGACGAGGCCTACGCCGAATTCGTCACGGCGCCGGGTGCGGTCGACGGTCTGGCGGAGCGCGTGTTCGAGCAGCACCCGAACGTGGTGGTGCTGCGCACCTTCTCGAAGGCCTACGGTCTCGCCGGGCTGCGCGTCGGCTATGCGATCGGGCACGAGAAGGTGCTCGACGCCGCCCGCACGACCGGCATCCCGCTCTCGGTCACCTCCGCTGCCGAGAACGCCGCGATCGCCAGCCTCGACGCCGAATCGGAGCTCCTGGAGCGCGTCGCCGTCATCGTCGAACGCCGCGGCCGTCTCGTGGAGGGGCTTCGTGCACAGGGGTGGGAGGTGCCGGACTCCCAGTCGAACTTCGTCTGGCTGCCCGCGGGCGAACGCACCGACGAGGTGGCTGCCGCATTCGTCGAGAACGACCTCATCGTGCGTCCGTTCTCCGGCGACGGCATCCGCATCTCGGTGGGCGAGGAGGACTCCGTCGCCCGCGTGCTCGAGGTCGCCGGCTCCCTCCGCTGAGTCGCCGCATTCCGCGCCTTCTCGCGGATTTCTCCGGTTTCCAGGCATTTACGAGGGCGTCCTAGGTATGCGTGACCTGGCATGCGGGCGCGGGTAGCGTGAGAGCGTGACCACCTCCGAGACACCCCTTGTGAGCGTTCTGGACGAGACCGGACGGTACGCTCCGTCCGCCGCCGCAGAACGGTACCTTCCTCTGATCGACGCGATCGGCGATGCGGAACTCGAGCAGTTCTACCGGGACATGGTCGTCATCCGCGCGATCGATACCCAGGCGACGAACCTGCAGCGTCAGGGCCAGCTCGCGCTGTGGCCGCCGAGTCGTGGACAGGAGGCGGCGCAGGTCGGATCCGGGCGCGCGCTCCGCGCCCAGGACACCGTCTTCCCCTCCTACCGCGAGCACGCCGTGACCCGCATCCGCGGCGTCGATCCGGTCGACATCATCAAGCTCATGCGGGGCGTCTCGCACGGCGGGTGGGACCCGACCGACCCCGAGAACGGCAACACCCGGCTGTACACGCTGGTGCTCGGATCGCAGGTGCTGCACGCCGCGGGCTACGGCATGGGCCTCGCCTTCGACGGACGCACCGGCTCCGGTGATCTCGACCGCGACGAGGCGGTCATCGTCTACTACGGCGACGGCGCATCCAGCCAGGGCGACGTGCACGAGGCGATGGTCTTCGCCGCGAGCTACCAGGCTCCGACGGTGTTCTTCCTGCAGAACAACCACTGGGCCATCTCGGTGCCCGTCTCCACCCAGTCGCGCGTGCCGCTCGTGCAGCGCAGCGCGGGCTACGGCATCCCGAGCGTCCGTGTCGACGGCAACGACGTGCTTGCCAGCTACGCCGTCTCCCGTGTCGCGCTGGATGAGGCTCGCGAGGGCAAGGGGCCGCAGGCCATCGAGGCCGTGACATACCGGCTCGGCGCACACACGACGAGCGACGACCCGACCAAGTACCGGGGCAGCGACGAGGAGCAGTACTGGGCCGGTCGCGATCCCATCGTGCGGATGCGGGCCTTCCTCGAAGCGCGCGGAGCGTCGGAGCAGCTGTTCGCCGATGTCGAGGCCGAGGCGGCCGATGCCGCAGAGGATCTGCGCGCCCGCACGGTCGAGCTCGGGCCGCCCAGCGCCGACAAGATGTTCGACCACGTGTACAGCGAGCCGCATCCGCTGATCGACCAGCAGAAGGCCTGGCATGCGCAGTACGAGGCGTCCTTCGAAGGAGGAGCCCAGTGACTCTGGAGACGATGCCGCTCAGCAAGGCGCTGAATGCGGGTATGCGCAAGGCGATGGAGAACGACCCGAAGGTCCTGCTCATGGGCGAGGACATCGGCAAGCTCGGCGGCGTCTTCCGGGTGACGGAGCATCTGCAGCGCGACTTCGGCGATCGCCGGGTGCTCGACACCCCGCTGGCCGAGTCCGGGATCGTCGGCACAGCGATCGGCATGGCGATGGTCGGGTACCGCCCGGTGATCGAGATCCAGTTCGACGGATTCGTGTTCCCCGCGTTCGACCAGATCACCACGCAGCTGGCGAAGCTGACCAACCGGCATGAGGGCACGATCAGCATGCCGATCGTGATCCGCATCCCGTACGGCGGACACATCGGCGCGGTCGAGCACCACCAGGAGAGCCCGGAGGCGTACTTCGCGCACACCCCCGGCCTGCGTGTGGTGTCGCCGTCGACGCCGAACGATGCGTACTGGATGATCCAGGAGGCGATCGCGTCGAACGACCCGGTGATCTTCATGGAGCCGAAGAGCCGGTACTGGCAGAAGGGCGAGGTCGAGCTCGACGCCTCGGCCGTTCCACTGCACTCCTCGCGCGTCGTGCGCACGGGCAGCGACGTGACGCTCGTCGGGCACGGGGCGATGGTCACCACGCTCCTGCAGGCCGCCGCGCTCGCCGAGGCCGAGGGCACGAGCTGCGAGGTCGTCGACGTGCGCTCGATCTCTCCGGTCGACTACGAGCCCATCCTCGACTCGGTGCGCAAGACCGGCCGCATGGTCTACGCGCAGGAGGCGCAGGGCTTCGGCAGCATCGGCGGCGAGATCGCCGCGACCGTCATGGAGCGCGCGTTCTATGCGCTCGAGGCTCCGGTGCTGCGCGTCTCCGGCTATGACACTCCGTTCCCGCCCGCGAAGCTCGAAGGCGCGTACCTCCCGGATGCCGACCGCATCCTCGAGGCCGTCGACCGCTCGCTGGCATACTGACACTCCCGCTCGGCCGAAAGGACTCGTCATGAGCACGCAGAACTTCACCCTTCCGGACGTCGGCGAAGGCCTGACCGAGGCCGAGATCGTGGCCTGGAAGGTCGCTCCTGGCGACACCGTCGCGATCAACGACGTGGTGTGCGAGATCGAGACGGCCAAGTCGCTCGTCGAGCTGCCGTCGCCGTATGCGGGCGTGGTGGGCGAACTCCTCGCGGCGGAGGGCACGACCGTCGAGGTCGGCACCCCCATCATCACGTTCCTGACCGAGCCGGCGACGGGGGCTCCTGCTGCCCCGGCGGTTGCAGCTCCCGCGGCGGAAGAGGGCGGCGGTTCCGTGCTGGTGGGCTACGGCACGGGAGGCGGAGCCACCTCGCGGCGCAAGCGTCCGGCCGAGCGACCCGTCCGCTCCTCGGTGGGGGTGATCGCGAAGCCGCCGATCCGCAAGTTGGCCCGCGACCTCGGCGTCGACCTCACCGCGGTCGCCGCGACCGGTGCCGACGGGGAGGTCACGCGCGACGACGTGATGAAGCACGCCTCGCAGGCGAGCGTCTTCCGCAACATCGAGACCCCCGAGTGGGGGACCGTGCGCGAGGAGACGGTGCCCGCCCCGCAGGCTGCGCCAGCAGGACTCGCTCGCGGCCTCACCGCAACGCGTCCGTCGGCTGCAGGTGACGACCGCACCGAGTCGATCCCGGTCAAGGGTGTGCGCAAGGCCACGTCGTCGGCGATGGTGCAGAGCGCGTACTCGGCCCCGCACGTGACGGTGTGGAAGGAGATCGACGCCACCCGCACGATGGAACTCGTCAAGCGCCTCAAGGCCTCGCCCGACTACGCCGACATCAAGGTGTCGCCGCTGCTCATCATGGCCCGCGCCGTGATCTGGGCCGCCCGCCGCACCCCGATGGTCAACGCCGCCTGGATCGAGACCGAGTCCGGAGCCGAGATCGCCGTCCGCCACTACGTGAACCTCGGTATCGCCGCCGCCACCCCGCGCGGCCTGCTCGTGCCCAACATCAAGGACGCGCAGGACCTGAGCATGAAGGAGCTGGCGCGGGCACTGAACCGTCTCACGCTCACGGCCCGCGACGGCAAGACCCCGCCGGCCGATCAGCAGGGCGGCACGATCACGATCACGAACATCGGTGTGTTCGGGATGGATGCCGGCACCCCGATCATCAACCCCGGCGAGGCCGGGATCGTGGCGATGGGCACCATCAGTCAGAAGCCGTGGGTCGTCGACGGCGAGGTGCGCCCCCGTTGGGTGACCACGGTGGCCGGATCCTTCGACCACCGCGTGATCGACGGCGACGGCATGAGCCGCTTCATCGCCGACGTCGCCTCTATCCTCGAGGAGCCCGCACTGCTCGTGGACTGACCCGCATCACGCACGTGACCGCCCGGTCACGCACTTTGGCGCAGACGTTCCTCCGCCAACCGCGGCACCGCGTGCTCCCTGGCCGCGCGTCGGGCGGTCGCCACGGCCCCGCGTGAGACGACCTCGGCACCCAGTGTCGACGCGAGGATCTCCGGGGCGGGCAGGTGCAGCTCCTGGGGGAGGATGCGGCGGGCAGCGGTCAGCACGGGCTCGATGCTCTCGGCGACCGCTCCGCACACGATGACGCGAGCCGGGTCGTACATGCTGCCGAGCACACCGACGACGCGGGCCACGGTGGCCCCGACGCGGGAGGTGATCAGCACCGCGTCCCGGTCGCCCGACGCGGCGAGGGTCAGCACGAGTCGAGGGTCGATGCGACGTGTGCCGACGAGGCGTCCGACGGCGCTGTCGTGCGAGATCTCACCGGAGTCGACTGCCGCGCGCACCTGGTCCTGCACGGCATAGCGCAGGCCGAACGCCGAGCCGACACCCACGATGTGATCGAACACGACGCCCTCGCCGACACCGCCGTGCGCGCCGTGCAGCACGTGCCCGTCGACCACCACGCCGCCGCCGAAGCGCTCGCTCGCGAGCAGGGCGACGTAGTCGCGGCATCCGATCGCGGCTCCCTCGGCCCCTTCGGCGATCGCGGCGAGCTGGGCGTCGTTCTTGATCTGCACGACGGGTGCCCAGTCCTCCAGTGCCTCGGCGAGCCCGGGGTTCGTGCGCTCCCAGAAGCCTTCCGGGTGCGGGGGCGAGATGCCGTCGCGGTTCACCGGTGCCGCGACCCCGACGCACACGGCGAGCACCTGCTCGCGCGCGACCCCGGCTTCGGTGAGCGCATCGCCGAGGCGCCCGAGGATCGTCGCGCGCCGCTCGGAGACCGTCTGCGTCGGATCGAACTCCACCCGGTGGTGCACGAGCGTCTCGTCGAGCAGGTCGGCCACGGTCACGGCGAGGTGGGTGTCGCCCGCATCGACGCCGATCACGACGCCCAGGTCGGCGGGCAGCACGAAGCGGCGAGAGGGTCGCCCTGCGCGGTAGGTGCCGGCGGCGCGGGCGTTGGGGAGTTCACGGAGGATCTCCGCGCCGACCAGGGTGTCGATCGCGTCGATGGCGGTCGAGCGGGTCAGCGAGGTGCCGGCCATGGCCTCGGACGCGGTGAACTCGCCAGCCGTCCAGGCGAAGTCGAGCACGGCGCTCACGCTCGCTCGACCGGTGCCCAAGCCTGCGGAGACATCTGCCACGGCGCTTGACCTTCCTCTCGTCCAATGAGAGAGTACCGTTCGACAGAGTAAATTCGCTCACTAGATTTAGTGCACGGATCTACGGGATGGAAGGACGACGGTGTCTGGCACACGAACACGCGCGGCGCGAGCGGTGGCCGCGGCCCTGGGGGTCACCCTGGTCGGCACGGCGCTCGCGGGATGCGCCCCCGGCTCGGGAGCGGAGACCATCCGCTTCACCTTCAGCAAGCGCGAGGCGATCGAGTTCATGACCGCCCTCGTCGCCGAGTACAACTCCTCGCAGAGCGACGTGAAGGTCGAGATCGACACCTCGGGCGTCGACGTCGTCTCGGCGAGCTTCGTGCGGGGCAACCCGCCCGACGTCATGCTCGCCAACTACAACTACGAGATCGCCCGTTTCGTGCAGCGGTGCGCGCTCACCGATCTCTCCGAGACCGACGCCGCTGCGGGCATCCGCGATGACCTGCAGCCGCTCATGGACCAGTACGGCTCCTGCGAGGGCCGCACCAGCGCCCTGCCGTACTCGGTGATGGCCGCCTCCGTCATCTACAACAAGGAGATCTTCGACGCTCAGGGCCTCGAGGTGCCGACGACGTGGGACGAGCTGCTTGCGGTGTGCGAGCAGCTGAAGGCGGCGGGCATCGACCCGTTCTACGGCACGTTCAAGGACGACTGGACCGTGGGCCAGGGCTGGTACGACTACACCGCGGGCGGCTCGGTCGACGTGATCGACTTCTTCGATGCGCTCGCGGACGAGGGCGCCGACGTCGGTCCCGACTCCGAGGTCTCGTTCTCGAAGGACTTCGCCGAGCCGATGGACAGGATGCTGCAGCTCGCGAACGACTACACCAACGCGGATGCCCCGAGCCGTGGCTACGGCGACGGCAACCTGGCCTTCGGCAAGGGCGAGGCCGCGATGTACCTGCAGGGTCCGTGGGCGTTCAGCGAGATCGCGAAGACCGCACCCGACCTGCGGCTGGGCACCTTCCCGCTGCCGATGACGAACGACCCGGCCGACCTCGGGGTGCGCGTGAACATGGACCTCGCCGCGATGATCCCCGAGGGGTCGCGCCATCAGGAGGCCGCCCGCGACTTCCTCGAGTTCCTCTACGAGCCGCAGAACATCGAGGAGTACAACGCCTCGCAGCTCGGCTTCACGCCCACGAAGGGCGCTTCCGCCCCCGACGACCCCCGGGTTGAGGGGATGGTCGAGTACTACGACAACGGGCAGATCTATCAGGGCCCGTCCGTGCTCGTGCCCAAGACGCTTCCGATGATGAACTACGCGCAGGCGATGGTACTCGGGGCTTCTCCGACCTCGATCCTGCGCACCATGGACGCCGACTGGGCACGCATCGCCTTCCGGGCGCCGATCCCGTCGACCCAGGACAACGCCGCCGGCGAGGAGGGCGCATCATGAGCACCACGACGACTCCCTCTGCTTCCGACAGCACGACCGTCATCGTCACGGGTGGCGACCGGAAGCTCCGGCGCCACACGCGCCGCGTCGAGCCGATCTACTACCTGTTCCTGCTGCCGACGCTCGTGCTCTTCACCCTCGCGATCACTGTTCCGGGCGTCATCGGCATCTTCTTCAGCTTCACCGACTCGATCGGCATCGGGGAGTGGAGCTTCAACGGGCTGACGAACTACATCGCGCTGTTCAGCGATCCCTCGATCCTGCAGAGCTACCTGTTCACGTTCGGTTTCTCGATCGCCACGGTGATCGTCGTGAACGTGATCGCATTCCTGCTCGCGGTCGGACTCACCTCGCGCATCCGCTTCAAGACGGGCCTGCGCACCATCTTCGTGATCCCGATGGTGATCTCGGGGATCATCATCGCCTACGTCTTCAACTTCCTGTTCTCCAACTCGATCCCGGCAGCGGGAGCCGCAGCGGGCATCCCGTGGCTCGAGACCAGTCTGCTCGCCAATCCCGACCTCGCCTGGATCGCGATCGTCATCGTCACCGCCTGGCAGGCCGTGCCCGGCACCCTGCTCATCTACATCGCCGGCCTGCTCTCTGTCCCCGGCGAGGTGTACGAGGCGGCGAGCATCGACGGCGCCAGCAAGACGCAGCAGCTCACCCGCATCACGTTGCCGCTCGTCGCGGGATACGTGGTGATCAACGTGATCCTCGGGTTCAAGGGCTTCCTGAACGCCTACGACATCATCGTCGGTCTCACCAACGGCGGGCCGGGCACATCGACCCGCAGCGTCGCGATGACGATCATCGCGGGCTTCAACGGCGGCGACTACGCCTACCAGATGGCCAACGCGACCATCTTCTTCATCGTCGCCGTGCTCATCTCCCTCCTCCAGCTGTCGCTGACGCGCGGAAGGAACGCACTCTGATGTCGACGCAGACACTCACCACGATCCCCACCTCAGGGAAGAAGCCGCGCATCCGCATGGAGCGCGTGAACTGGTCGGGCACGATCATCCTGATCCTGTGCGCCGTCACCGTGCTCCTTCCGCTGTACGTGACCATCTCGATGGCATTCAAGACCACAGGACAGGCGGTCGACGGCAACGCCTTCTCTCTCCCGGCGCCGTTCAGCATCGACGGCTTCGTCGAAGCCTGGACGCTCACGAAGTTCCCGGTCGGCGCGGGCATCTCCCTGCTCGTCACGGCGGGCACCGTGATCGCGACCATCGTGCTGGCGGCCTTCGCCTCCTACGCCATCGTGCGCAACTGGGACCGACGGCTGTTCCGCTACTCGTTCTTCTACCTGCTCGCGGCGATGTTCATCCCGTTCCCGGTCGTGGCCCTGCCGCAGATTCAGCTCACCGGACGCGTCGGACTCGACAACCCGTTCGGCGTGATCATCCTCGCCACCATGTTCCAGCTGAGCTTCAGCGTGCTGCTGTTCACGGCGTTCCTGCGGTCTATCCCGATCGAGCTGGAGGAGAGCGCGCGCATCGACGGCGCGACCACCTGGCAGACCTTCTGGAAGCTGATCTTCCCGCTGCTCGCCCCGATGAGCGCGACCGTCGGCATCTTCGCGTTCCTGTACGCCTGGAACGACTTCATGATGCCGTCGCTCATCATCGCCGACCCCGCGCTGCAGACGCTCCCCGTTCGGCAGAACCTCTTCCAGAACCAGTTCAGCAACAACTACAACGTCGCCTTCGCCTCGTACCTGATGGCGATGGCCCCCGCGATAGTGGCCTACCTGTTCACGCAGCGGTGGGTCATGGAGGGCGTCACGCAGGGCGCCGTCAAGGGCTGACACCGCACGACCACCGCAAGAGAGAAGGAGTTCTCCCCTCATGACCGACGCGCTTCTCGTCGAGACCCGCACCGCCGAAGACGCCGCCTGGTGGCGTCAGGCCGCCGTCTACCAGATCTACCCGCGCAGCTTCGCCGATGCGAACGGCGACGGCATCGGCGACATCCCCGGCATCGTCTCCCGGGCCGACTACCTCCAGGGCCTCGGCATCGATGCGGTATGGCTCAGCCCGTTCTACCCGTCCGCACTCGCCGACGGCGGATACGACGTGGCCGACTACCGCGACGTCGACCCGCGGCTCGGCACGCTCGACGACTTCGACGACATGGTCGAGGCGCTGCACTCCCGCGGCATCCGCGTGATCGTCGACATCGTCCCGAACCACTCCTCCGACCAGCACGAGTGGTTCCAGGAGGCGCTCGCCGCCGGACGCGGGTCGGCCGCGCGCGAGCGCTACATCTTCCGTGAGGGCACCGGTCCCGACGGCTCCGAGCCGCCGACCGACTGGGAATCCGTGTTCGGCGGCAGCGCGTGGGAGCGCGTGGCGGACGGGCAGTGGTACCTGCACAACTTCGCCGTGGAGCAGCCCGACCTGAACTGGGACCACCCCGAGGTGCGCGCCGACTTCTTGAAGACTCTGCGCTTCTGGTCGGACCGCGGCGTGGACGGGTTCCGCATCGACGTCGCCCACATGCTCACGAAGGACCTCAGCGAGCCGCTTCCCTCGCGCGCCGAGCTCGACGCGATGGACCGCACCTCGGGCACGCACCCGATGGTCGACCGCGACGACGTGCACGAGATCTATGCCGAGTGGCGCGCGGTCTTCAACGAGTACGACCCGCCGCGCACGGCCGTGGCCGAGGCGTGGGTGGACACCCCGGAGCGCCGTGCGAAGTACGCCTCGGCGGAAGGACTCGGCCAGGCATTCAACTTCGACCTGCTCGTGGCCGACTTCGACGCACGGCAGTTCCGGAGCATCATCGCCGACAACCTGCAGCAGGCGCAGGAGACCGGATCGTCGACCACCTGGGTGCTGTCGAACCACGACGTCACCCGTCATGCCACGCGTTACGGCCTCCCGGCCCTGAACGGACGACCGGTCAAGCAGGGCACGGAGTGGGTCAAGGCCGGCGGTCCGGCGGACGGCCTCGACCGCGAGGGCGGACTCCGCAGGGCACACGCCGCGACCCTGCTGCTGCTCGGCCTTCCCGGCAGCACGTACCTCTATCAGGGTGAAGAGCTCGGCCTGCACGAAGTGGCGCAGATCACGCCGGAACAGCGTCAGGACCCCGGGTTCTTCCGCGGTGCGGAGTTCGACGGGCTCGGCCGTGACGGATGCCGTGTGCCCCTTCCCTGGACGGCGGCCGGCTCCTCGTACGGCTTCGGCGCCGAGGGCGCGCACCTGCCGCAGCCCGAGTGGTTCGCGGAGTACGCGGTCGACGTGGAGGCCGCCGATCCGGCGTCGACGCTGTCGCTGTACCGCGAGGCCCTGCGCCTCCGACACCTGCTGCAGACCGGGGAGACCCTGGAGTGGATCGACACCGGACGTGCCGACGTGCTGCGCTTCACCCGGCCGAACGGATGGCAGGTCGTGTCGAACTTCGGCACGGAACCGTTCGACCTCGGGGATGCGGCCGCGGATGTCGTGCTCGCGAGCGCCCCGCTCGACGGCTCTGCGCTCCCCGGGGAGGCCACGGCCTGGATCGCACCGGCCGGTCTGCTCGGCTGAGCTTCCGCCCCTTTGCCGAAACGGAGATGATCCGCGCCCCGCGCGGGGTGTCGAGCACTGACACACCACGCGGACGTCGGGTCGTCTCCGTTTCGGCCATGGGTGACCGAGCGGCCGAGGCGATTTGATAATGGTTCTCATTAGCGTTTAGAGTGAGAGCATGAAGAAGCCCGTCGTCGCCCTCGCCCTCGCATCCGTCGCCGCACTCACGCTGGCCGGATGCTCGACCCCCTCGGCGGGAGAGGGCGACGACGGCACCATCACGGTCGTGGCGAGCACGAACGTCTACGGAGACATCGCGTCGACCATCGGTGGAGACCGCGTCGACGTGCAGTCGATCATCACGTCGGCGTCGCAGGATCCGCACTCCTACGAGGCGAGCGCCCGCGACCGGCTGACCGTGCAGAAGGCCGAACTCGTGATCGAGAACGGCGGCGGGTACGACGCCTTCATCGACACGCTGCTGCAGGATGCGAAGGATCCGCACGTGGTGACGGCCGTCGAGTACTCGCACGACTTCCCCGGCAACGAGGGGCACGACGACGAGGGACACACGGACGAGGCCGACCACGATCACGCCGATGAGACGGCCACCGAGGTGCCCGAGGAGAGCACAGCTCCTGAAGAGGACGCCCACGATCACGAACACGCCGAGGGCGAGGACGGCCACGAGGGGCACGACCACATCGAGGGCTTCAACGAGCACGTGTGGTTCGACCCGCACACGATGATCCATGTCGTCGAGGCCATCGCCGATGAACTGACCGAGCTCGACCCCGACGGCGCGAAGGAGTTCGCCGCCAACGCCGCCACGCTCACCGCCGACCTCGAGGGCTTCGAGACCGAGCTCGCGACCCTCAAGGCGGAGGCGCCGAACGTCAACGTCTTCATCACAGAACCGCTGCCCGGCTACCTCGCGGCCGCCGCCGGATTCACGGACGTCACCCCGGAGGGCTTCGCCGAGTCGGTCGAAGAGGGCACTGACGTCGCGCCCGCCGTGCTGCTCGAGGCGCTGAACGTGATCGACAGCGGACAGGTCACCGCGCTGCTGACGAACGCCCAGACCGGGGGGTCCGAGACCCAGCGCGTCGAGACCGCGGCGAAGGACGCCGGGGTTCCGGTCGTCGCCTTCACGGAGCTGCTCGAGGACGGATCGTCGTACTCTGAGTGGATGAGTGACGCGATCAAGAGCCTCGCCGCCGCCGTCCAGCCGTGAGCGGCGCCCTTCAGCGCGAGAAGCCGGTACTCCAGATATCCGACGCGTCCCTGCACCGTGGGGATCGCGAGCTGTGGTCCGGCCTCGATCTCACGGTCGAACCGGGGGAGTTCATCGCCGTGCTCGGTCCTTCCGGGTCGGGCAAGACCACGCTCCTGCGCAGCATCCTCGGCCTGCAGCCGCTGTCATCCGGGATGATCCGCGTGGCGGGTGAACCCGTCCATCGGGGCAACTCCCGCATCGGGTACATCCCCCAGCAGCGGAATCTCGCCCCCGACACGAGCATGCGGGCCCGCGACCTGGTCGCCCTCGGGGTGCAGGGCAGCCGCTTCGGCTTTCCCATCCCGCACCGCGGCGACCGGGCGAAGGTCGACCGACTGCTCGACGCGGTCGGTGCCTCCCACTTCGCGGATCGCCGCGTCGGACTGCTCTCGGGCGGCGAACAGCAGCGGCTCCGGGTCGGCCAGGCCCTCGCCGACGAGCCCGCACTCCTGCTGTGCGACGAGCCGCTGTCGAACCTCGACCTCGCCAACCAGGTCGCCGTGACCGACATCATCGACCGTCAGCGCCGTGAGCGCGAGGCGGCGGTGCTGTTCGTCACCCACGACATCAACCCGATCCTCGGGCGGGTCGACCGCATCCTCTACATCGCCGGCGGGCGGTTCCTGCTGGGAACCCCCGACGAGGTGCTGCAGACCCGCGTGCTCACCGACCTCTACGGCACCCCGGTGTTCGTCCTCCGCGCCGGAGATCGTCTGGTCGTCGTGGGCGTGCCGGACGCCGAGCCTCACCACGATCACGGTGATCACGCGCACGGGGGAGCGGCATGAACGCGGCGGCAGCCATCGCGCCCATGGTCGGCTGGGATGACATCTTCTCCTTCCAGGACTACGGCGAGCTCGTCGCCCTGCTCGCGAACTCGATCATCGCGGGAGCCGTGCTCGGGATCGTGGGCGGCCTGATCGGCGTCTTCGTGATGCAGCGCGACCTGGCCTTCGCCGTGCACGGCGTGAGCGAGCTCTCCTTCGCGGGCGCGGCGGCGGCCCTGCTCTTCGGCGGCAGCGTGGTGGCCGGATCCCTCGGCGGTGCCCTCGTCGCCGCGATCCTGATCGGCGTGCTCGGGGCCAAGGCCAGGGACCGCAACTCGATCGTCGGTGTGCTCATGCCGTTCGGTCTCGGTCTCGGAATCCTGTTCCTGTCGCTCTACGACGGTCGCAGCGCCAACCGCTTCAGCCTGTTGACGGGGCAGATCGTCTCGGTCTCGAGCCCCGACCTCGGGTGGCTGATCGGCATCAGCATGGTCGTGCTCATCGGGCTGCTGGTGATGTGGAACCCGTTGCGCTTCGACTCGCTCGACCCGGAATCGGCCGCCGCCCGCGGGGTGCCGACCCGCGCCGTGAGTCTGCTGTTCATGGTGCTGCTCGGCCTGATCGTCGCCGTGAGCGTGCACATCATCGGCGCGCTCCTCGTGATGGCACTGCTGGTCACGCCCGCCGCCGCCGCGATGCGCGTCACGGCCGGCCCCATCGCGGTGCCGTTGCTGGCTGCGCTGTTCGGGTTCGTCTCCGCGGTCGGCGGCATCCTGCTCGCCCTCGCCGGAACGCTGCCCGTGAGTCCCTACATCACCACGCTGTCGTTCACGATCTACGTGATCTGCTGGATCGTGCAGCGCTCGCGTGCCCGCATCCGCCGGGTCCAGGCCTGAGATCCACTCCCAGCCCCCGCTGATCGCCGCGGCCTAGACTCTTCTTATGGCTCAGCGGAACACCTGGCAGCGCGAACGCGTGCGCGAAGCACTCGCCGACGCGCGCGGATTCGTGAGCGCGCAGAGCCTGCACGCCTCGCTGCGCGATGACAACACCGGCATCGGCCTGGCCACGGTCTATCGCGCCCTCGCCGGGCTCGCCGCCTCCGGAGACGCCGACTCGCTGCAGAGCCCCGAGGGTGAGGCGCTCTACCGGGCATGCACCACGCAGGGCCACCACCACCACCTGATCTGCCGGTCCTGCGGTCTGACCGTCGAGATCGAGGCCAAGGACGTCGAGCAGTGGGCGCACCGCACGGCTGCCCTGCACGGATTCACCGAGGCCGCGCACGTGGTCGACATCTTCGGACTGTGCACTCCGTGCGCGAACAAGCGCGATGCCGAGAGGGCCGCGTCCGCGTGAGCTCCTCGGCAGCAACGGCGACCCGTCACGGCCACTCCCATCGCCCGGCACCCTCGCCGCGTTCGGCATGGATCGGCGTCGGCCTCGGCGCGGCCATCATCGCCGCCCTGTTCCTGATCGACGCCTTCCTGCCGAAGCTGTTCCCCGCCTCACTGCCCACCCGCGCGCAGGACGGCCTCACGCTCGCGCTGAGCGTGCTCATCGAAGCCCTGCCGTTCGTGATCCTCGGTGTGCTGCTGTCGATCGTGGTGCAGGTCTGGCTTCCTGCCGACGTCATCCACCGCTGGCTGCCGAAACGCGCGTGGGCCCGTCGCGCGGTGCTGTCGCTGCTCGGCATGCTGATCCCGGTGTGCGAGTGCGGCAACGTTCCTTTCGCCCGTGGACTCATGATGCGCGGCCTCGCGCCGGCGGAGGCGATGACCTTCCTCATCGCCGCACCGATCGTGAACCCGATCGTGATCCTCACCACGCACGCGGCGTTCGGCTGGGACGGCGGCATCCTCGTCGCCCGCCTCGTCGGCGGCTACCTGATCGCCAACCTGATCGGCTGGATCTACAGCCGCCACCCCGACCCCGACGGCATGCTCACGCAGCGTTTCGTCGACACCTGCGACCGGGTGACCCACGAACCGGGCACCCCTGTGCGCCGCAGCCTCACGCAGTTCCTCATCGAGCTGCGCGCCGTGATGCCCGCGCTCGTGATCGGCTCGGCGCTCGCCGGAGCCGTGCAGGTGCTCATCCCGCGGGAGTGGCTGCTGGCGATCGGCTCCAACCCGGTGCTGTCGATCGTCGCGATGATGGCCCTCGCGATGACGGTGGCCATCTGCTCGAATGTCGACGCCTTCTTCGCGCTGTCGTTCGCGTCGACGTTCTCGTCCGGCGCGATCGTGGCCTTCCTGCTCGTCGGGCCGCTCGTCGACATCAAGATGCTCGCGCTCATGCGCACGACCTTCACGGGCCGCACGCTCGTCGGGATCGTCGGCATCGTGCTCGCCGCGGCCTTCGCCATCGGGATCGGGGTGAACGTCCTTGTCTGAGCACGTGGCACTGTCTGAGCCCGTGGCGCTGTCTTCGCCCACCGCAGCGCGCGTTCGCGCTCTCGGCACCCGCTGGCTGGGTGTGGGGCTGGCCGCCGTGATCTCGGTCGTCACCCTCGGTCTCGGTCTCACCGGACGCCTCACCCTCTACATCAGCCCCGAGTCGGTGTGGTTCGCGTGCACAGCCGCCGTCGTCACCCTGGCCGGTGCGATCTGGTCGTGCACCCTCCCGCTCGGCGAGGAGAGCGACCACGGTCACGATCACGGGCATGCCCCTGCGCCCACACGCCTCAAGTCACGCGCGGAGAGCGCCGCCCGGGATCACGCCGACCTGGAGCACGCCGACCCGGAGGACGGCGACGGGCGCCCAGCCACTGCGCCCTCGTCGCGCCGCACACTTGCCGGGGTCGCCGCCGTCACGGGTGGCGTCATCGCCTCCGGGGTGGTGGTGGCCGGCCTCGTGCTGCCGCCCGCCTCGCTGTCCGTCGAGCTCGCGATGTCGCGCGCGGGAGAGCAAAGTGCGTTGTTCGCCGGTGCCGACACGGTGGCCCTCGGGGTCGCCGACACCTCGACGTTCGGCGTCGGCGACTGGGCGAGCGTGTTCGCCGCAGCGACGAACACTGCCGCGTATGACGGTGCGCCGGTGAAGCTCACGGGGTTCGTGACCCCGGACGATGCCGACGACGGCGTCAATCTCACCCGCCTGGTCATCACGCACTGCGTGATCGACGCGCAGACCGCCATCCTCCCCGTCGACGTGAAGCCCGACGACTACGCGACCGGCCAATGGGTCGAGATCACCGGAACTGTGCGTGCGGATGCCGATGGGAAGCTCCGCATTGAACCGACCGACGTCGTCGCGATCGACGAGCCGGGGGATCCCTATGAGTACTGACGACGAGCGCCCAGAGGTGCCCGCCGTCCCGCGCACACGCGCGGAGATGCGTGCGGCGCGAGAAGCCGCCGAGGCAGCGGAGGCGGAGCGGATCGACCGCGTGATCGCCTCCGCCGAACACGTCGCCGCGGCGCCGGACCACGCTCCGCACACCGCGGATCCCTCGTCTGCCGCTACGGCGTCCGCGGATCCCTCGTCTGCCGACCAGCCGGATGCCGTCGCAGACGAGGCAGTCCTCCGTGAAGCTGCCGTCCGTGAAGCTGCGGTGCGCGAGGCGGGCGACCGCGAGGTCGCCGAGCAGGAGGCCGCAGCCCGGAAGATGGCAGCCTTCGAGGCTTCAGCCCGAGAAGACGCGGAGGCGACCATCCTTCCGCCCGTCCCGCTCGCGACTGAGCCCGTGTTCGTCGGCGCGGCCCCGGACGTCGAGAGGGAGGGCGCAGAGGCGGCGGAGCCGAACACGCCTCCGGCCCCTCGCGTCGCGGCAGAGCCGGAGCCCGGGCAGACCCCGGGGAGCCGTCGTCGCTTCGTCGTCACGCTCGCCGCCGTGCTGGGTGTCCTCGTCATCGTCGGAACGGGGCTGGGTGTCGCGAGCCTGCTCCAGGGACCGCGCATCAGCGACGTACAGGTGAACGCCGCGCAGGCGATCGAGTCCTCAGGCAGCCGCGTCATCCTCACCGCGAACCAGGCGCTCGCCGACATCGACCCCGCGCAGGTGACGGTCGAGCCGGCGGTGCCGTTCACCGTCGATGCCTCCGGTCGCGGCGTGGGGGTGCGATTCACCGTCCCGCTCGACGATTCGACCGAGTACACGATCCGCGTGGCCGATGTCGTCGGTGCCGGAGGCGGCCCGACGACGACGCTGACCACGAGCTTCACGACGCCGCCGTCGAACATCTTCCTGCTACGCCGCGACGTCGAGGGCAAGGACAAGATCTTCCTCACCGACCTCAGCGGAGAGAAGGCCGTCGCGGTGTTCGAGCACGACAAGATCAACGACTTCCGTGCGACATCGACGCAGCTCGTGGTCTCGGTCGAGGAGGACGACGGATCCCGCCTGCTCGTGATGGACCGCGACGGCAAGAACCAGCGTGAGCTGAAGCTCCCCGGTGACGGCTACGTGGGGGCGATCCAGGTCTCCGAGCGCGGCGGCCTCGTCGGCTACAGCTACTCGGACAAGGAGCTCAGCGATACCGAAGGGCGCGCGAGCGTCCTCGTCACGCAGTCGCTGAGCGGCGACGACGACCCTCAGATCATCGAGGTCGCCGGTGCCGAGGCGAGCGTCTTCGTGTGGCAGTTCGTTCCCGACAGCGCGGCAGTGCTGTTCATCGACTTCGACGGAGCGCTCTCGCTCGTCGACCGCTCGACCGATGCCGGCGTGCAGTCGCTCGGTCTCGCGGCCACCATCCAGGGGATCTCCCGAGGCACGTACACCGCGATCGTGGAGCGGCTCGACGGAGCCGTGGTCGAACTCGATCTGGCCGACGGCTCGGAGCAGCCCCTCGCCGCTTCGGACCCCGACTACGGCACGGCGAGCTCCATCACTCCGTTCCCCGGCGGCACACTGCGTCACGTCGTCGCGCGTGACGAAGAGGGTCTCCCGATCGGACAGGTGGTCGTGCGGGTGGACGACGACGGTGCGGCGACCCCGCTGGTCGAGGTCGGGTCGACGGACTCGATCCTCCAGGCCTGTGCATCGCCGAGCGGTCAGTATGCCGCCGTCGTCGTCGCGCCCGACCTGGCGAACAACGCCTACGACGGGATGCTGCTGCCGCTTCCGGAGAACGTCGAGACGCACCTGATCGACATGGACTCGGGCAAGGAGCTCGTGGCCCTCACCGGCTTCGACGCCTCGTGGTGCCAGACGGCCCCGAGATTCTGAGATGACCGGCGGCCCCGACCCCGTGCGCGGTGCAGAGCCGCAGGAGGCTCTGCACCGCGCCGCCCGCACCGACCTGAGCGGCTCCGCCGTCGACGTCGCTCCGCGCCTGCTGGGTGGAGAGCTGCGCACGTTCATCTCCACAGCGACGGAGGCGGACCCGGTCGAGGTGCGGCTGCGCATCACCGAGGTCGAGGCCTATCACGGGCAGGGCACGGGGGAGATCCCCGACCCCGGCTCGCACGCCCGCATGGGACGGACGGCGCGCAATTCGACCATGTGGGGTGAGCCGGGGCGTCTCTACGTGTACCTGAGCCACGGCATCCACTCCTGCGTCAACGTCGTGTGCGGACCGGAGGGACAGGGCGACGGCGTGCTGCTCCGCGCCGGTGAGGTCGTGGCAGGGGTGGAGGCTGCAGCCCTGCGTCGTGGCGTCGCCCTTCCGCTCGGACGCATCGCGCTGCGGGACCTCGCCCGCGGGCCGGGCCGCCTCGGGCAGGCTGTGGGCCTGCGACATCCGCTGCACGACGGGATCGACGCCGTCACGGCAGGCCAGCAGCACGGGGCGCGGGCGGAACTCTGGCTGGGGCCGCAGCGCGACGACGTGGTGAGCGGCCCTCGGGTCGGAGTGGCAGGCGTCGCGGGGACCGCGGCATTCCCGTGGCGCTTCTGGATCGACGCGGATCCCACGGTTTCCCCGTTCCGATGGGGACGCGGTGCGGCCGAGGCGTCGAGTCGCGCGAACGGCTCGATGTCGGGCTGAGACGATGTCGGCCTGAGATGGTGCCGTGTGCGCGATGCGAACCGCGGCGCCGGCCGTGCTAAACTGACTCTTTGTCTGCGCACACTCCTGTGCGCAGTTCGCATGCTTCCCCTTCTGCGGCCGAGAGATCGGCGGGTCGTGGTCGTATGCAGACAAGGGATCTTGGGTGGGGCCGTCCGGCCTCACGGTATAGAAGGAGTCACATCATGGCAGCAGTGTGCCAGGTGACCGGAGCTGTTCCCGGCTTCGGACACAATGTCTCGCACTCGCACCGCCGGACGAAGCGCCGCTTCGACCCGAACGTGCAGAAGAAGACGTATTTCGTTCCCTCGCTCGGTCGTAAGATCACGCTCAACGTGTCCGCCAAGGGCATCAAGGTGATCGACGTCCGCGGCATCGAGAACGTGGTCAAGGACCTCCAGGCGAAGGGTGTGAAGCTCTAATGGCCAAGAAGGCTCAGGACGTCCGTCCGATCATCAAGCTGCGTTCGACGGCAGGTACGGGTTACACGTACGTGACGAAGAAGAACCGCCGCAACACCCCCGACCGCCTCGTGCTCAAGAAGTACGACCCGGTCATCCGTCAGCACGTCGAATTCCGAGAGGAGCGTTGATCAATGGCTAAGAAGAGCAAGATCGCTCGCAACGAGCAGCGCAAGGTCATCGTCGAGCGTTACGCCGAGCGTCGCGCCGAGCTGAAGAAGACCCTGATCGACCCGAACGCCACCGACGAGGCCCGCGAGGCCGCACGCGTCGGCCTGCAGAAGCTGCCGCGCAACGCGTCGCCGGCTCGCGTGCGTTCGCGCGACGTCATCGACGGCCGCCCCCGCGGTGTCCTCACGAAGTTCGGCATCTCGCGTGTCCGCTTCCGTGACATGGCACACCGTGGCGAGCTGCCCGGTGTCACCAAGTCGAGCTGGTAAGTCTCAGCAGACAGTCGATAGGGGCGAGGATCTTCGGGTCCTCGCCCCTTTCGCGTCCCTGCACCGCGCGCCGGGTCAGGTGATCACGCCGGATCAGGCCGTTTCCTGGACCTGCTCTCCCGCCCGCCGAGGCCCCCGAACATGTGACTGGAGTGACAAAAGTGACGCGACACGCCCAGTAATTGCCCAAAACCCGCGAAATGACGCGGAAATGAGGGTGGTCGTTGGTACATTCAAGGCGGTCGACAGACCAGGAGCATCCGCTCCGACACCCCACAACGATGCGACGGTCTTCGTCGCTGGAGGATGACATGGCTGACAAGTCCATCACCAAGACCGAGCTCGTCGCGAGCATCGCTTCCGCCACCGGCCAGAGCCAGGCCACCGTCTCCGGTGTCCTCGACTCGCTGTTCGCCACGGTCTCCGACGCTGTTGCCAAGGGCAGCAAGGTCTCCATCCCGGGCTGGATCTCCTTCGAGCAGGTCGACACCGCTGCTCGCACGGGCCGCAACCCGCAGACCGGTGCCGAGATCAAGATCCCGGCCGGCAAGCGCGTCAAGGTGACCGCTGGTTCCAAGCTCAAGGCTGCCGTCAAGTAATTCGACCGCACCTCTTCGAAGGCCGCTCCCGTTCCGACGGGAGCGGCCTTCGTGCTTTCTCATCGCCGGGCGCGCCTAGGCTGGAGGGGTGAGTTCCCGCAGCGAGTCGACGAGTCGGATTTCGGCGTATCGCGTCTCCGGCGTCGCCATCCTCCTCGTCGCCGCCCTCGTGGCCCTGGTGCTGGCGCTCCTCGTGGGCGGCGGGGCCAAGCCGCCCCTGCTGCAGGACCCCGGTCCGTTCGTGCTCTGGGGCACGCCTGTGGCCAAGCTCGTCATGAACGTCTCCGGTGCCGTCATGCTCGGCTCGCTCGTGCTCGCGCTCTTCGGTCTGCGCGCGGGGGAGCGGTCTTTCGATGCGGCTCTGAACATCGCCTCGGTCGGTGCCGCCGTGTTCACGGTGTCCGCGGGCCTCGCCGGGTTCCTGGCCTTCATGGCCGCCTTCAACCCGAAGCTCAGCATCGAGCGCGAGTTCGGCTCTCAGCTCGGCCGCTTCCTGCTGGAGCTGCCGCTGGGTCAGTCCTGGCTCATCACCACCATCTTCGGTGCCATCATCACGGTGCTGGCGTTCGCCTGGCGCTCGTGGACGCCCACGCTCATCACGGCGCTGCTCGCCGCGGCGTCCTTCCTCCCCCTCGCGACGCAGGGGCACGCCGGAGACCTCGCCGGGCACAACATGGCGGTGAACTCGATCCTGCTCCACACGATCGGCGCCGCGGTCTGGCTCGGTGGCCTCCTGCTGCTCGTGCTGCTGCGGGGGCGGACCGACGTCGACCCCGTGCGCCTCGTCGGCCGCTACTCCTCCCTGGCGATCGCCGCGTTCGCCGTGGTGGCGTTCTCGGGGGTCACGCGGTCGGTCGTCGCGGTCGGGAGCTGGGAGGCCCTGTGGGCGACTCCGTACGGCTGGATCGTGCTCGCCAAGATCGCCCTCCTCGGGGGCATGGGACTGCTGGGCGCCTGGTACCGGGCCCGCCTCATCCCCAAGCTGACGGGTCAGCGCGCTGCGGGCTGGTTCTGGCTCCTGGTGCTGTGCGAGGTCGCGCTGATGGGCCTCGCCTCGGGTGCGGCAGCCGCTCTCGCACGCACGCCTCCGCCCACCGGTGAGGTCGCTGCCTTCGCCCAGACCCCCGCACAGATCCTCACCGGCTCGACGCTGCCTCCGGAGTTGACGCTGGAGCGCTGGTTCACCGCCTGGGACTTCGACGTGCTCTGGCTCGTCGCTGCCGGCTTCGGCCTGTTCCTGTACCTCGCCGGCGTGCGACGCCTGCGGCTGCGCGGCGACCGGTGGCCGATCCATCGCACCGTGTTCTGGGTGCTCGGCATGCTGTTGCTGGTCTGGGTGACCAGCGGCCCGCTCAACGCGTACCAGGAGTACCTGTTCAGCATCCACATGATGGGCCACATGATGCTGTCGATGGCCATCCCGCTGCTGATGGTCTCCGGCGCCCCCATCACGCTCGCCCTCCGCGCGATCCACAAGCGCGACGACGGCACGCGCGGTGGTCGCGAATGGATCATGTGGGCCGTGCACTCTCCGTTCGCGCGCGTCGTGACCCACCCGTTCGTCGCTGCCGCGATCTTCATCCTGTCGCTGTGGGCCTTCTACTTCACCGATCTGGTGCGGTGGTCGATGTACGAGCACCTCGGCCACGAGTGGATGGTGATCCACTTCCTGATCTCGGGCTATCTGTTCGTGATGAGCCTGATCGGCGTCGACCCCGTCCCGTACCGTCTGCCGTACCCTGGCCGTCTGATCACCCTGATCGCGGTGATGGCGATGCACGCCTTCTTCGGCATCGCCATCATGATGCAGGAAGGCCTCATGGTCGCCGACTGGTTCGGCTCGATGGGGCGCGACTGGGGTGTCGACCCGATGATGGACCAGTACGTGGGGGGCGGCATCGCATGGTCGATCGGCGAGATCCCCACCCTGATCCTCGCGATCACCGTCGCGATCCAGTGGAGCCGAAGCGACACGAAGCTGCAGAAGCGCCGCGACCGGCATGCCGACCGCACCGGGGACGCGGAGCTCGAGGAGTACAACGCCAAGCTGGCGGCCCTCGCCGAGCGCGACAGCCGCGAGGGGCGCTGACGCCGAAGCGAGGTCCGGTCAGTCGACCGGGGCTTCGCTGGGGGAGCCGACCCTGATCGATGCCGTGCCGTCCGGCAGGATCGTGATCGTCCCGTTGAGCTGGAACGGCACGTCTTCGGACAGCGGCTGGACCTTGCCGTCGAACAGCGACCTGATGTCGACGTCGACGTGGGCGACCGCGTCCGTCGACGGAATCTGCCACTGTCCGCCGTCGGGTGCGACCGTGACACGGGGCTGGGTGGCGATCGACCACTTCGGAGCGGACGCGAGACGATTCGTGACCCGCAGGCCGAACGGGCAGGCGGTCGGCTGGAGGACCTCCTGCGTCGTGCACTCGGCGAGGAAGGACTCGACGCGCTCCTGGACCACGTCGATGAACGCCTCCGTCGGCTCGGTCTGCACATCGAGCGGCGTGATGGCCAGCGGTGTGTCCGCGAGCACCCCGTGGCCCGAGGCGGTCGAGATCGGGGTGTCGACCGTCACGGCATACAGTCCCGGTGTGAAGACGAGCAGGGGCAGCGGGTCGAGCGAGGCGGCGTCGACCCCGTCGACCGAGATCTGGCGCCTGTCGACCTCGAACCCGTTCACGGCGAACCGGTCTGCGCCACGCAGCGTCAGATCCACCACGGCCAGCGGGCTGGTGGTGAAGCGCCAGTTCGGGGTGACGCCCGCCCATCCGTCCTGCTCGATCAGGAAGGTGCTGGTTCCCGGATGGCCGCTCGCCCGGTAGTCGACGGTGACGGCCGTACCGCCTTCCGCCGGCTCCTCGGAGGTGACCTTCACATCGGTCAGGGGGGCGAGCGCGGCGTGACGGAGCATGGCCTCGGACGCGGCGGGATCGATGCCGGCGGCGTCGAGGGTCTCGCGATCGACCGCGACACCCGGCACGCGCAGCGCATCGGCGGCGCGGCCGGAGGAGAGCAGGTCGAGGTAGCGCACGACGAATGCCGACGGTCCGTAGAACTGCTGGTAGAGCGTGGCTCCGCCTGCCCCGAGAGCGGCGACGAGCA
Source organism: Microbacterium sp. Ag1 (assembly GCF_001005635.1). Classification (NCBI taxonomy): domain Bacteria; kingdom Bacillati; phylum Actinomycetota; class Actinomycetes; order Micrococcales; family Microbacteriaceae; genus Microbacterium; species Microbacterium sp. Ag1. Next base: position 186,187 of record NZ_LBCR01000031.1, read on the forward strand.
CGAGGCCGACGACGGCGAGCATCGCCAGGTCGACCCCCAGGCGCGCGCGCCGGGGCGCGCTCGCACGTGCCCGGTCCATGGCGTCAGTCTAGGAGGGCGTCCTGGGGGGACGCCGAGCGTCGGCGGCCGTGCGCGGATGCCGGGACGTAGCATGGACGAGCGCCCTGTCCGTCCGCTGCCCCTGTGAGAACCGTGTCCCTTCCCGCCCTGTCCGAGGAGCAGCAAGAGCTGTTCCGGCTCATCGAGGACACCGGTGAACACGTCTTCATCACCGGACGAGCCGGTACGGGCAAATCGACCCTCCTTCAGCACTTCGCCTGGAACACGAAGAAGCAGATCGCGATCTGCGCGCCGACCGGCGTCGCGGCGCTCAACGTCGAGGGGCAGACGATCCATTCGCTGTTCCGACTTCCGATCGGCCTGATCGGAGATGCGGACATCGATCAGAACGATGCGACCCGCCGCATCCTGAACGCGATCGAGACGCTCGTGATCGACGAGATCTCCATGGTCAATGCAGACCTGATGGACGCCATCGACCGCTCGCTGCGGCAGGCACGGGGCCGCAGGGGTGAGCCGTTCGGCGGCGTGCAGGTGGTCATGTTCGGCGACCCGTATCAGCTCGCTCCCGTGCCGCCGCGCGGCGACGAGGCCCGCTACGTGCAGGACCACTACCGCTCGTTCTGGTTCTTCGACGCGAAGGTGTGGGCGGGAGGCGGCGGTGGGACCGGCGAGTCGGATCAGGACGGCCTGTTCGCTGTCGACACGCGTGCCGAGCTGCACGTGCGCGAGCTCGTGCAGATCCATCGCCAGTCCGACGACGGGTTCAAGGCCATGCTGAACGCCGTCCGCTACGGGCGCGTCACCGCCGAGATCGCCGGGGTGCTCAACACCCAGGGCGCGCGGACGCCGCCCGATCCCGAGCCGGGTGAAGTGCCGATGATCACGCTCGCCACGCGCAACGACATCGTGAACAGCATCAACAGCCGACACCTGGCTGCGCTGCCGGGTAAGGAGCAGACCGCGCGCGCAGAGGTGAGCGGAGACTTCGGGAGGGGCGAGGCCGCGCTCCCCGCCGAGTCGGAGCTGAAGCTCAAGGTCGGCGCGCAGGTCATGTTCCTGCGCAACGACACCGCGATGTCTGGCGAGCCGCCGCGCTGGGTCAACGGCACGATCGGGACGGTGGTGCGCATCCTCGGAAGTGCCGTGCGGGTCGACATCGACGGCGAGGAGGTCGACGTCGAGCCCGCCGTATGGGAACGGTTCCGCTACGCGTACGACCAGAACACCAAGAAGCTCACCCGCGACGTGGTGGCCGAGTTCACGCAGTTCCCGCTGCGGCTGGCGTGGGCGGTCACGATCCACAAGTCGCAGGGCAAGACCTATGAGCGCGCGATCATCGACCTCGGCTCCGGAGCGTTCGCACCGGGACAGACGTACGTGGCTCTCAGCCGGCTGACCTCGCTCGAGGGGCTCTACCTGTCGCGTCCGCTGCGCCCCCGCGACATCCGCGTGGACGAGGACGTGCGTCGGTTCATGCGCGACGCCTGGCTGGCCGCATCGACGCCGGAGCTGCCGAAGAGCTGAGCGCGGGTCAGGCGGCGGCGCGTGCGCGGTCGAGGTCTTCGAACAGCTCGGTGTTGAAGCGGTAGGCGAGCAGCACCTCGTCGATCACGCGCTCGCGCTCGGCATCGTCCCACGGCGCGGCGTCGAGCTGCTCGCGGTACACGTCCTTGAACGCGGCGGGGTCGGCGATGTCATCGAACAGGTAGAAGCCGATGCCGTTGGTCTCGAAGCCGAAGCGGCGAGCCATCACGCGTCCGATGAAGATCCCGCCGGACAGGTCGCCGAGGTAGCGGGTGTAGTGGTGCGCGACGAAGCCGCCGGCCCAGGTGGCGCCGACCTGCCGGATGCGGTCGACGTAGCGCTGCGTCGTCGGCAGGGCGACGATCCGCTCGCGCCAGTCGGCTCCGAGCAGGAACTCGAGGTCGGCTTCGAGCGCCGGGAGCCGGGTGAGCTTGTCGGTGATGAAGACGGAGGCCACGGGATCCTGGCGCATGCGGTCACCTGCGGATTCGAGCGCCTCGTAGATGAAGTAGTGCTGAGCGACGAGCGAGATGTAGTCCTCGCGAGACCCTTCGCCCTTCAGGAGGTCGGACATGAAGCCGGCGGTCTCGCTGCGGGAGTGCGATCCGGACGAACGCTCGCGCAGGGCGGCGGAGAAGGAGAGGATCTCGGGCATGAGGCAAGTGTAAGGCTTGCCTTACCTCAGGGGAAGTCCGAGTCGGCAGGCGTGCGCAGTCGTCAGGCGTGCGGTCGGGGCTCGACGCCCAGGCGCGAGCACGCGGCGTCGTAGAGTGCCACGACCTCCCGGCGCACGGACGGGCGGTCGGCGATCGGACCGCCGGGCCACGGCACGCGCAGCTCGGTCACGATGCCGTCGCGGGTGATGTCCCATGTCCCCGCCTCGCCGTCGAATCCGGTCATGACGGAGTCCGTGATGTGCGCGTCCGAGGTGTCGGCGAAGGCTCGTGCGATGAGCAGGTTGTCGTCGGTGTGGTCGCCGTTCATGTGGCGGAGGACGGCGGTGATCACGTCTGCGTCGAAGGTGTGGGGCACGCTCCCCACCCTATGTCGACCTCCGACCCCGTCGCGGGGCCGACTTTCAGCATCGGCGCTCTAGACTCGGGAGACACGTCTTCGGGGGTTCTATCCATGCAGCTTCTCTCGTCGCGCCGGTGGCGCGCCGCAACGGCGACGGCGGCCGTGCTCGCTCTCGTCCTCACCGGATGCTCTTCCGAGGAGTCCTTCTCCTACACGCCTCCCGCTCAGGTGGACGGCTCGCTTCCCGACGACACCGTCGCCGCGATGCAGGCGGCCGTCGAGAACGCGCTCACCGCGTCCGGGGCGTCCGGCGCCATCGTCGGCGTGTGGGCGCCCTGGAGCGGAAGCTGGGTGGCGGGCATCGGCACGCAGGATCGCGAGGGTGGAACCGAGCTGTCGACGGACATGTCGTTCCGCATCGCGGACGTGACCCGTCTGATGACCTGCGACGTCCTCTACGCCCTCGCCGACCGGAAGGTGGTCGAGCTGGATGCGAACGTCGCCGACTACGTCTCCGGCGTCGCGGACATGCGCGACGAGGGCATCACGCTCCTCGATCTCTGCAACGGGACCAGCGGTGCCGGATCCTCCGAGCCGACCGTGAAGTCGGCCTGGATGAACACCCCTGACCGGGTGTGGTCCCCGCTGGAACTCGCCGGGTTCGGGCTGGCGCGCGACCGGGTCGCCCCGCACACGACCTTCCGCGACTCCGACGCCGGATACCTGCTGCTCGGCCTGGCCCTCGAGCGCGCTTCGGGCATGACGGCCTCCGAACTGATCGCCGAGTACGTCACCGATCCGCTCGGGCTCCCCGATACCTCGCTGCCGGGACCGGCCGCCGCGAAGCCGGGGACCGGAGCTTCCCTGGACGGTCACTACCTCAACGCGGTCGAGGGAGGGTTCGATTGCGCGGCCCCCGTCGACATCACCACGCTGTCCTCCAGCACGGGCTTCACCGATTCGGGCGTCGTGTCGACCATCACCGATCTCGGCCGCTACGCGCAGGCCGAGGCGCAGCAGGCTCTTCGCACCAAAGACAAGCCGGACCGCTTCGGCGCCCCGCTGCCGGTCGCCGAAGGCGCCCCGTCGTGGTACCAGGCCACCGGCGGCGCCTACCTCGTCGGCTCGATGATCGGCCAGCACGGTTGGACACCCGGTTACGCCACCGCCGCATACTCCGATCCGGCGACCGGATTCACCGTGGCCGTGGTGCTCAACGACTCGACGGGCGGCGACGTGTTCTCCCAGCGGCTCTCCTGGGAGCTCGCGGCCATCGCGTCGAAGGCTCCGGCCGCAGCAGGGCAGACCGCGCCGGAGTTTGGTCTTCCTTTCACCGCCGAGCAGTACCACCAGGCGATCACCGATGCCGCGATCCCGTGCGTCGCCCCGCCGGCTGCGGAGTGACCCGCTTCGACTGAGAGGCACGCGAAGGGGCGACGATGGCGATCATCGACAATGCGATCTACGTGGATGGCGTCCGCACCGAGAACCCGGTGACGCTCAGCGAGACCTTCGAGCGCATGCGCGAGCGCGGCGGCATGGGCTGGATAGGCCTCTACCGGCCGAGCGAGGAGGAGATCCGCGAGGTCGCCGACGAGTTCGGCATCCATGCGCTCGTCGTGGAGGACGCCCTCTCCGGTCATCAGCGCGCCAAGCTCGAGCGCTACGGCGACGTGCTGTTCATGGTGCTGCGACCCGCCCGCTATCTCGATGACGTCGAAGAGGTCGAGTTCGGCGAGGTGCACGTCCTCGTCGGGCCGGACTTCGTCGTGACGATCCGGCACGCGGAAGCCCCCGATCTCGGTCGTGTCCGTCGGCGCCTGGAAGCCGACCCTGCGCTCCTCTCCCACGGTCCTGAGGCCGTGCTCTACGCCATCCTCGACGAGGTCGTCGACGAGTACACGCCCGTGCTCGCCGGACTCGAGAACGACATCGACGAGATCGAGAGCCAGCTGTTCGAGGAAGACACCGACGCCACGCAGCGCATCTACGACCTGGGCAGGGAGGTCATCGACTTCCAGCGTGCAACGCAGCCGCTCTCGGGAATGCTCGAGGCGCTCCTGCGCGGGTCCGACAAGTACGAGGTGGGCGAGGAGCTGCGCCGCTACCTTCGCGATGTGCTGGATCACACGCTGCGCGTGAGCGACCGCGCGACCACGTTCCGCACCGTGCTCGACAACGCGCTCACGGTGGAGTCGACCATCGTCGCGCGTCGCCAGAACGAGGAGATGCGGCGGATGACGGAGCTCAGCATCCGTCAGAACGACGAGGTCAAGAAGATCTCGGGGTGGGCGGCCATCCTGTTCGCCCCGACGCTCGTCGGCACGATCTACGGCATGAACTTCGACCACATGCCCGAACTGCACTGGCTGCTCGGCTACCCCATGGCGATCGCGATGATGGTCGCGCTGGGCTTCGGCCTCTACGCCGCGTTCAAGCGCAAGGGCTGGCTCTAGGCGCCGTCGCGGTGGCCGGAGCTGTCCGGAATCGTATGCTCGGCGACGGTTCCTCTCCTTGCCGACGAACCAGGCACGGGCGACGATGAGCGGATGAACGCTCACTCCGACACCGCCCTGCTCGTCGTCGATGCGCAGGAGTCGTTCCGTCAGCGCGCCGATGACTGGGCGACCACCGCGAACCCCGCCGTGCTCGAGAACATCGCGCTCCTCGTCGCGCATGCCCGTCGCGTGGGGGACGAGGTCGTCTGGGTCACCCACTCCGAGCCCGGGTCCGGCGGCGTGTTCGACCCGGTCAACGGGTTCGTGCGCGTGATCGATGCTCTCGAGCCTCTCGCCTCGGAGCCGGCGTTGACGAAGACCACCATCAACGCCTTCGCGTCGACCGACCTCGAGGAGAGGCTGCGCCGTGATGGCATCCGCCGGCTGGTGGTGTGCGGCATCCGCACCGAGCAGTGCTGCGAGACGACGACGCGGGTGGCTGCCGACCTCGGCTTCGAGGTCGAGTTCATCACGGACGCCACCACGACGTCGTCGATCCCGGCGGCGGGTGCTCTGGCGGCGGTATCGGGGGAGGACATCATGCGACGCACCGAGAGCATCCTCGCCGCCCGCGGTTTCGCCACGATCGGCAGCACCCGGGAGCGGGTGGGCGCATCCGTGGATGAGGCCTCCGCCGCGCCGTGACCCTGAGCAGGGACTCAGTCCTCGGGGTCGGCCTCTGGCATGCCGGGCCCCGGACCCGGACGCACCGGCGCCTCGGGGGCGATGTCGATGCGGGTGTTGCCGTCGTGCTCGGTGACCTCGACGCGGGGGGCGGCGTCGGCCTCGGTGGCGTCGGGGGCTGATGTCAGCTGATCGTGTCGCTTCTCCGCGCTCGTCATCTCGTCGTCCGTCGTGTGTTCAGGCGTGCTCATGGTTCTCCTTCTGGTCGCCGGCGGGCTCTCCGCCGGAGGGGGCGTTCTTCTTGTCCGCATGTCTTCTGCTCCAGCGCGCCAGCGCGTAGAGCACGCCGCCGACCGCGAGCAGGATCGCCCCGAAGAGCCACACCGCAGGTCGCTGCTGGGTGAGCAGCAGGATGCAGGAGGCGATCCCGAGCACGGGCACGAAGGTCCAGACACGGAAGTGGTCGTGCTCGACGCGGTCGCGACGCAGCACCAGCACGGAGACGTTGACGCTCAGGAAGACGACGAGGAGCAGCAGCACCACGGTCTCGGCGAGGGTGGCCAGATCGCCGACGAGTGTCAGGCCCATCGCCACGAGGGTGGTGGTGAGGATCGCGACCCATGGGGTCTTGCGCTTCGGGAGCACGCGTCCGAGAGCGGCGGGAAGCAGCCCCTGCTCCGCCATGCCGTAGGTGAGACGGCTGACCATGATCATCGTGAGCAGGGCGCCGTTGGCCACGGCGACGAGCGCGATCAGGCTGAACAGCCACGACGGGATGCCTGCTCCCGTCGCCTCGACCACGGCCAGCAGCGGGCCGCTCGACTCCTGCAGCTCGGCGGGAGGCAGGGCGATCGAGCTCGCGAGACCCACCAGGATGTAGACGGCGCCGGCGGTGATGAGGGCTCCGAACAGGGCGCGGGGATACGTGCGACGCGGGTTCTTCACCTCTTCGATCATGTTGGCGGAGGTCTCGAAACCCACGAAGGAGTAGTAGGCGATGACCGCTCCGGACAGCACGGCGATGGCGACGCCGGTCCCCTCAGGGCCCTCGACGGTGCGGGAGGCATCGCCGCCGCCGCCGAAGAAGAAGACCGCCACCACGGCGATCACGATCACCAGGCCGCTGAGCTCGATCGCGGTCATCACGAGGTTGGCGCCCATGGATTCGCGGATTCCGCGGGCGTTGAGGAGGGCGACGAGTGCGAGGAAGGCGATCGCGACAGGGATGGTGGGCAGGTCGAGGAAGGTGCCAAGGTAGTCGCCGGCGAACGCGATGGCGAGTCCGGCCGCGCTGGTCACGCCCGCCGCGAGCATGCTGAACCCCACCAGGAACGAGACGAGGGGGCTGTGGAACGCGCGCTCCGCGAACACGGCAGCGCCCCCAGCGCGAGGGTACTTGGTCACGAGCTCGGCATAGGATCCGGCCGTGAGCATGGCGAGCAGCAATGCCAGGAGCAGCGGGGCCCACAGCATCCCCCCGACCTTCTCGGAGAGCACGCCCATCAGCGCGTAGATGCCCGCACCCAGCACATCGCCGAGGATGAACGCGAACAGGAGGGGGCCGGTGATCGCTCTCCGCAGGCGGGTCGGGGATTCAACCTGCGGCGCGGTCTCGGTGGTCATGCCAGCAGGCTAAACGGGTGCTCAACGGTCCGACCACGGGGTTGACATGGCCGGACCGGACGACGAGGCAGGCGGCCGTCTTCCGTGCCTCCGCCCCGGAGCACTCAGCGGATTCACAGAAAGCCCGCGCGGCTCCCGGAATCGCGGCCGGCGCGGCGATATCCTCGGTGCCGCACGAGGGGCGGACCGGCCGGATGCGCGGGCTTCCTCTCTCGAACTCCCAAGACAAGGGGCTCTCTCATGACCGGTACCGCACGCAAGGCGCTCGCAGAAGCGATCGCCACCTTCCTCTTCGTCCTCGCGATCATCGCGGCAGTGAACAGCGACAGCCCGCTGACTCCGCTCGCGATCGGTTTCACCCTGATGGTGCTCGTGTTCTCGACGGGCCACATCTCCGGTGCTCACCTCAACCCGGCCGTCTCGGTCGGTGTCTTCCTGCGCGGCGGCCTCAGCGTCGTCGACTTCATCAGCTACCTCATCGCCCAGTTCGTCGGTGGTGCGGTCGCTGCGCTCGTCAGCATGTCCGTGTGGCCGGCGGGCGAGAAGGCCATGGTCATCGAGGTCGGCCCGGCGTTCCTGGTCGAGGCGCTCTTCACGCTGATCCTGGTGTGGGTCGTGCTCAACACGGCCACGTCGAAGGACACCGCCGGCAACTCGTTCTACGGGCTCGCGATCGGTGCGACCGTGTTCGTCGGTGCGGCGACCGTCGGATCGATCTCCGGTGGTGGCTTCAACCCCGCCGTCGCACTCGGCCTCTCGGTGAGCGGCCACTTCGCGTGGAGCTCGCTGTGGCTCTACATCGTCGCCCCGGTCGTCGGTGCCGTGATCGCGGCGATCCTGTTCCGCGTGCTCAACACGGACGACGCCAAGAAGATCGCCGCCGCGGAGTAACCACCGCTGCATGCACGAAGCGCCGCATCCTCTCCGGGGGTGCGGCGCTTCTGCGTGGGGCGGCGAGCATCCGTCGTCAGAGTCAGCCGTGCGGGGGATGCTCGTGGGGGCGACGGCTCGTAGCGGTGGTGAGCACGATCTTCCCGGACGCGCGTCCGGCGATGGATCTCGTGTATGCCGCTCTGACCTCCTCGAGCGGGTGCACCGAGTCGATCGGCATCTCGACGCGACCGTCGGCGATCAGCTGCGCGATGATCCCGAGCTCTTCGGTGCCGGCAGCCGACCCTCCGACGCCCCGGACCGGATGCCGCGCGCGGGCGTCGTAGTCGGCGATCGTGTTGATGCGGTCGGCGGGAACGCCGAGTGCGAGAGCCAGCTCGACCGAGCCGTGGCCGACCGTGTCGAGGACGGCGGTGACGCCCTCCGGCGTGGCGGCGCGGAGCAGATCCGCGAGAGCAGGCCCGTAGGGGAGAGGCTCGATGCCGAGGCGGCGCAGCAGGGGGTGATTCCTCGGGCTGGCCGTTCCGAGCACGCGGGCCCCGCGCAGCACGCAGAGCTGGGCGGTGAGGATGCCGACACCACCGGCTGCACCGCTGACGAGGACGACATCACCCGCGGTGATCCCCAGTGACCGCACGCTGGCGACGGCTGTGCGGCCGGTGACGTTGAGGGCGCCTGCTTCGACGAGACCGAGACCTGCGGGAACCTCGACCAGCACGGCGGGGTCGATCACGAGGTGGTCCGCCTGCGCGTGGTAGCGGAGCCCACCGAACACCGCATCGCCGATCCGCCAACCGCGCGCGTCGTGAGCCCGGGCTTCGCCCGCCCCATCGCCGAGCGCCTGGATCGTGCCGGAGAAGTCGTAGCCGTTGCCCGAAGGGAGGCTGCGCTCGTAGGGATCGTGCATCGGCCGTCCGCTGAACAGCTTCCAGTCCACCGGGTTCACTCCGGCGGCCGCTACGCGGACGAGCACTTCGCCGCGGGCCGGGCGCGGTACCGCTCGACGTTCGAGTTCGAGCACCTCGGGGCCGCCGAAACGGCGGAACACGACGCGTCGTGATGTCGTGTCCGCCAGTTCGGATGCCATGCGGCCAGCCTAGGAGCCGGTGAGGGTCCGGGCGCGGCTCAGTCGACGGACACGGGTGTGGTCGCGGTGGGGGTCGCCTCGCGGGTCGCGGTGCTCCGCGCACGCGCGGCGGCGACGACCATCACGATCAGGGCGATGGTGGTGAGGATCGCGCCCAGCCAGATCGGGGAGGTGTAGCCGAGTCCTGCGGAGATGCCGAGTCCGCCCGCCCAGGCGCCGAGTGCGTTGCCGACGTTGAACGCGCCGATGTTGGCCCCGGAGGCGAGGGTCGGAGCGCCTCCGGCGTACTTCATGACACGGCTCTGCAGCCCGGGAACGGTGCCGAATCCGAAGCCGCCCATCAGGAACAGGGCGATGATCGTCGCGATGCCGGACTGCGCTGACATCGCGAACACGGCGAGGACGACGACGAGTGCGGCGATGAAGATCAGGAGAGTACGGTCGATCGTGCGGTCGGCGAGTCGCCCGCCCAGCCAGTTGCCGAGCACGAGGCCGGCGCCGAAGAGCACCAGCAGCCACGGCACGGCGGACGACGCGAATCCGCTCACCTCGGTCAGCGTGTAGGCGATGTAGGTGAAGGCGCCGAACATCCCGCCGAACGCGAGGATCGTGACGACGAGCGAGAACCAGACCTGTCCCGAACGGAACGCCGCCAGCTCCCCGCGGAGGCTCACCTGTTCGGTGGGGCGGGGGAGGCGCGGCACGAGCAGGGCGATACCGATGAACGCCAGCACGCCGATGCCCGAGATCGCCCAGAAGGTCGAGCGCCATCCCAGCTCCTGGCCGAGGAAGGTGCCGAACGGCACTCCGAAGACGTTCGCGGCAGTGAGGCCCGTGAACATGATCGCGATCGCGCCGGCCTTCTTCTCGGGGGCGACCAGGCCGGCGGCGACCACGGAGCCGATGCCGAAGAACGCGCCGTGACAGAGGGCGGCGACGATGCGGCCGACCATCGCTGTGCCGTAGTCGTCCGCGAGCGCGGTGAGCACGTTGCCGATGATGAAGAGCACGATCAGACCGAGCAGCACGGGCTTGCGGGGCAACCGCGTGGCCGCTGCGGTGAGCACGAGTGCGCCGACGACGACAGCGAGTGCGTAGCCGGAGATGAGCCAGCCGGCAGCCGACTCGGTGACCCCGAAGTCTCGGGCGACGTCGGGGAGCAGGCCCATGATCACGAACTCGGTGAGCCCGATGCCGAACGCCCCGATGGCGAGGGCGATCAGTCCTAGAGGCATGACGATTCTCCTGATAGATTGGAGGGAATGTTTGCAGGCGCGGCATATTGCGCGTCGAAGGATAATGATTGCACGCGCAAGTATCCGGCGCAAGCAACTATCGCGGAGGATGGCCATGGGAATCGGTGACGACGCCGTCGAGGTGCGCGCACAGGGGTGGCGCACGCTCGCCGCGCTGCACGGGCTGATCGAGACTGCTCTCGAGCGGCGCCTGGGTGAGACGGTCGAGCTCTCCGTGGTCGAGTACACCGTGCTCGATGCCCTCGATCGCCAGGACGGGTGGCACATGCGCATGCAGCAGCTCGCCCGTGCGGCAGCCCTGAGCCCCAGCGCCACCACGCGGCTGGTGAACCGGTTGGAGGATCGAGGCCTCCTCACGCGCATCCTCTGCGCCGACGACCGTCGCGGCATCTACACCGAACTCACTCCCGCCGGCCGCGAGCTGTACGAACGCGCGCACCCCATCCACGATGCGGCGCTCGAGCAGGTGCTGGAGGAAGCAGCGGCGCAGCCCGAGCTCGCTCCCGTGGTCGATGCGCTGCACGGCGTCGCACTCCCTGTGCTGACCGCCGGCTGAGCGGAGCTCCGTGAGCACTCTCGATCCGGCACCCCGCCGCACCCTCCTCGTCGGCTACGGCAAGCTCGCCACCCGCCTCGCGCCGCTGCTTCTCGCCCGCGGCGAGGAGGTGATCGCGCTCCGACGCACCGAGGGAGCACTTCCCGACGGGGTCGGGGGCATCGCCGCCGACCTGGCGCACCCGTTGCCGACTTCTCTCGAGCGGGTCGACGCGGTGCTCGTCACGCTGCCGCCCGGCGATACCGAGACCTCTTACCGCACTGCTCTGGGGCACCTCGCGTGCGCCCTCCCGGATCCTCCCGCCCGGACGGTCTTCGTCTCCTCGACGGGGGTGTTCGAGGGGGCGGATCCCGATCATCCTCTGACGGAGGAGGACGAGCCGACGCCGACGACACCGCGATCGCGCGGACTCGTCGACGGCGAGAGGGCCGCGGTGGAGCTCTTCGACGCCGTCGTCGTGCGCCCGGCGGGCATCTACGGGCCGGGGCGGGATTTCCTGGTGCGGAAGGTGCGCGAGGGCGCGGCCGTCGATCATTCCCGCCGCACGAACCGCATCCACGAGAGCGACCTCGTGCGCACCCTCGACCTGCTGCTGCGGATGGACGACCCGCCTCGCGTGCTGCATGCCGTCGACCAGGGCCCCGCTCCGCTCGGAGACGTCGTGCGGTTCCTCGCCGCACGGCTGAATGCGCAGGTGCCGCCGGATTCGGGGCCGGCCGGACCGTGCGGCGTCGTGTACGACGGGACTCTGCTGCTCTCCCTCCTCGGTGGCCTGGAACACCCGACGTACGAGTCGGGCTACGCGCGGATGGTCGACACCGCCTGACGGGGGCCGCACCGGATCTCCGCGACGGCGTCTAGCCTGAGGGCATGACCAGCGCACCTGCACGCACCGCCCTCGAGGTCGTCGACTGGCGACGTCGGGTGTTCGCCCTGTACGACGCCGTGCGCGGCGCCGACTCCGCGGAGGAAGCGCACGAGCTCTGGCGGATCGAGCGCGACGATCTGATGCTCCACCACCCGGCGACGCCGCTGCTGCCCGAGGACCGAGCGCTGTTCGAGGGGCTGCCGATCGCCTCGTACGACGCGCAGTGGCGCTTCGAGCTGCCGATCCTCCCCGCCGACCCCGGGGGGTTCGACTTCGCGACCGGCACCGACGGCATCGTGCCCTTCGAGCGGATCGGGCGCGTGGAGGTGCCGGATGCGGGGTCGCTCGATGTCTGGCGACTGACCACCTACGGCGGCGGGCTCTTCGTGCCCGTGCGCGATGCGCTCGCCGGGGGCGTCGGCGGGACCTACGGCGGCGGACGCTATCTCGTCGACACGATCAAGGGCGCCGATCTCGGATCCGATGCGGCGCGTGGCACGATCGTGCTCGACTTCAACTTCGCCTACAACCCCTCGTGCGCCTATGACCCGGCTTGGGCGTGCCCGCTCGCGCAACCGGGCAATGTGCTCTCCGTTCCGGTCCCCGTCGGCGAGATGTACGGCGGCGCGGGCGTCTGAGTGCCCCTCGGCGGGCGCTCCCGGGCGCTGCGGAAAACGACTTTGTGACGAATCCGCCGGCACATCCGTCCTATCTCCGAGCGAGCGTTTCGCTCCCGGCGGGAGTTCCACACGGGACCCACGGCCGGTCTTCAGATCGAGATGGGACACCTCATGGCAAACCAGGACCAGACCACCCCCGCTCCGGCCGAGAAGGAGCTCGCACAGGCCGCTCCGAAGGCCGCCGGCGCTTCCGCATCGCGCGTCGACCGGTCGAGCGGATTCTCCTCTTCGCGCGTCCCCGCCGACGAGAACGCCGCGGGCAAGACCACCATCGCCGACGGTGTCGTGGCCAAGGTCGCCGGCATCGCCGCGCGTGAGGTCGCCGGCGTCTACGCCCTCGGTGGCGGAGGCGCACGCGCCTTCGGCGCCATCCGCGACGTGATCAACGCGACCGACCTCGCGCAGGGCGTGAAGGTCGAGGTCGGCGACACGCAGGCAGCGGCCGACCTGACCATCGTTGTCGAGTACCCGGCGCCCATCCAGGACGTCGCCAACAACGTCCGTGCCGCTGTCGCCGGTGCGATCAGCCGTCTGGTCGGTCTCGAGGTCGTCGAGGTCAACGTCGAGGTCAACGACGTGCACGTGCCCGGTGACGACAGCGACGACAACGAGGAGTCGCGCGTCTCATGAGCGCCACAACGGTCGGCGCCCTGATCGGCGCACTGCTGGCCCTCGCCGCCCTGCTGTTCGGGTTCTGGGGGTTCCTCCTCATGGCTCTCTTCGCGGGCATCGGGGCGCTCGTCGGCCGGATCGCCTCCGGCAAGCTCGACGTCCGCGGACTCGCCGACGTCTTCACCGGGCGGCGTACCTCCTGATGGGTGCCGACCAGCACATCGCCGGCGGCGCGCTCTCCGGAGCCGCCGCCGGCGGGGCCGCCGTCCGCGGTCGCGTCGAGGTGAAGGACCGCGTCTACCGCACCGTCACCGAGAAGGCGTCCGCGACGTTGATCGGGGTGCCTCGCAGCGACGTGAAGGTCGATGTCGCGGAGCACCCGCGCGGGGTCACCGTGCGCATCGCCACGCCCCTTCCCGTCCCGAGCCTGGACGACACGGCAGCGATCGCTCGGGCCGTGCCCGTCCTGGAGCGGGCACGCGAACTGCAGGAACAGCTGCAGCAGAACCTGAGCACGATCCTCGGGCGCAACGTCATCCGCATCAACCTCACCGTCACCGGTGCCGTCATCCCGGAAAGGAGACGAGTGAAATGAGCACCCCGGTCCTGCGCCGCGTCATCCGGCGCGAGACGCACTCGCCGCGAACCGTCGCGATGTTCGTCGCGGTCGTCCTGCTCATCCTCGCCCTCGCGTACATCGGACTCGAGATCGTGCTGAGCCTCGCCGCGCAGCCCGCCCTCCTGGTCGGTCCTGCCGCAGCGGCGGGCTGGCTGATCGGCTTGCCCACGGCACAGCCCGCCGGTCTCGTGATCGCCGGCAGTGTCGTGCTCGCCCTCATCGGACTGGTCTTCATCGTGCTCGCCGTCACACCGGGACGACTGTCGAGGCATGTCCTCGATGCGGGTGGACGCGCGGTCGTCGTCGACAACGGCGTGATCGCCAGCGCCCTGGCCCAGCACCTCGCCGAGGAGACGGGTCTCACCCGCGACAGCATCACCGTCGGTGTCGGACACCGCACCGTCGACGTGACCGTGCGGCCCGGCATCGGAGTGCCGCTGGACAAGGCCGACGTGCAGGCGGCGGCCGAAGCGGAGCTGCAGACGTACCGGCTGACCGACAAGGTGCGCACCCGTGTGCGCATCGAGCGTCCCACCGAGAAGGAAGACGAGCTGTGAACAACACGAATCGTGCGTTGAACCGCATCCTGCTGCTGATCATCGGGCTGCTGTTCCTCGCCCTCGGTGCGGTGGGCATCGCCATCATGAGCTGGCCCACCCTGTCGGACATCTGGACCGCGGCAGGCAAGGACGCTCGGTCCTGGCTCGACCAGGCCATCGCCGCGACCGCGATCGCCGGTGGCGGCCTGTCGTGGATCGGCATCGGCGCCGTCGCAGCGATCGTGGTCGTGATCGTGCTGCTGATCCTCGCGCTCACGAGCATCGCGGGGCGTCGGTCGAAGACGGTGCTGCGTTCCAGCGGAGCGCAGAACCCGCTGGGTCGGGTGACCGTGAACGAGTCGTTCGTCTCCGACGCCGTGAAGAACTCCCTCACCACCCGCGATGAGGTTCTGTCCGCGCAGGTCACTGCCAATGACATCCGTCGCCGTCCTGTGCTGCACGTGGCTGTGACGCCGCGTCAGAACACCGATCCGCGAGAGCTCGTCGACCACGTCGATCGCCTCCTCGCCAACCTCGCCGTGCTGACGGGGCGCGACACCGACACCTTCGTCTCGGTGCACACGAGCCTGCGGGCTCGCCTCGCCCACGACCAGCGTCGGCTCTCCTGACCCGACGCTCCTCCGCAGCCCCCCAGAAAGCAGGCATCATGCGCAACAAGATCCTCCTCATCGTCGGCGTCGCCTTCGTCGCGTACGTGTTCGGGAGCAGGGCGGCGACGGTGCAGATCAACAAGGGCGAGTCGGTGAGGCATCAGCTGGTGCGGAGGTGGAACGACCCGAAGGCCAGGAAGCAGCGCCGGAAGACGGCGGAGACAGCGGCGAAGAAGGCGAAGAGAGCCCTCGGGCGCTGAAAGGCCCCGCGGCGAACGGCCCCGCGGCGAACGGCTCGCTCTCAGGCCGGTCGCGCGGTCGACTCCCGCACGACGAGCTCGGGCTGGAACACCACGCGTTCCCGCCCGGCGTGACCGCCGGCTTCTCGCAGCATCAGATCGACGGCCGTGTATCCGATGAGTTCGGCGGGCTGGCGGATCGACGAGAGCGGGACCACGGCGGCGGCCGCGAAGTCGATGTCGTCGTAGCCGATGAGGGCGATCTCGTCCGGGACCCGGATGCTGCTGCGCATCATGAGTGCTTGCAGCACCCCCATCGCGAGGAGGTCGTTCGCGGCGAAGACGGCATCGGGTCGATCTTCGGGTGCACGTGCGCTGAGGGTCTCGCCGGCGGCACGGCCCGAGAGCACGCTCAGCGAATCGGTCAGGATCACTTCGAGGGAGATGCCGGCCTCGTTCGCGGCTCTGCTGGCTCCCTCCAGGCGGTCGACCACCTGTCGGATGCCCATCGGACCCCCGACGAAGGCGATGCGTCGTCGTCCCTGCGCCGCGAGATGCTGCACGGCGAGGTAGCCACCGCCGACGTCGTCGACCGATACCGAGGAGAAGCTCTCGTCGGCGACTTCCCGGTCGACGAGCACCACGGTGGTGCCGCGATCGCGCAGACGTCGCAATCGCGGGAGGTCGTCGGCGAGCGGAGAGATGAGCAGACCGGCGATGCGCTGCTCCTCGAAGAGGTCGATGTAGGCGCGCTCGCGTTCGACCTTCTCGTCGCTGTTGCCGAGTGTGACCGTCATCCGCGCCTCGGCGGCCCGTTCCTCGGCGCCGCGGGCGATGTCGGTGAAGAACGGGTTGCGCACGTCGAGCACGACCAGGCCTATCGAGCGACTGTGTCCTGCGCGCAGCTGCCTGGCGGCGTCGTTGCGCACGAAGCCGAGCTTCTCGATCGCCGCTGTGACGCGTTCGACGGTGGCGGGAGACACCTTGTCCGGGTGGTTCAGGACGTTCGAGACGGTCCCGACCGAGACGGATGCGGCGAGTGCGACATCTCGAACACTGACGACCACGGCGTGATTCCTTTCCGCGCCATCCGCGAAACATGTCCCTGAAACGTACCACCGACCAAACCGTGACTTGACAGGAAGCCAGCGAGAGTCATAAATTTCAGATGCTCCGCTCTTTAAAACGATTCAATCCGCAGGGATGATCCTGCAGCTTAGGTCCGATCGATGACGATTCCCTCTGACACCTCCGGTGCTCCGCCGGCGCTCGAACTCCGCGACATCCGCAAGTCGTTCGGCGCGGTGGTCGCCCTCCGTTCCGGGACGCTGTCGGTCGACGGCGGGTCCATCCACGCCCTGGTCGGCGAGAACGGCGCGGGCAAATCCACCCTCGTGAAAATCGTCGCCGGTCTCTACCAGCGCGACGACGGGGTGTTCCGGTTCCATGGAGAGGACGTGGACTTCTCCTCCACCGCGCAGTCCAAGAGCGCGGGCGTCGCGGTGATCTATCAGGAGCCGACGCTGTTCCCCGATCTGTCCGTCACCGAGAACATCTTCATGGGCCGACAGCCGACCGGGCGCTTCGGCCGTATCGACCGCAGGGGGATGCGCCACGAGGTCGAGCGCCTCTTCACCCGGCTCGGGGTCACCATCGATCCCGACCGTCCGGCGGAGGGTCTGTCCATCGCCGATCAGCAGGTCATCGAGATCGCGAAGGCCGTCTCGCTCGACGCGAGTCTGCTCGTCATGGACGAGCCGACGGCCGCGCTCTCCGGCGTCGAGGTCGAGCGGCTCTTCACGATCGCGCGGAGTCTGCGCGACGAGGGTCGTGCGCTCATCTTCATCTCGCACCGCTTCGACGAGGTGTTTTCACTCTGCGACACCGTCACGGTCATGCGGGACGGTGCGTACATCGCCACCAGCGCGATCGCCGACACCTCGGTCGAGGAGATCGTGCACCAGATGGTCGGTCGCGAGGTCACCGAGCTGTTCCCCAAGCAGCAGACGACCGTCGGCGCGCCGCTGCTGGTGGTCGAGAACCTCACCAGTCCCGGCGTCTTCCATGACATCTCCTTCACCGTGTGCGCGGGCGAGATCGTCGGTCTCGCCGGCCTCGTCGGAGCCGGACGCAGCGAAGTGGTGCGTGCCGTCTTCGGCGTCGACCCGTACCGCGAGGGCTCCGTCACAATGCAGGGCGCACGCATCCCCCGCAGCCGACCCACCGAGGCCATGCGTGCGGGCCTCGCCCTCGTGCCAGAGGACCGCCGCAAGCAGGGGCTCGTGATCGAATCGGGCGTCGGCGGCAACATCACCCTCTCCATCCGCCGCCAGCTCGCGAAGCTGGGGTTCCTCACCACCGGCATCGAGAACCGCGCTGCCCGGGAATGGGCGACCAGGCTCGAGGTCAAGACGCACGCCCTCGACACGGTCGCGGCGACACTCTCCGGCGGTAACCAGCAGAAGGTCGTCCTCGCCAAGTGGCTCGCCACGAAGCCGAAGGTGCTCATCATCGACGAACCGACCAGAGGGATCGACGTCGGCACCAAGTCGGAGGTGCACCGACTGCTCTCCGAGCTCGCGGGGCAGGGGATGGGGATCCTCATGATCTCGTCCGAGCTGCCGGAGGTGCTCGGCATGGCCGACCGCGTCCTCGTCATGCGCGAAGGGCGCATCACCGCGGAGATCGCCCGCGCGGAGGCGACTTCCGAGAACGTCATGTACGCCGCCACGCACGCATCGGAGCTCTCCTCGTGACCACCGCCATCCCCGTCTCGTCGGTGACGAAGAAGCTCTCCGCGCTCGGTCGGGCGCGCGAATTCGGCATCCTCCTCGCCCTGGCACTCGTGATCGTCGCAGCCACGACGAACAACTCCAACTTCCTGTTCAGCCCCGACGGCTGGCGCGACCTGCTGCTCACGCCCTCGATCCTCGTGCTGGTCGCTGTCGGGCAGGCCATCGTGCTCATCACCCGCAACGTCGACCTCTCGGTCGGCTCGGTCATGGGGCTCACCGCCTACCTCACCGGCCGCCTGTTCATCGACGTGCCCGGCATCCCCATCGTGATCGTGGTCGTGGCCGCCGTCGTCTTCGGTGCCCTCCTCGGACTCGTCAACGGGGCACTGGTCGCCTTCGCCAAGGTGCCGGCCATGGTGATCACGCTCGGTACGCTCTACGCCTACCGCGGCATCAACGTGCTGTGGACCGGCAGCGACCGGGTGAACGCGTCCGACATGCCGAAGGACTTCCTGGCCCTCGGCACCGGGCAGCTCGTGGGCATCCCGATCCTCACGATCGTCGCCCTCATCGTGCTCGCCGCGGCCGCCTGGTACATGAAGAACACGCGCGGGGGTCGGGAGTACTACGCCATCGGATCCGATCCGGCGGCTGCGGAGCTCTACGGCCTGCGCGTCACCCGTCGCGTGCTGACCGCCTTCGTCGTCTCCGGGGCGCTCGCCGGTCTCGCCGGAGTGTTCTACGCGGCCCGCTACGGCACCATCAACTCGCAGGCCGGGGCCGGGTGGGAGCTCGACGCGGTGGGTGCCGCCGTGATCGGCGGCGTCGCCATCACCGGCGGAATCGGCTCCGTGTGGGGCGCGGCGATCGGTGCGGTGCTGCTGCTCACGATCAACCGGGCGCTCCCCATCCTCGGCATCCCCGACTTCTGGCAGCGTGCCGTCGTCGGCCTGCTGATCATCGGCGCGATCGTGCTCGACCGCGTGCTCGCCGTCCGCCAGAAACGACGGCTCATCGAAGCGAGGGACAAGTCATGACCGCCGCGACCACGACCGCGACCACCCGGGTCATCCGCGACTTCGACAAGCCGCTCTGGCGCCGCGTGCTCCTCACCAGGGAGATGGCGATCGTCGCCCTGCTGATCGTCGTCATCATCGTCTCCGCGAGCACCGTACGCGGGTTCGGGCAGCCGATCACGCTGACGTACCTGCTCCTCGACATCGCGCCGATCCTCCTGATCGCCCTGCCCATGACGCTGGTGATGATCACGGGCGAGATCGACCTGTCGGTCGGCAGCATGGTGGGCCTCTCCAGCGTCGTCACGGGGGCTCTCGTGCAGGGCGGGATCCCCTTCGAGGTCGCGGCTCTCGCGGCGCTGCTCGTCGGTCTGGTCGGCGGCGCCTTCAACGGATTCCTCGTGACCGTCGTCGGTCTGCCGTCGCTCGCCGTGACCATCGGAACGCTCGCGCTGTTTCGCGGCCTCGCGGTCGGCCTGCTCGGAACGACGGCGGTCACCGAGTTCCCGGAGTTCTGGACCGATCTCGCCAAGGCGAAGCTCGCCGGCACCACGATCCCCGTCATCATGATCCCGTTCCTGCTCCTCCTGGTCGCGTTCATCCTGCTGCTGCACTACACACCGTTCGGTCGTGGCGTGTACGCGATCGGCCTCTCGAAGGACGCCGCACGGTTCTCGGGCGTGCACGTGGAGCGCACGAAGTTCATCCTCTTCGTGCTCTCCGGAGTGGTCGCCGCGTTCGCCGGGATCTTCTACACCCTCCGCTACGGCAGCGCGCGGGGCGACAACGCCACCGGCCTCGAACTGCAGGTGATCGCGGCGGTCGTGCTCGGCGGCGTCTCGGTCTTCGGCGGCCGGGGCAAGATCTACGGGGTCGTCGCGGCGGCGCTGCTCATCGGCTCGCTCGCCAGCGCACTGCGTCTGATGAACGTGACCTCCGACGTGATCAACATCATCACCGGCGCCCTCCTGGTCATCTCGGTGGTGGCCGCGAGCTTCCTCGCCTGGCTGCAGAAGGCTCGTCGCAGACCGGGACGATCGACCACCGGCGCCGCACCCACAGCTTCATGACGCCGACGCCGCGGTTGCGGCACACCCTCACGAAAGGAACAGAACAATGATGTTTGCACGTAAACGCGTGACCGCTGTCGCTGCGCTCGCGGTCGCCGCCGCGGTCGCCCTGTCCGGATGCACGAGCACCGGTGGCGATGGCGGCGGAGGCGACGGCGGTGACGGCAACCTCGCCGTCACCTTCCTGCCCAAGAACCTCGGAAACCCCTACTTCGACACCTCCAGCAAGGGTGGCAAAGCCGCCGTCGAGGAGTTCGGCGGCACGTTCGCCGAGGTCGGGCCGGCCGAGGCGACTCCCGACGCCCAGGTCAGCTACATCAACACCGCGACGCAGCAGGGCGTCGGGGCACTCGTCGTCTCGGCGAACGACCCGAAGGCCATCTGCGACGCGTTGAACGAAGCCCGCGACGCGGGGGTGAAGGTCGTCACCTTCGACTCCGACACCAACCCGGAGTGCCGCGACGTCTTCGTCAACCAGGCGGATTCGGAGGGCATCGCGAAGGCGCAGGTCGACCAGATCGCCGAGCAGATCGGCGGTGCGGGAGAGATCGCCGTCCTCTCGGCCTCGGCGAACGCGACCAACCAGAACGCCTGGATCGACCTGATGAAGGACTACCTCGCCAGTGACTACCCCGACATCACCCTGGTCGAGACGGTCTACGGCGATGACGACGACCAGACGTCGTTCGACAAGACCGCGGCCCTGCTGCAGACCCACCCGAACCTGAAGGGCATCATCTCGCCCACGACGGTCGGCATCGCCGCAGCCGCCCGCTACCTGTCCACCTCGGACTACAAGGGCAAGGTCGCGCTGACGGGCCTCGGCACGCCGAACCAGATGCGCGAATACGTCGAGGACGGCACGGTCACGTCGTTCGCCCTGTGGAACCCGGAGGACCTCGGCTACCTGGCGGCCTTCGCGGCGCAGGCGCTGATCGAGGGCGACATCACCGGCGAGAAGGGCGACACCTTCACCGCCGGCGACCTCGGTGAGTACACGGTCGGGGAGGACGGCGTCGTGGTGCTCGGCGATCCGTTCGTGTTCAACGCCGACAACATCGGCGAGTTCGACTTCTGATCACCTTCGGGCGTCCGGCCGGCACGAGTGTCGGCCGGACGCTCACGGAAAGGTCCCCATGATCCGCGTATGCGTGAAGCTCCAGGTGCGTCCGGAGCTTCTGGACGAGTACCGCGAGCGTCACGCGCCGGTGTGGCCGGAGATGCTCGCCGAGATCGCCGCGGCCGGTCGCCGCAACTACTCGCTGTTCCTCGCTCCCGACGGTGAGCTCATCGGCTACTACGAGACCGAGGACGATGTCGCGGCGCAGGCATACCTGGCCGCGTCGCCGGTCGCCGCCCGCTGGGAAGCCGAGATGGCCCGCTTCTTCGTCGGCCTCGACGGCCGCCCTGACCAGGCGGCACCCACACTTCCCGAGGTGTTCCACCTCGAAGACCAGCTCTCCACCTCCGGTCTCCCCAACGAAAGCAGCGCATCGTGAGCATCCTCAGTCCCTCGAACCTCGCCATCCTCGCCCAGCAGGGCATCGAGCTTCCCAGCTGGGCCTTCGGCAACTCCGGCACGCGTTTCAAGGTGTTCGGCACTCCCGGCACCCCGCGGGACCCGTGGGAGAAGATCGCCGACGCCGCACAGGTGAACCGCTACACGGCACTCGCGCCGGCGGTGGCGCTGCACATCCCGTGGGACGTGGTGGATTCGTACTCCGACCTGCGCAAGCACGCCGAAGACCACGGGGTGACCCTCGGCACCGTGAACTCCAACACGTTCCAGGACGACGACTACAAGTTCGGTGCCCTCACGCACGAGGACGCGGCGATCCGGCAGAAGGCGATCGACCACCACCTCGCCTGCATCGACGTGATGGATGCGACCGGCAGCCGGGACCTCAAGATCTGGCTGGCCGAGGGGTCGAACTATCCCGGGCAGGCCGACATGCGGGGGCGTCAGGATCGACTGCAGGACTCGCTGCAGAGGATCTACGACCGCCTCGGCGACGACCAGCGCCTGGTGCTCGAGTACAAGTTCTTCGAGCCGGCGTTCTATCACACCGACGTTCCGGACTGGGGAACCTCCTACGCGCAGGTCAGCTCCCTCGGTGACAAGGCGATGGTCTGCCTCGACACGGGCCACCACGCGCCAGGCACGAACATCGAGTTCATCGTGATGCAGCTGCTGCGCCTCGGCAAGCTCGGCTCGTTCGACTTCAACTCGCGTTTCTACGCCGATGACGACCTGATCGTCGGAGCCGCCGACCCGTTCCAGCTGTTCCGCATCCTGTTCGAGGTCATCCGCGGCGGCGGGCTGAACAACCCCGACGTCGCGTTCATGCTCGACCAGTGCCACAACGTCGAGGACAAGATCCCCGGCCAGATCCGCTCGGTGCTGAACGTGCAGGAGATGACCGCCCGAGCGTTGCTCGTCGACCGCGACGCCCTCACCGCCGCGCAGAAGTCCGGGGACGTGCTCGGAGCGAACGCCGTCTTCATGGATGCGTTCTACACCGACGTGCGTCCGGCCCTCGCCGAGTGGCGCGAGACGCGCGGTCTTCCCGCAGATCCCATGGCCGCGTACCTCGCATCCGGATACCAGGAGAAGATCGCCGCCGAGCGTGTGGGCGGTGTGCAGGCCGGCTGGGGCGCCTGAGCTCAGCTCCGCGCGGCGTACTGCTCGCGGATGATCGGCCGATGGTCGACCGCGAATGCACGTGCCTCGCCGTCGTGCCACGACGGACGCTCGCCGGTGAGCGCCCACGCCGCCTGCACGGCAGCACCGCGGGCGACCGCCTCGTCGATTCCCGGCACCACGATCGGCACGTCGAAGACCTGCGCCGCGATCCGCGAGACCGCCGGGTTGCGTGCGGCGCCACCGATGAGCAGGATGCGCGAGGCCGGTACCCCGCACCGGCGGATGGCGTCGAGGCCGTCGGCGAGCCCGCACAGCAGTCCTTCCACCGCGGCACGCGCCAGCGTCTCCCTGCGCGTGGAGGCGAGCGACATGCCGAACAGCGTGGCCGTGGCATCCGGACGATTCGGGGTGCGCTCTCCCTCGAAGTAGGGCTGCAGCACCAGTCCGCCCGCACCCGGCTCTGACTCCAGCGCCAGGCGTGCGAGTTCGGCGTGGTCGACGCCGAGCAGACCCGCGACGGTATCGAGCACCCGCGCCGCGTTGAGCGTGGCGACGAGGGGAAGATGGTTCCCGCTCCCGTCAGCGAAGCCGGCGACCGCTCCGGTGGCGTCGGCGATCGGGTGTTCGGACACGGCGAAGACCGTGCCGCTCGTGCCGATCGAGATCACGGCGTCGCCCGGTCGGGCATCGAGTCCGAGCGCGCCCCCGGCGTTGTCCCCCAGACCCGCGCCGACCACCGTGCCCGTGGGGGTGACGCCCATCCTCTCGGCAGGTCCGAGCACCTTGGGGAGGCGCGGGACGCGACCGAACGCCCGCGCGAGCAGATCGAGATCGTAGGCACCGGTCGAGGCGCTCCAGTACGCAGTGCCGCTGGCATCGGAGCGGTCCGTCGCGAGCGCCTCCAGGTCGGGGCCGAGGTCGCTGGCGCCGGTCGGCCCGAAGCCGCGCAGCCGCCAGGAGAGCCAGTCGTGGGGCAGGGCGACGGCAGCGACCCTGGCCGCATTGGCCGGCTCGTGCTCGCGCAACCACCGCAGCTTCGCGCCCGTGAACGACGCCACGGGCACGACTCCGACCCGGCGCGCGTATTCCTCGGCACCGACTTCGGTCACGAGCGCCGCCGCGGCCTCGGCGCTGCGGACGTCGTTCCAGAGCAGGGCGTCACGCACCACGCGCCCCTGCACGTCGAGCGCCACGAGCCCGTGCTGCTGGGCGGCGACCGAGATCGCGGCGACGTCGTGCAGTCCGCCGGCATCGACGATCGCGCTCTGGAGTGCCGACCACCAGGCCTCGGGGTCCACCTCCGTGCCGGACGGATGCGCCGCCCGGCCGGAGCGCACGATCTCTCCCGTCTCCAGGTCGTGCACACTCACCTTGCAGCTCTGCGTGGACGAATCCACCCCGGCGACGTATGTCGGCATCCGCTTCTCCCTCATCCGTGAACGACCAGTCCGTGGAACACCAGTGCGTGAGACACCAGTCCGTCGAACACCAGGGCCGCGAAGACACCGAAGCATCTCCGCGGCCCTGGCGCTGCTGTCACTCGGACTGGCCGGTGAGACCCTCGTAGGCGATGTTGCCGCTCTTGAGGTTCTTGTTGGTCATCTCGCTCAGGTTCTTCAGGAACGCGTCGCGCTCCGTGACCACGTGACCGATCGCCTCGTCGACGTTGTCCTTGGTGATCGCGGGCATCAGGTAGACGGGGTTCTCCTTGACGTCCTCGCCCCGCACGATGGCGGCGGCGTAGGCGACACCGGCCGACAGCTCGACCGTGCCGTTCTGCAGCGAGGTTCCGATGAAGTCACCGTTCTTGACGGCCTCGAGGCCGTCGGCGATCCCGTCGATGCCCACGATCGGCACGTCGGTCATGCCGGCTTCCTTGAGCGCCTGCAGTGCACCGAGGCCCATGTCGTCGTTCTGGGCGATCACGCCGTCGATGTCATCGCCGAAGGCCGAGATCCAGTTGCTGACCTTGTTGACGGCCTCATCGCGCTTCCAGTTCGCGGTGTCCTTGGCGAGCACCTTCACGTCGGGGTTCTCGGCGAGCACGTTGTCGATGCCCTTTCCGCGGTTGATCTCGCCCGAGCCTCCGAGCGGTCCCTGCAGGATGATGACGTTGCCCTTCCCGTCGAGGGCGTCCATCATCATCTGCGCCTCCTGCTCACCCGCGGCCACGTCATCGGGCTGCACCGAGCCGGTGAGGTCTTCGCTGTTGAGCGAGGCGTTGACGTCGAAGAAGGGGATGTCGGCGGCCTTCGCGGCGGCGATCTGCGGCTGCAGCGAGTCGGCCTGCACGGGGATGACGACGATCGCGTCGACACCGGCCGTCACGTACTGGTCGACCTGGCTGGCCTGGGTGTTGACGTCGAGGCCCGCGGAGTTCCACAGGATCTCGATGTTGTTCTCGTCGGCGTAGCGCTCGATGCCCTCTTTGCCCTCCGTGACGAAGGACGACATGTCGTAGACGCTCACGCCGATGGTGATGCGCTCCTGACCGCTGTCGTCTGCGCCGCCGGCGTTCGCGTTCGGGTCGCCGGCGCCGCACCCGGCGAGCATCAGTGCTGCGACGGAGGTGACGGCGAAAGCCGCGGCGATGCGGCTCCTCTTGGTGAACATGGGATTCCTCTCGTTGGGTGGTGCGATGAAGCAGGGTCTTCTTCGTCGGGGTGGTCGTCGGTGTGCTAGCGGCTTCGTCGTCGGGTCGCCCACACGTCGACGGCCACCGCCGCGACGATGAGCACGCCCTTGATGACCTTCTGCCAGTACGCGGGCACGGTCAGGATGTCGAGACCGTTGTTGAGCGTCTGGATGAGGAGCAGGCCGAGGGCGGTTCCCCAGATCGAGCCGCGACCGCCGAGCAGGCTCGCCCCGCCGATCACGACGGCAGCGATCGCGTCGAGCTCGTACCCGACGCCGAGGTTCGGTGCGCCGAGGGTGACACGGCTGGCGAGCATGACGCCGGAGATCCCCGCGAGCATGCCGGAGATGGCGTACACGCTGAAGATGGTGCGGCCCACGTTGATGCCGGCGATGCCCGCGGCGATCGGGTTGCCGCCGATCGCGTACACGCGCATGCCCCACGTGGTGCGGCGCATGATGATCGCGAGTCCCAGGATGCCGACGATCATCAGGATCACCGGGAGCGTGAGCCCGCCGAACTGCGCGTTGGCGATGCGGGAGAAGTCGGCGGGCAGCCCGGTGATGGGGGCGCCGTTGCCCGCGACATAGGCGACGCCGGATGCGAGAGTGAGCATCCCGAGCGTCGCGATGAAGGGTGGCACTTTGATCACCGAGACCACGAAGCCGTTGATCGCGCCGGCGATGAAGCCGACGACGACACCGGCGACGATCGCGAGCCAGATCTGGTCGGGGAAGGCCTTCGCGGTGAGGCTGCCGAAGACGGCGGATGCGGCGATGACACTGCCGACCGACAGGTCGATGCCACCGGTGAGGATCACGAGCGTCTGTCCGAGGGCGATCAGGGCGAACGGTGCCGCGGCGACGAGGATCGTCTGCAGGTTGTCGACCGTGCCGAAGCGCGCGCTGCGGTAGAGGAAGAAGGCGATGATGAGCACCATCACGATCACCATCGCGTAGCGGATGGCGAGGTCGCCGAACCAGGTGGGGCTGAAGCGCTTCACTTCCGACTCGGGCACGAAGGTCTGCGCGGCGGTGCGGGTGTCGGTCATCGGTCGTCCTTTGCGGAGGGGGCGGTGCTGCTGGCGGGGGCCTCGGAGATGTCGAGTCCACTCGCGAGGCGGAAGATGCGGTCCTGCACGTCGGGCTGCTGGAGGGCGGCCCGGTCGAGCTCGGCGACCA
The DNA here is from genome assembly GCF_001005635.1 of Microbacterium sp. Ag1. Lineage (NCBI taxonomy): Bacteria > Bacillati > Actinomycetota > Actinomycetes > Micrococcales > Microbacteriaceae > Microbacterium > Microbacterium sp. Ag1. The sequence goes on from NZ_LBCR01000031.1 coordinate 212,775, forward strand.
CGCCCCCGTCCTTGAGCACGAGAGCGCGATGCGACAGCGCGAGGATCTCCGGCATATCGCTCGAGGCCATGACCACGGCCATGCCGGAGGCGGCGAGGTCGGTGATGATGCGGTAGATCTCGCTGCGGGCGCCGATGTCCACGCCGCGGGTCGGCTCGTCGAGCAGGAGGACCTTGACCTCGCCGGTGAGCCAACGCGCGAGCACGACCTTCTGCTGGTTGCCGCCGGACAGCGTCTCCATGAGCTGCCCGAGGCCGCGGCTGCGCAGCCTCACCGAACTCATGACCTCGGAGACCGCGTCGACGCGGCTGCGGCCCTTGAGCCATCCCGCGACGGAGAACTGATCCATGCGCGGCAGGGTGGCGTTCGCCAGGATGTCCATGCTGAGCACGGCGCCAGCGCCCTTCCGGTCCTCCGGGACCAGCGCCATGCCTGCGGTGATCGCGTCGGCAGGGCGTCCGCGGCGGACGCGACGGCCCCCGACGGCGATCTCGCCGGCGGTCGAGGAGCGCACTCCGAACAGCGCCTCGATGAGCTCGGTGCGTCCGGCGCCGACGAGCCCTGCGAGTCCGACGATCTCGCCGCGGCGCACCTGCAGGTCGACCGGCTGCGGAGCCGGCGTGTAGTCGAGGCCGCGCACCGAGAGGGCGATGTCGTCGGACGCGGGCGGCAGGTCGGGGAAGAGGTCTTCGAGCTCGCGGCCGATCATCGCGGTCACGATGTCGTCGTCGCTGAGTTCCGAGAGCGGCGCGTCCGCCACGAGGCCGCCGTCGCGGAGGACCACGACCCGATCGGCGATCGCGCGGATCTCCTCCATCTTGTGCGTGGTGAAGAGGATCGCGACGCCGCGGTCGCGCAGCATCCGCATGTTCTCGATCAGACGGGCCACCTCGCGTTCGGCGATCGCGCTGGTCGGCTCGTCCAGCAGCAGCACGCGAGCGCCGGTGCTGGTCGCCTTGACGATCTCGACGATCTGGCGCAGGCCCACCGGCAGGGACCCCATCCGCGTGGATGGGTCGATGTCGACGCCGAACTCCGCGAGCATCTCCTTGGCCTCTCTGGCCATGCGACGACGATCCACGAGCCCGAGGCGCCCCCGCAGCTCCCGTCCGACGAAGATGTTCTCGTACACCGTGGTGTCGAGGATCGAGGCGAGCTCCTGAGGCACGATGGCGATGCCGCGCTGGTGGGCGTCACGTGCCGATCCCGCGGCCAGCTCCTCGCCCCGGACCAGCACCTGACCGGCGTCCGCCTTCATCTGGCCGGAGGCGATCTTCATGAGCGTCGACTTGCCTGCGCCGTTCTCGCCCGCGAGCGCGGTCACGGTGCCCGGCTCGAGATGCAGCCCGACGCCCTTGAGCACTGGTACCCCGCCGAACGCCTTGCGGATGTCGATGCACGCGAGCATGTCGGGCTGCTCGTCGAGGGTGATGCTTCCCGTGCGCTCGAGGTCGGTCATACGTCCCCCGCGTGCTCGCGGCCGGGGCGCACGATGCTCTTCAGCGTCGAGGGCTGCGCGGCGGAATCGAGTGCCTCCCGGACCTCGGCGATACCGAACGTTCCGGTCACGAGGGCGTCGAGGTCGACGGCGCCGGAAGAGACGAGCTCGATCGCGGTCGGCCAGGTGTTCGCGTAGCGGAAGATGCCGGTGACGACCAGCTCGCGGTTCTGGATCGTGGAGACGGGGAGGGCGATCTCGTCGGCACCCATGCCGACGAGTACGGCCACGCCGCCGGGCTTCAGCGCGGAGATGCCCTGCTTCACGGCGACAGGGGAGCCCGAGGCGTCGACGAAGGAGTCGTATCCCGAGCCGAGGGGACCTGCGGCGGGGTCGACCGCCTCTGTCGCGCCGAAACGCAGGGCGACCTCTCGGCGTTCCGCCATCGGATCGCTGATCACGATCTCGGTGGCGCCGAAGGCCCGTGCGGTCTGCGCGGTGACGATGCCGATGGGGCCGGCCCCGGTGATCAGCACCCGGCTGCCCGGGCGCACCCCCGCCTTCTGCACGGCGGCGATGGCGACGGACAACGGCTCCATGAGCGCCGCGGCGTCGTCGCTCACGGAGTGGGGCACGGCGTAGGCGAAGTCGCCCTGGATCGCGACGTACTCGGCGAAGGCGCCATCGATGGGTGGGGTGGCGTAGAACTCGATCTGCGGGCAGAGGTTGTAACGGCCGCTCCGGCAGAACTCGCACACACGGCACGGGCGCTGAGGTTCGATGGAGACGCGCTCGCCGAGGCGGGAGTCGTCGATGTCGGCGCCGACCGCGACGATGGTGCCGCCGGCTTCGTGGCCGAGGACGAGCGGCTTCTCCACGACGAAATCGCCGATGCGTCCCTCGTGGAAGTAGTGGACGTCGGAGCCGCAGATGCCGACCGCGTTCACCCGGACGATCACCTGATCGGGGGCGGGGGCCGGCACGGGGCGGGTCTCGATCGTCAGCTCGCCGGCTCGGACCAGCACGCTCGCACGCATGGTCGTCGGCAGTTCAGTGCGCTTCATCGGGCTCCTCGTGGTGCGTGTGCAGTCGCGCGGTCGTGATTGCTCGACCGACACTAGCCATGCGTGACGGATGAGACAACCAGGTGCTCAGATGGGCGCAAACGGTCGGATCCGGATATGCTGATCGGACTTGGCGGCGTGAGAGGAAGAGGCGACATGGGACCCGATGAGCTGGTGCGGATCTCGCACGTCGCACGCCGGCATTACCTCGAAGGGCGGACGAAGATCGAGATCGCGGAAGAGCTCGGTCTCTCGCGCTTCAAGATCGCCCGGATGCTGGAGGATGCGCTCGAGCAGGGGCTGGTCAAGATCACGATCGAGGCGCCGGACTCGCTCGATCTCGACCTGTCGATGCAGCTGCGCGCTCGGTTCGGCCTCACACGCGCTCTCGCGGTGATAACCCCGGGGACGACGCCCGAGCTGATCCAGGACCGATTGGGTCGTGCCGCCGCCGACCTGCTCAGCGAGATCGTCACCGACGGCGACGTGCTCGGGCTCACGGCCGGTCGCACCCTGACCGCGATGGCCGGGCACCTGCGCACCCTGGCGACGTGCGAGGTCGTCCAGCTCGCCGGGGTCGCCGCGCCGACGCCCGAGAACGGCGTCGAGGTGATCCGCCAGGTGAGTCGGATCTCGGGCGGTCGCTCCCGCGCCATCTTCGCGCCCCTGCTCGTGGAGACCGCAGCGACCGCCTCCGCTCTGCGGCGCGAACCCGGCATCATGGAGACCTTCCGCCGGTTCGACTCGGTGACCAAGGCCGTCGTCGCGGTCGGATCGTGGAGTCCGCCCGACTCTCAGCTCTACGACAATGCGGGGAGGGCGGGCGCGCTCGACGAGTTGCTCGCCGCCGGCGTCAAGGCGGAGATCTGCGCGACGCTCATCGACGAGAACGGAGCCGTGGTGGGGTCGGTGGCCGAGCGGTCGCTCGCGGTGTCCACCGAGCAGCTGCGGCACATCCCCGAGGTGATCGCGGTGGCCGGCGGCCCGTCGAAGACAGGTGCCGTCATCGCCGCGCTGCGTTCCGGGATCGTCGACTCCCTGGTGACGGACGCGGCTCTCGCCCGACGGCTGCTCGAGTCGCCGGTCTGAGCGCGACCTGCGCACCGCATCAGCGCGGGGCTGGTTCGTAGTTGCGCAGCTCGGTGGAGGCGCGCACCATGCGGCGCAGGTCGGCGAGGCCTCCGTGCACTGCGCCGTGCGCACGGGCCTGCACCAAGAGGTTCCCCATCGATGTGGCCTCCGATGGCCCGGCCGTCACCGTCCGACCGGAGCGATCCGCGACCGCCTGGGCGAGGATCGACGACTCGGAGCCGCCCCCGACCAGATGGATCACCCGCACGTCCACGCCCGAGAGCGTCGCCGCTTCCTCGACCTGCCGGGCGACGAAGGCGCCGAGGCTCTCCAGCACCAGCCGCACCACTCCGGCGCGGTCGGTCGGCATGCGTCCGCCGGACTCGGCCACGAGTTCGGCGATGCGCGCGGTCATCTGCCCCGGTCTCAGCAGGCGGGGGTCGCCGGTGTCGACCAGCACTCCGGCGCTCGGGGCGGCGTCCGCACGGGCCAGCAGGTCGCGACGGGCGGCTGCGCTGCGCGCCCCCCAGCCGTCGAGCCCCCATTCCCGCATGCACTCGTTGACGATCCAGAGTCCCGCGGCGATGCGCAGGAACCGTACGGTGCCGTCGAGGCCGAGCTCGTTCGTGAAACCCGCTTCGCGGGCCCGGTCGCTGGTGATGAGGTGATCGACCTCGACGCCGGTGAGGATCCAGGTGCCGCACGAGACGTACGCGAAATCCTGATCGCGGGCGGGCACGGCGATCACCGCGCTCGCGGTGTCGTGTGAGGCCACGGCGGTGATGTCGGTCGCGTCCCCGGGAGCGAGGATCCCCTCGGAGACACGGCCGGTCACCGTGCCGGGGGAGACGACGTCGGGGAAGATCCTCGACGGCAGGCCCAGAGCCTCGATCCGGCTGACATCCCAGCCGCCGCCGCGTGGGAGTGCGAGGCCGGTGCTGGAGACGTTCGTGGCCTCGGCGACGTCCGCGGCGCCGAGCCAGCGTCCGAGCAGATCGGGCATCAGCAGCATCTGCTGCACGGTGTCGAGGCGTCCGGCCTCCCGGTCGGCCGCCAGCTGATAGATCGTCATGATGGGGAGCGCGGTGACCCCGGTCGCGCGGAAGGCTTCGGCGGCGGGCAGGATCTCCTCGACGATCGGGAAGCTGCGCTCGGTGCGGGCGTCGCGCTGATGGAAGGGAGCATCGAGGAGACCGTCGTAGCCGAGCAGGCCGTAGTCGCCCGACCACGCGTCGACGCCGATGCTGGTGAAGGCCGGCCCCTCCCTGCGCAGCCGGGTGAGGCCGACGAGTGCATCTCGATACAGCCGTTGCGCGTCCCACCGCAGGCCGAGCTCATCCGTGAACGCACGGTTGCGGAACCGGTGCACCCCGTCGATCCGCAACCGGTCGCCGTCGACGGTCGCGCTCACGACACGACCGCTGGACCCGCCGAGATCGACGGCGGCAGCTCGGAAGGTCGCCGAGCCGAGGGGCAGTTCGGGCATGCCACTCAGCCTATGGCCGGGCCTCTGGTTCGGGCCTATGGTCCGGTGAGCCCTCAGACGCTGGTGTATCCCCCGTCGATGAGGATGCTCTGCCCCACGACATAGCTCGAGCGCTCGCTCGCGAGATAGACCAGCAGGTCGCCGAGCTCTTCGGGTTGTCCCATGCGCCCCGCCGGGATGCGCCGCACCCACTCGTCGGCCATCTCGGGGTTCTCCGCCACGAAGTCCCTGGTCATGTCGCTGGCGAAGTATCCGGGGGCGATCGCGTTGACGCGGATGCCGAGAGGCCACCATTCGATCGCCGCGCTCTTCGTGAACATCGACACCGCGGCCTTCGAGGTGTTGTAGGCGGCCTGGGTCTGCGGGATGTTCACGGCGAACGCCGACATCGACGACACGTTGACGATGCTGGCCGGGTTGCCGCGGTCCGCCTCGACGTGCCGGCGTGCGAACTCACGGCTCGTGACGAAGGTGCCGGTGACGTTGACGTCGAGCACCCGCCGCCAGTCGTCCGTGCTGGTGTCGAGGAGGGGCGTGCCCGATGTGATGCCGGCGCTGTTGACGAGCACGTCTGCCGCGCCCAGCCGCTCGCCTATGATGTCGAAGGCGGCGGCGACGGATGCCTCAGAGGCGACATCGACGCTGACGCCCAGGCAGCGTCGACCCGAAGCGGACTCCAGGGCATCGGCGGCTTCGGCGACGGTGTCGAGGCGGTCGAGGAGTGCGACCTCGGCGCCCCCGGAGGCGAGGGCCTCGGCCATGGCGTAGCCGAGGCCCCGCGCTCCGCCGGTGACGACGGCCACGCGGCCGAGGAGTGGTTCCGTGGTGTTTCCGAGCATGAGCAGAGCCTAGCGGGGGCGCTCAACCTGGAACACTCACCGCTCATATGAGCGCACGCGATCGAGATCGCTGGTCGCGCGATCCGTCTCATCGCGCGCACCGGATAGATTCCTCCCATGGCTCTTTCCGGCAATCTCGAGGCGCAACGACGCCGAGACGAACTCGTCGAACTCGCCAACGGCCCCCAGGGTGTGATGATCGAGGTTGCGGCCGAGCTCTTCGCGGTGTCGTCGATGACGATCCGTCGAGACCTGCTCGAACTCGAGGCCGAGGGTCGTGTGCGCCGCGTGCGTGGCGGGGCGACGGCGGCGCCGCGCGCCCGCCCCTTCGATGCGCGTCGGGCCATCAGGGCCAGCGCGAAGCGAGCGATCGCCGAGAAGGCCCTGCGCCTCGTCCCCGCCCAGGGGAGTGTCGCCTTCGATGCCTCCTCGACGGTCAACATGCTCGCGTCGGCGATCGGGCCGCGCGCAGGGCTCACCGTCTACACGAACTCGTTCGAGTCGTTCCAGGTGCTGCAGCCGTTCGACGGCGTCACCGCGGTGATCTCCGGCGGCACGGCCGAGCCCACCACGGGCAGTCTCGTCGGGCCGATCGCCCGCCGGAGCATGCGCTCGGTCTACTTCGACGCGTTCTTCTCCTCGGCGGATGCGCTCGACGGTGCCGACGGCACGTCCGAGGTGTCGGTCGAAGAGGCCGAGCTGAAGCAGGCGATGGCCGCGAACGCCGGAACGACGGTCGTGTGCGTCGACTCCAGCAAGCTCGGCCGTCGCTCGGTGGCCCGCGCGCTCGACGGCGATGAGATCTCCGTGCTGATCACGGAGCTCGATCCCGCGGACGAGCGGCTCGATGCCTTCCGAGGGCTTGCGGACATTCTCTGATCACCGGAACCCTTCTCCTTGACGTCGGTTCGTGTTATCTTTCACATGAAGTAACAGTACGAGTGTGCACGGTCGTGTGCACCGCCCCTGTCTTGGAGAGTCATGACCAACGCCACCGCCGCCGCTCTGATCGCCCGGTCGAACCGCCTCGGCGCCGACCCGAAGAACACCAACTACGCCGGCGGGAACACCTCCGCGAAGGGCACCGAGATCGATCCGGTGACGGGGCAGCCGGTCGAGCTGATGTGGGTCAAGGGTTCGGGTGGCGACCTGGGCACGCTGACCGAGCAGGGCCTCGCGGTGCTGCGCCTCGACCGCATGCGCGCTCTCGTCGACGTGTACCCCGGGCTCGACCGCGAGGACGAGATGGTCGCCGCGTTCGACTACTGCCTGCACGGCAAGGGCGGGGCTGCGCCGTCGATCGACACCGCCATGCACGGCCTGGTCGACGCCGCCCACGTCGACCACCTGCACCCCGACTCGGGCATCGCGATCGCCACCGCGGCCGACGGAGAAGCGCTGACCGCGAAGATCTTCGGTGAGAAGGTCGTCTGGGTGCCGTGGCGGCGGCCCGGCTTCCAGCTCGGACTCGACATCGCCGAGATCAAGAAGCAGAACCCGCAGGCGATCGGCTGCATCCTCGGCGGACACGGCATCACCGCCTGGGCCGACACCTCGGAGGAGGCGGAGGCGAACTCCCTCTGGATCATCGACACCGCAGCCGCCTACATCGCGGAGAACGGCAAGGCCGATCCGTTCGGCGGCGTCCGCTCGGGCTTCGAGGCCCTCCCGGCTGGGGATCGGCGTGGGCGCGCGGCGGCCCTCGCCGGCACGATCCGCGGCATCGCCTCGACCGACAAGCCGATGGTCGGGCACTTCACCGATGCCGACGTGGTGCTCGACTTCGTGGCCTCCGAGAAGGCGCCGACGCTCGCCGCCCTCGGTACCAGCTGCCCCGACCACTTCCTGCGCACCAAGGTCAAGCCGCTGATCCTCGACCTGCCGGCCACCGCATCCGTCGAGGAGCAGATCGCCCGCCTGCACGAGCTGCACGCGCAGTACCGCACCGACTACCAGGCCTACTACGACGCGCATGCCACGGCCGAGTCGCCCGCCATCCGCGGCGCCGACCCGCTCATCGTGCTGATCCCCGGCGTGGGCATGTTCTCGTACGGGGCCAACAAGCAGACCGCCCGCGTCGCCGGCGAGTTCTATGTGAACGCGATCAACGTGATGCGCGGCGCCGAAGCGCTCTCGACGTACGCTCCGATCTCGGATGCCGAGAAGTTCGACATCGAGTACTGGGCGCTGGAGGAGGCCAAGCTGCAGCGGATGCCGAAGCCGAAGTCGCACCAGGGACGCATCGCCTTCGTCACCGGTGCCGCCTCCGGCATCGGCAAGGCCATCGCCACCCGTCTCGCCGCCGAGGGTGCGTGCGTCGTGATCGCCGACCTCGACCTCGAGAAGGCGCAGGCGGCGGCCGCCGAGCTGGGGAACACCGATGTCGCGATCGGCATCGCCGCGAACGTGGCGGATGCCGACGCTGTCCAGGCCGCGTTGAACGAGGCTGTGCTCGCCTTCGGCGGCGTCGACCTCGTGGTCAACAACGCCGGGCTCTCGCTGTCGAAGCCGCTGCTGGAGACCACGGAGAAGGACTGGGATCTGCAGCACGACGTGATGGCGAAGGGGTCGTTCCTGGTCTCGAAGGCCGCCGCTCGGGTGCTCATCGACCAGAAGCTCGGCGGCGACATCATCTACATCTCGTCGAAGAACTCGGTCTTCGCAGGACCCAACAACATCGCCTACTCCGCGACCAAGGCCGACCAGGCACACCAGGTGCGGCTGCTCGCGGTCGAGCTCGGCGAGTACGGTATCCGTGTGAACGGCATCAACCCCGACGGCGTGGTCCGCGGCTCGGGAATCTTCGCCTCCGGGTGGGGTGCGAACCGTGCCGCCACCTACGGGGTCAAGGAGGAAGACCTCGGTCAGTACTACGCCAACCGCACGATCCTCAAGCGCGAGGTCGTGCCCGAGAACGTGGCGGACGCGGTGTACGTGCTGACCGGTCCCGAGCTCAGCCGCACCACGGGCCTGCACATCCCGGTCGACTCCGGCGTCGCCGCGGCGTTCCTGCGATGAGCGTGCGCGCGGTCGCGGCCGTCGATCTCGGGGCGACCAGCGGCCGCGTGATGATCGGGCGGATCGGGGAGGGGCGGCTCGAGCTCGAACTCGTGTCCCGCTTCCCGAACGGTCCCGTGGAGCGGGAGGACGGACTGCACTGGGACTTCGACGCCCTGTACGCGCACGTCGTGGACGGGCTGGCGGAGGCGGTGCGGCGGGAGCCGACGATCGAGAGCATCGGGATCGACTCCTGGGCCGTCGACTACGGCCTGCTCGCGGACGGCGTTCTCCTCGCCGAGCCGTTTCACTACCGCGACTCCCGCACGGCTCAGGGCGTCGCCGAGGTGCACGCCATCGTGCCGTTCTCTGAGCTGTACGCTCGCAACGGCCTGCAGTTCCTGCCGTTCAACACCCTGTACCAGTACCGGGTGGACGAACGGATGACCGCGGCCGACACCGTGCTCCTCGTCCCCGATCTGGTCGCATTCCTCCTCACCGGTGCCAGCGTCGCCGAGCGCACGAACGCCTCCACGACGGGGCTGCTGAGCATCGACGACGGTGATTGGGACACCGACCTCGCGACGCGCATCGGCATCCCGCCGCGTCTCCTGCCTCCGTTGGTCGACCCCGGCGCGGTGATCGGGTCGCTGCAGCCCGAGCTCGCCGAACTCGTCGGCAAGGCTCTCCCGGTGATCGCCGTCGGGTCGCACGACACCGCCTCTGCCGTCGTCGCCGTCCCCATGGCATCGCCCTCAGCCGCCTACATCTCGTGCGGCACGTGGGGCCTGGTGGGTCTGGAACTGGCGGAGCCCGTGCTGACGGATGCGGCGCGCGAGGCGAACTTCACGCACGAGCTCGGCGTAGACGGTCGATACCGCTTCCTGCACAACGTCACCGGCCTGTGGCTGCTGAGTGAGAGCGTGCGGGCGTGGGAGGCTCAGGACGGTGCACGCATCGACCTGACCGAGCTGCTCGCGGAGGCGGCCGCCGTATCGGACGACGTACCGCTGTTCGATGCGAACGATCCTTCGCTCAGTGCACCCGGCGACATGCCCAGCCGCATCGCGACGCTGGTCGAGGCGTCAGGAGCATCCGCTCCGACGGAGCGAGCCGTGTTCACGCGCAGCATCGTGGAGAGTATCGCCGCGGCGTTCGCCGAGACCGTGCGCGCGGCGTCCGACCTCTCCGGGCGTGAGGTCGACGTGATCCACCTCGTCGGCGGCGGATCCCTGAACGCGCTCCTCTGCCAGGCCATCGCCGATCGTTCGGCCCTGCCGGTGCTGGCCGGCCCTGTCGAGGCGACCGCGCTCGGCAACGTGCTCGTGCAGGCGCGTGCGCTGGGCGCAGCGGTCACCGACCTGGAGGGGCTGCGCGAGCTGGTCGCCGCCACGCATCCGGTCCGTCGGTTCGAGCCGCGCGGCTGACCGCTCCGCTACCGCGCGGCTGACCGTGCGGCTGACCGCTCCGCTGACCGCGCGGCTGACCGTGCGGCTGATCGCGCGGCTGACTCGATGGCGCCCTGACGGGCGCGACGTCAGATGACGTGCGTGTTCGGCAGCGAGCTCACGGTCGGGCGGGCGTAGGCGCGGCGCCGGGCGGAGATGTCGGTCGGGCGGGCGGCGCGCGGAACGCTCCGATCGACCGCCACGACCTCGAACTCCTGGATCTGCGCCGGCCGAACCGGGGTGAGGTGGATCATGCAGATCAGCTCGCCGCGCTCGCCGGGGATCGACCAGGTGATGTCGGCCGGTGTCGCCGCGGAGACGACTTCTGGCGTGCCGAGGTCGTCGCGCAGCGGACCCACCAGGGCGAAGAGCTCCTCGATCGCGGCCCGGCGCTGGAGGAGCGGGCGGTCGAAGTCGATGTTGTCGGCGAAGATCGCGGCAGCGGCGTCGTCATCCCAGGACCGGATCAGCGCGTCGGCCGCGGACATCAGCCGACGTGTCTCCGGCCACGGCTGCACGGTGCGGGCAGGGGCGTCGTGAAAGGCGAGTGCGCGGAACAGCGCCTCCTCCGAGAGGGCGACCGGGTTGCTCCGGTGGCTGTTCGTCAAGACGACGATGCCCATGCCGGACCCCGCGTGCCACACCATGTTCAGGATGAACCCCGGGAGGCCGCCGCTGTGCGTGACGATGCGTCCGCGGTGCAGGTCTTCGCGCACGAAGAGGCCGAGCGCGTAGCCGCCGGCGACGAACTTCCAGGAGCCGTCGGGGCGGGCCTGCAGCGAGGGGATGTCGACCTGATGGATGCGCTGCAGCTCTCGTCGTGAAGCCCGGCTCACCACGGCATCGTCGCTGCCAGGCAGTGTCGATGCCGCGAGGAACCTGACCCAGACACTGAGGTCGTTGATGGTCGACTGCATGCCACCGGCCGCGGCCATGGCGTCGGACACTTCCGACGGGAAGCCCACCCAGTCGCCCGCGCTGTCCAGCGAGTAGCCGACAGCCCTCGCGAAGCCGCCCTCCGGAGCGCGGTTGTCGAACCACGTGCTGTTCATCCCCAGCGGGCGCAGGATCTCATCGGTGACCCAGTCCTCGACACGGCGGCCCACGGCTGTGCCCACCGCGAGACCGGCCATCGTGAAGCCGATGTTGGAGTACTCGAAGGCGCTTCCGGGGTGGGTGCTGTAGTTGAAGCCGGGTCTGATCCGTTCGACCAGCTCCGCTTCGGAGAGGCCGAGGAACGGGTCGACCCAGGAGTTGTCCTCGGTGAGACCGCCGCCCATGCTGAGCAGCTGTCGCAGGGTCGGAGCGATCGCCGGTTCCTCGCCCACGGTCCCGTGCCATTCGGGGTAGAAGTCGGTGATGGGAGCCTCCAGGTCGAGGAGGCCGCGGTCGCGGGCGAGCAGGGCACCGAGCGCGACGAAGCTCTTGGTCATCGAGGCGATCGGGAAGACGGTGTCGGCGTCAGGAGACGTGCCTTCGTCGTCGGCGGTGCCGAACCCGCGCGTGTGCTCCAGGCCGTCGGGTCCGACGAGGCCGTACACCAGACCAGGCGACTGACCCGCGGCCGTGTACTGCCCGAAGAACGCGTCGAGCTGATCGACGAGCGGCACGACGAGGGTTTCGCTGGACATGGAGACTCCCTTGTTCTCGCGGTCGGCATTCGGCCGTCGCGCTGGTTCGTCTCCACACTCTCGTGTGCCGGGCTCGAAGTCATGTCCGCGGGCACCGAGTGTCGGCTCCTGCTTGTGCGAGGTGACGAAGAAGCGGCTCGGAGCGGGCTGGCCGGGACCCCGTCTACCCGGCCGTCTCCCGTACCGCGGGCCGGGTGAGCCTCGGGATCAGTACCGGAGTCTGTTCGCGGTAGGCGACGTAGTCGGCCTGGTCGCCCCACTTCTTCTCGGCGCGGGCTTCGAGCAGCGGGATGCCGCTGACGCGCGTGAGCAGCAGGATCACGAACAGGGGCGAGAGCAGCGCGACCCACTGCCATCCGACGAGCACGGGGGCGGCGGTGACGAACACGCCCACCCAGATGACGATCTCGCCGAAGTAGTTCGGGTGACGGGACCGCGACCATAGGCCGGTGCGGATGAAATCGTCCCGGTTGCGCGGGTCGGCGCGGAACGCCGACTTCTGGGCGTCGGCGACGATCTCGATCACCATGCCGAGGGCCCAGACGACGATGCCGACGACGGTCAGCCATCCGATCGGCGCGCGGGAGGAGGCATCCGCACTGATCGCGATCCAGGCGGCGGCCGCGGTCAGCGACACCCACGCACCCTGGATCACCCACACCTGCAGGAACCGCAGCGGCGACCCCTTGATCTGGTCGAAGCGCCCGTCGGATCCGGCCTTGTGCACGCGCAGGGCCAGGAACGAGCCGAGGCGCGCGGCCCACAGCATGACCATCGCCGCCAGGATCCAGCTCCGTGGGTCGGGCATCGGCGCCAGCAGGACGAGTGCTGCGGAGATCACGAAGAACGTGAGGCTGCCCGTCAGGTCGAAGAACCGTTCGGTCTGCAGCAGCATCGCGGGGATGAACGCGATGACCTGGATCGCGAAGGCCGCAGCGACGGCGAGGGCGAACAGCGGCACGCCGCCGATGGTCGCACCGCCCTGGCTGCCGGCGATCGCGACGAGCGCGCCGACCACGAGGGCGACGACGATCGCGATGAGAGAGGAGCGCGAGGAGGTCGGACGGGTGGGGGTGGGGGAGGACATGGTGTGCTTTCCGATTCTCAGAGGTACAGGTCTTCGACGGCGAAGGCGGCGCGATCCAGCACGACGCTCCGCTTCAGCTTCATGGTGGGGGTGACGAGTCCACGGTCGTCGAGGTCGGCGAAGACCACGCTGAACCGGCGGACCTGCTCGCTGCGCGCGACGAGCGCGTTGGCCTCGTCGACGGACCGCTGCAGGTGAGCGTGCAGGGCCGGGTCGTCCACCGTGCGGATGTCGGTCGGGCTGGTCGTGCTGGTCGACGGGATGCGGCTGCCCTGCGCTTCGGCCCAGGCGCCGGCCTGCTCCGGATCGAGCACCAGCAGCGCGGAGAGATACGGCTTCCCCTCGCCGACCATGACCGCATGCGAGACCAGCGGATTCGCCTCGACCGCGCTCTCCCAGCGGGTCGGCACGATGGTCTTGCCGTTCGAGGTGACGATCACGTCTTTGAGCCGTCCGTCGAGGATCAGCCTTCCCTTCTCGTCGAGCCGCCCGAGATCACCGGTGCGGAAGAAGCCGTCGATGAACGCACCGTCGTCGTGCGCGGGGTCCCGGTAGCCGTCGAAGACGCCGATGCCGCGAGCGAGCACTTCGCCCTCGTCGCTGATGCGGACCGTGAGCCCTGGCAGCGGTGCGCCGACGGTTCCCGAGGCTATGCGCCCTGGAAGGTTGCCGGTGAGCGGTGCGGTCGTCTCGGTCAGTCCGTAGCCCTCGATGACGGGAACCCCGATGCCGCGGAAGAACAGCGAGAGGTCGGCGTCGAGGGCGGCGCCGCCCGACAGGATGTAGCCGACCCGCCCGCCCATCACCGTGCGAAGGCGGCCGTAGAACAGTGCATCGAAGAGGCGGTGGCGCAGGCGCAGGCCGACGGTGCGTGCGGCGCCACGACCGGCATCGACTCGCTCGGCGCTGCGGCCCCACGCGATGGCCGTCGCCTCGGCATGCGCCCAGATCTTCGTGAGTCCCTTGTCGGCGGCCTTGCCCGCGGCGGCCGCCTGGATCTTCTGCAGCACCCGTGGCACGACCACCAGGAACGTCGGTCGGAGGGTGTCGAGCGTGGCGACCACGGTCGAAGGGTCGGACAGGTGCGCGATGCGCATGCCGCTGGCAAGGCAGATCAGCTGCAGGCCGCGCGCGAGCACGTGAGCGAGCGGGAGGAAGATGACCGTGTTGCCGGACTCGTTCACGATCTCGCGGTAGGCCGCGGCGATGTTCAGCACCTGACCGAGGAAGTTGCGATGCGTGAGCACGACGCCCTTGGGCTCGCCCGTCGTTCCCGAGGTGTAGACGATCGTCGCGGGGTCATCCTGCGTAGCTGCCGTCCTGCGGGCCTCGAGCTCCTCGTCGGTCACGTCGATGCCGCGGGCGGCCAGGTCGAGGAGGGTCCACGGCGAGGTCTCGGCGCTCATCACCCACGCCCCGAGGGTGACTCCGCCGGCGTGCGAGAGCGCCGACTCGAGCAGCGCCGCATGTTCGGTCGTACCGCCGATGGCCAGGCGCACACCGGCATCCGCGACGATCGCGTCCACCTGTGACCCCGACGAGGTCTCGTAGATCGGCACGACGACAGCACCGGCGTACCAGGCCGCGAGGTCGGCGACGGCCCATTCGTAGCGGGTGGGCGCCATGATCGCGATGGGGTCGCCGACTCGGACGCCCTGGGCGATGAACCCCTTCGCCAGAGCGCGCACCTCGTCCTCGAACGCTCGGGTGGTGATCGGCCGCCAGGAGCCCGTCGACGCGTCCTCGACCTCGAACGCCACATGGTCCGGGGCGGCGGCGGCCCGCGCAGCCAGCAGGTCGGTGACGTTGCGGTGGCCGTCGAGGGCGGCGAGCGGTGGTGTCGACGATTCGATCATCGGGGCTTCTCTCGGTCGTGCGGACGGCGCGGAGGGCGCACGAAATCGCCCTTCCTGTCTCTGTTCGGAACCGATGACGATTCGGATGGGATGCTTTTCCGCGGCCGCCCAGGCATCGAGAACGGGAAAACGATCTGCCAGTATGGCGTCATGTCCGGCACGCAGAAGGTCGCCCCCGCGCTCGTCGTGATCGGTGTGACCGCCGCAGTGCTCGTCGGGTGCACCTCGCCGGTGGCAGTCCAGACGCCCGAGGCATCCGCTCCCGCGGTCGACCTCCGGACGGCGGCCGAGGCTGCCTCGACGCCGAAACCGACGGAACCGGAAAGATGCTCCGGCATGTCAGAGGTCTACAGCGACGGCGACGGTCTGTATTGGGAGCGACACGGAACGCTCCGTGATCTCGGCGCGCGCGAGTTCGCGCGGGGCGAGGTGACAGTCGATGAGGACGGCACCCCGGTGACGTATACCGTCGAGCCCGGCGACGTCGAAGCCGTGGTCGCTGAACGGCTCTGCGCGTACCCGAACCTCGGCTCGATGAACCACCGGCGGGATATCCACCCTGGGCAGGTGCTCTGGCTCACGCCCGACCCCGATCTTCCCTGGGTGCCGTACTACAACCCTCATGACGCCCCCGGTGGGTTCCAGCAGATTCCTTACCAGCAGGCCATCGAGTCCGCGGGCGCGGCGGTCGATGCCGGTGACGTGGACACCGTGCGGGCGATCTGGAACGGCACGCTCAAGGGCATGTTCGCGACCCAAGAGACCATCGACGCCGTCCAGAAGGTGGTCGATTCCGGCGACCTCGAAGCGCTCCGCCAGCTCTTCTCCTGACGCGGCTCGGTCACGGACCCTTCGGCGGGGAGAGCTCGGTAAGTCACACGTGGAGGGGCTGACGGGAATCGAACCCGCGCTGTCTGCTTGGGAAGCAGAAGTTCTACCATTGAACTACAGCCCCGTACCCGCATCCGAGGAGCGGGCGAACGCCAGCCTACCCGTCCGGTGCCCTTTGGCCAAAGCAGGCACGGCGTCGGAAGCCCCTGGCAACTAGGCTGGTGCCGTGCTTCTCAGCGACCGCGACATCAAGGCAGAACTCGCATCCGGCCGCATCGGCCTCGACCCGCGTGAAGACGGGATGATCCAGCCGTCGAGCATCGACGTGCGTCTGGACCGGTACTTCCGCCTGTTCGACAACCACAAGTATCCGTTCATCGATCCGTCGGTCGACCAGCCGGAGCTCACGCGCCTGATCGAGGTCGACCCCGACGAGCCGTTCATCCTGCACCCCGGCGAGTTCGCGCTCGGGGCGACGTTCGAGCAGGTCACGCTGCCCGACGACATCGCGGCACGTCTTGAGGGCAAGTCGTCGCTCGGACGCCTCGGACTCATCACGCACTCGACCGCGGGTTTCATCGATCCCGGCTTCACGGGGCACGTCACGCTCGAACTCGCGAACGTCGCGACCCTGCCGATCAAGCTGTGGCCGGGCATGAAGATCGGTCAGCTGTGCTTCTTCCGGCTCACCTCTCCCGCCGAGAACCCCTACGGATCCGGCCCCTACGGCAACCGCTACCAGGGGCAGCGCGGACCGACGGCCTCCCGCTCGTTCCAGAACTTCCATCGGACGGATGTCGGCACCACCGACGTCGGAGCAGTCGGAGGCTGAGATGACCGACGCGAGCGGTACCCAGCCGGAAGAGCCCGTCATCCCGGAGCAGACGCCCTCCCTGGAGGAGCCGCGCTCGTCGGAAGGGCTCGATCTTCCGGACGAGTCGCTGATCCCGCCCGCCGACGTCGTGATCCCGCCGCCTCCGCCCGAGATCCCGATCCCGGACGGGCTGCTGACCCCGCCGCCGTCTGACCTCCCGTCCGCCGACACGGTGATCCCGCCGCCTCCGCCCGCGACGCGGCGCGGCGACCGTGCCCGTCCAACTCCCGCCATCCTCGAGGGGGAGCCGCCCGCCGCGGTGGCCGATGACTGGGCGCTGCCGTCCGTCGCACCCGAGGTGCCGACGTCGGGTGGCTACCGCGTGCTCACCATCGTGATCTTCGCGTTCCTGTTCCTGCTCCTCGTCGCCGCGATCGTCGTGGGCGTGTACCTGCTGAACACCACCAGCTTCCCGTTCGCGGGCGCCGACGTCGCAGCGTCGTCGATCTCAGGCGTTCCGCTCCTGTGACCTGCTGAGCTCAGGAGCGTTTCGGGGCCGTCCTGCGTCGAAGTGCTGCCGAGGCGACGGCGACGACCGTGCCGACGGCCACCCCGATCACGGTCTCGATCGCGCGGTCCTGCAGCAGCATGTCGACGGGCGTGGGTGCGGCCAGGTGCACCATGAGCAGGGCAAGCGGGGTGATGAAGATCATCGCGATGCCGTAGTTGCGGCCGACGAACAGCTCGGCGGCGGCCTGCAGCACGACCACGAGGGCGATCACGGCGAGTGGGGGCAGGTCGATGGCGAGGATGCCGGCGGCGACGAGCACTCCGAGCAACGTGCCGACAAGGCGCTGGATGCCGCGGATCACGCGGGCGTTGAGCTGAGGTCCGCTCACGGCGGCCACCGCGCCGACCGCCGCCCAGTACCAGTGCGAGTCCATGATCAGCAGCCCGGCGAAGCCCGCGCCCAGGATCGCGACTCCGACCGACGCGGCCATCTCGCCCGCGATCGGGCCGACGGGCTGCAGGGTCTTCGGCGGCACGTCGTCGGTGCTGCGGGTGAGGATGCCGATGAGGGCGGTGATGGCCAGGCCGAACAGCACGCTCGGTCCACCGACCAGCAGCACGTCCCCGAAGGAGGCGGCTGAGGCGGGGATCGTCGCGCAGGCTCCGACCGCGAACACCGGGAACAGCGGCCCCGGCGGGTGCCACCGCATCGTGTAGGCGAGCAGGGTGACGGCCGACGCGATGACCGCGACCACGAGGATGCTGGCCGGGGCCGGGGCGGCGAGGACCGACAGTGCCGTGCCGACGAGCATCGAGGCGAGGATCACGCCACCGGCGCTCGCCTGCATGCGGATGCGGTCGCGGAACACGTCGTGCCGCCCGTAGAGGGCGGCGAAGGCGCCGAAGCTGGCGTAGATGCTGAGGTCGAGGCGTCCCAGTGCCCAGAGCACGAGTAGGGGGACGGCCACGCTGACCGCGGCGCGCAACGCCACCCGGTGGTCGCCGCGGTGCGGCTCGACGCGCAGAACGCCGGTCCACACCCTTCCCCGCGAATCCGCCACTGATCCAGCCTACGTCCGACTCCCGACCGCCTCCGTCGCCGGGTCAGACTGCCGAGGCGCGTAGGAGCAGCCGGGTCTTCTCCAGGATGTGGTTCAGTGCTCGTGTGGCGGCGAGCGCGTCGTCGTGATCGACCTCGTCCCAGATGGGGCCGGCGACGCGTGCGATCTCGCGGCTGATCTCGGCCACCAGTGTCGTGCCCGTGGGGCTGAGGTGAGAACCCTCGACGAGTCCCCGCTCCTGGAGGGCGCGGAGGAAGAGCGCGGAGTCGGGGTCGTGTAGACGGTCAGCGACGAACCTGTCCACGCTGCCCTCTCCCTCGAACTGGGAGACGAGGCGCAGTGTCACCCATTCCCGTTCCGACAGGGCGTGGGGGAAGAGCAGGGTGAGCAGGAGGGCGTTCAGCGCCTTCTCCGTCTGGCCGATGAGCTGCGGGCCGAAAGGGATCATGAGGGCTCCATATCGTTGGTGCGGCCAACGGTAGCACATCATTGGTGATACCAACGAGTAGCATCGGTTCATGGATCGACTCGAACACAGGGCGACGTGGTGGGTCAGTCGGGCGCACCTGCGCTCCCACGCGCTTCTGCAGGAACTCTTTGCCGACGTGGGCGCTCGCGCGTACCACTACCGCCTGCTCGCGGCAGTGGAAGAGGCGGGCCCGATCAGTCAGGCCGACCTCGGACGCGCGACCGAACTCGACCGCAGCGACGTCTCGGTGGCACTGGTCGTGCTGGAAGAGGGCGGGTTCGTCGCGCGTGCCCCTCATCCGTCCGACCGCCGCCGCAACGTCGTCAGCCTCACCGCAGCAGGCCGCGCCGAGCTCGCCCGGCTCGATGCGGTGGTCGATCAGGCCCAGGAGCAGTTCCTGGCGCCGCTGACCGCAGACGAGCGTGCCGTGTTCCTCGACCTCACCCGCCGGGTCGCTGTCGCGACCGATTGATCGCCCTCCGGCGGGTCACTCGTCTTCCGCCTCGTCGCGGTGGGGCCGCTCGTCGTTCAGCACCTCGAACAGGCTGGAGAACCCCTGGTCGCCGTGGCCGTCGGAGATCCGGCGATCCATCAGCCGCCTGATCTCCCGCATGCGCACCGTGTCTATGCCGAGCGCTTCGCGATGGCTGACGAGGTCGTCCATGAGTGCTCTCTGCACGTGCAACGAACCCAGGTCGGGCCCGTACTCTCCTGCGGCCACGGCCTCGCCGAAGCTCTTCACCAGCGGCACATATCCCTCGACGGTCCCCGCGACGCGCTCCGCGAACCCCACGACATCGGCCCCCTCGGCCGTGATCAGTGCGAACGTATGCAGCAGTCCGATCAGGAACTCGTAGCCGACCGCCACCTGAGCGAGGAACTCGACGGCCGCGTGGCCCGCATCCTCTCCGTGGTATCCGACGGTGCCGAGGCCCTCCAGCGCCCCGCGGTGCGTGTCGAAGCCGACGCGATCTCCGCTGAAGGAGAGGAGCACCTCGGGCGACCCCACGGCGGCGGGGTCGCCCATGATCCCGCCGTCGACATATCGCGCGCCGTGCGTCTGCGCCCACTCCCCGGCGGCTCTGGCCTGGGCAGGAGAGCCACTGGTGACGTTCACGATCACCTTTCCTCGTGCCGCCCCGGCGATCGTCTCGAAGACCGCCTCCACGGCGGTGCCGTCGAGCAGGCACACGATCACGAGCGGGCTCGCGGCCACCGCATCGGCGGCCGTCCGGGCGACATCGGCACCGAGCGCAGCCAACGGTGCCGCTCTGCTCCCGGTGCGGTTCCACACGGTGGTCGGGTGGCCGCGTCCGACGAGCGTCCTCGCTATGGCTGTTCCCATCTCGCCGAGGCCGATGACGGTGACGGGCGTCCTCGGGTTCTCATCCACGTTCATCCTTTATGTCTCTCTCGTTCAGTCGGTGGCGGGTTCGGTGGCGGGAGTGGGAGCGAGGGGTGGGTCGTCGTCCGTCGAGGAGAGGCCGATGCCCCAGCTCGCGCCGCGGGCGACGAAGACTCCGAGCGCCGTGACGGCCGCGAACGCGAGCATGAGCAGTCGGGCGGCATCGACGACGTCGGGCATGGCGAGGTTCACGAGCACGCCGGCCATCGCCGAGCTGAACGCACTCGCGATGATGAAGACGGTGTTGACGGCCGCGGCGGCCTTGGCGCCCTCCTCTTCGCCCGAGGTGCTGCCGAGCGCCGCCACGGTCAGGTGGGGGAAGCCGATGCCGATGCCGGCTCCGGCGAGGAACAGTGCGATGAACCACAGGGCGATGACGAGGACGGAGGGGCCCTCGTGCTGGAGCAGGCCGTAGGCGGTCAGCCCGGCGGCGACCACGAGCGGACCGAGGGTGATGAGCGTGCGCCGGGACCGGATGCCCATCGCGTTCGCGCTGAACACCTGTGTCACCGACCATCCGAGGGACAAGGCTGCGCCGAGGAGCCCGGCGACGAACGGGGCGAGCCCGCCGATCTCCTGCCCGAACAGCGGGATGAATGCCTCGGTGCCGATCGCGAAGGCCAGCACGGCGACCGTGACGTAGACCCACCCGAGCGATGATCCGTGCGCGAAGGTGACGCGCGGCAGGATGCCGGTGCGACCGCGACGCTCGTGGCGCAGGAACCAGGCACCGAGAACGACACCGACGGTGATGGCGACCCCGGTGCCGAGGCCGCTGGGGACGACGCTCGCGATGCCCACGGCGGCGACCCCGCCGGCCAGCAGCAGGAGCGAGCCCCAGGGGAGTGACTCGCTCGACCGCGTGCGAGCGGTCCGCGGCAGTGCGCGGACCACGACGATGCCGATCAGCGCGGAGACCACGGCCAGTCCCACGAAGGTCACCCGCCAGGCATCGAGCTGCGCGAAGATGCCGCCCACGACGGGGCCGACGATGTTGCCGACGCCCCACATCGCCGAGACGAGCGCCGCGCCCCGCGCCCAGAGCCGCTCGGGGAGTGCGCGCTGGATGAGCGCGTAGCCGAGTCCGGCGAGAAGTCCGCCTCCGAGGCCCTGCACCGCCCGCCCGGCGAGCAAGGCCCACATCCACGGACTCGCGGCGCAGAGCAGCGACCCGAGAGCGAACAGGCCGAGGGCGAGCAGGTACGCCCGGACGGCGCCCTGCTGGGTGAGAACACGGCTGACCATCATCGAGCTCACCACGGAGGCCAACAGGAAGGTCATCATCGTCCAGGCGTAGAACTCCGCCCCGCCGATGTCTCCCACGATCGTGGGGAGCAGGCTGGTCGTGAGGTAGACGTTGCTCGCTTCGAGGAGCACACCGCCTGCGAGCACGGCGGCGGTCGGTGCGTAGCGGCGGCCGAGGAGTTCGCGCCAGCTGCCGGCGGGGGCGGTGCGTTGCGGAGTCTGGGTCATCGGGGGTGCCCTTCGTGGCGTCGATGGGGCGGGAGAGCCGCCCGGCGGCGCCGTGTCTCGGCGGCCGTTCGTCACGCTAATACCTCGAGTAAACTCGAGGTCAAGAGGAGGCGATGATGTCTTTGGAGCCCGACGATCTGCTGGCGATCGGCGAAGTCGTGCGACGCTCCGGCGTTCCCGCGACAGCGCTGCACTTCTACGAGCAGCTCGGCCTCATCGCCTCGACACGGACCTCGGGCAACCAGCGCCGCTACCGGCGCCACATGCTGCGTCGGATCTCCCTGATCGTCGTCGCCAAGCGGCTGGGCATCCCGCTCACCGATGTGCACGAGGTGTTCCAGAGCCTCCCGGTGGACGAGCCGCCATCGCAGCGGGACTGGCAGCGGGTGGCGAAGCTCTGGCGCGCACAGCTCGACCTCCGGCGCACACAGCTCGAGCATCTGCGCCGCGAGCTCACGGGGTGCATCGGCTGCGGGTGCCTCTCCCTCAAGGCGTGCCGACTGCTCAACCCCGAGGATGCACTCGCAACGGACGGTCCAGGACCGCGCCGCATCTGACGGCGGGCGCAAGCCGTTCGGGCGCCGTCAGTCCTCCGGATCGAGGTCTGTCGGCAGCAGCGGTCGCATGAAGGTGCGTTCGTAGCGCAGCACGCACCCGCTCTCGTCGCGGATACGGTCCGCCTCGATGAACTGCGGATCGACCCCGAAGCCCTTCCGGTACACCTCGTAGTCAGCGAGCGACGGGAAGGTGAACAGTGCCAGGGCCTGATCGCTCGCTCCCTCGGAGGGAAGGAAGTAGCCGTGATGTCTGCCGCCGTGATCATCGACCAGCCGCATCCAGGCGCGCGCGAACTCTTCGAAGGCGTCGATCTTGTCCGGATCGATCGTGTACGTCACGACGCAGGTGATCACGAGGTCAGGTTACCCCGGGTCACCGCACGTGCGGAGAGGCCGTCAGCGCGATGACGGCATCGAGCGTCGCATCCGCCGACAGCACCCTCGTGTGTCCCTGGCCCTCTGTGCGCACCAGACGCGACCGTGCGCCGTGGGCGTCGTGCAGACGGAGCGAATCGTGGTCGGGCATCCTCCGGTCGCCGCGGTCGTGCACCACGAGCAGGGCGGTGTCGGCGGGGAGAGGGCGCTTCACGGCGTCGTATCGTGCGGTGACGGCGGACTGATCCATGTGCAACCTCCTGCGGAATCGCTCCGACAGACGGGCGGTCGTCGCGGCGTCGAGGTGCAGGTCTGTGGCGAACTGTGCGAGGAAGGCGTCGGGGGCGGCGGCGCCGGCGATCACGGCGACGGCCGGAACCGGAACGGTCGAACGGGCTGCGGTCAGCGCCGCCAGCGCCCCGAACGAGTGGCCGACGATCACCACGAACGGCCCGTGCTCGGCCTGCAGCTGCTCGGCCGCGTCGATCCAGTCGCGGATGTCGGTGATCCGCCCGGACGATGAGCCGTGCGCAGGAGCGTCGAACGCGATCACCCGGAACCCCTCGGAGCGCAGTTCCCGCACCAGTGGCGCGAATTGCGAGGCTCGCCCTCGCCAGCCGTGCAGGAGCAGCGCGGTGTGAGGTCCGGTGCCCCATTCGTAGGTGACGACCTCCTGACCGCGTACCGTGAGCCGGCCCCGTCGGGCATCGGCGTGCGTGGGAGCGTCCGCTTCACTCACCCGCATCCGCGGCGACGTCGTGAAGAACAGTCGATAGGCGATGTCGCCGGCGAGCGTCGGCGAGACAGCGGCGGCGAGCGGGATGCTGCGGGCGAGCAACGCGGGCACGGACGGCATGGAGGCTCCTTCGCCGGAACAATACGAACGATCATACGTATAGTAGGCGAACGATCGTTCGTATACTAGGTGTGTGACCGAGAGCGCTGTTCTGGATGGGCGGAGGGCCCGTGGTGATGCCTCGCGCCGCATCGTGCTGCAGAGCGCGACCGACCTCGCATCGGTCGAAGGGCTCGACGGACTGAGTATCGGACGGCTGGCTGAGGCCTCGGGGTCGAGCAAGAGCAGCATCGCCACGCTGTTCCAGAGCAAGGAGGGGCTGCAGCTCGCAACCGTCGCCGCCGCCCGCGAGATCTTCACGGCGCGGATCGTCGAGCCGGCGCGAGTCCATCCGCGCGGGCTGCACCGTCTCGCCGCGCTGCTGCACAACTCGCTGTCGTACTCGCGGGACCGGGTGTTCACCGGCGGATGCTTCTTCGCGGCGACGGCCGCCGACGTCGACTCGAAGTCCGGACCGGTGAGCGATGCGGTGCGGTCGGCGCTGGTCGACTGGTACGGCTATGTGGAGGCCCAGCTGCGTCACGCCGTGGATGCCGGAGAGGTCGAGGCCGACCCCGAGGTGCTCGCGTTCGAGCTCGTCGCCCTGAACGAAGAGGCCAACTCGCGCTCCCTGCTGCTCGATGACGCCCGGCCGTACGCGATCGCCGCCGCCGCGATGCGAGCGCGGCTGCGTGCCGCCGGGGCGACCGAGTCGGCCCTGCTGCTGCTCGACCTCTGACTCTCGGGCGCTGAGAACGCGAAACGCCCCACCCGAGTGTCGGGTGAGGCGTCTCGCAGTGTTGCGGGGGGGATCAGGCGTCGCGCCCGCGGGTGAATCCCGCATCGAAACCGCGCTCGAAGGCGTGCTGGGCGATCCGCGCCGCACGGTGCGGACCGTGTCCACGACCGCGTCCGTGACCGTGCTCGCCGTGACCGTGCTCGCCGTGACCGTGCTCGCGGCTGTGCGCGTGCCCGTGCTCGCATGCGTGTTCGCGGTCGAAACCGTGCTCCCGGTCGTGTTCGAAGCCCCGCTCGACTCCCGCGCCGAAGCCACGACCGAAGCCGCGTCCGAAGGGTCGTCCGAAGCTGTGGCCGAATCCGCGACCGTGGCGGGGTTCGCCGAAGCCGTGACGGCGTCCGCGGGGAAGAGGGGTCTCCTCGTCCCATCCGAACGCGCGGGCGATCTTCTCGAGCGAGGCGAGCGTGGTGGCCATGTCCTCAGGGGAGACGGCTTCCTCCACCTTGGTGCGGATGTCGTCGACGATGGCGCCGAGGCGATCCTTCGCGGCGCGACCGTCGTCGGTGATCGCCCAGCCGTCGCCCTCGGGAGAGACCCAGCCGCGCTCGACGAGCCGATGCAGCTTGTGGCCGTTCAGTGGGCGGTCGGACGGGACGGTGCCGTCGACGATGTTGAGGATGCGCCAGTCGCGACGACTCGCGTGTTCGCCGTCGAAAGCGGCGGCGAACTCGGCCGCCATCAGGCGGTCGGCGGCCTTCAGCCAGTAACCGAAGGGGCGGGAGGTGTTCTGTGGTTCAGAGATGTTCTGTGGTTCAGAGGTGTTCATGAGAAGTCCTTTTGTCGGAGTGACGTAGTTGTCAATGTGCATGTGTATGTCACAGTGCATGTACATGTAGTGTGACATGAAGTTCTGATGCATGTCAAGTCGCATGTAAAATCGAGCCATGGCCACCGAACCGAACGATCCCGCCGAAGCCATCGCGCAGGCGCTGTCCCGTCTGCGCGGACGGCGTCCCGGCGAGCGCGGCCCGGGGGGAAGAGGTGGTCGCGGTCACGGCGGCCCCCACGCGTGGCAGGACGGCCCGCACGGCGGCCCCGGCGAGGGGCACGGTGGCGACGATCCGCACGACCACTTCGCCCATCACCGCGGTCACCCTGGGATGCCCCCGTGGATGGCCGACCCCTCGGGGCGCCTCGGCGGCCCCGCCCGCATGCGGATGCTCGAGGCGCTCGCCGCCGCGTCCGCCCCACTCAGTGTCAGTGACCTCGGCGCGGCGATCGGTGTCGACCAGCCCCGCGCCTCACGGCTCGTCCAGCAGGGGGTCGAACGCGGATTCGTGCGCCGCGAAGCCGACCCCGACGACGCGCGGCGCACCCGCATCGCGCTGACCGACGAAGGACGCCGCCTCGCCCGCGGCATGCGCGGCGAGCGTCGCGAGATGCTGACGACCGCGCTGACCTCGTTCACCGAGGAGGAACGCGTCGAGCTCGCCAGACTGCTCAACAAGCTCGCTGACAACTGGCAGCGCTGAGGGGAGCCTTGAAGCGGCGGCGTTAGCGGCTGAGTTAGCGGCGGATTTAGCGGCGGAGGCCCGCGACGTCGGCGGCGACGTCGATGACGGAATCCACCGGGATCGCCGTGTCGGCTGATGCCGAGAGCAGCATGCCGGTGGCCACGATCGTCGCCGTGCCGCGAGGGGAGAGCAGCTGAACCGAACCCACCTCGCCGAGATTGTCACCCTCGCCCAGCAGCAGCACCCGTCCATCGAGAGCTGCAGCGCGCGGATCGTCGATCGCCCCCTGGAGCGTGCTCAGCTCGTCCGTGCTCCAGGTCGTCTCATCGATGCCTACCGCGAGGGAGGCGTAGTCCTCGAGAGCGGTGGACGCGGAGGCCACCGCGTCGTTGATCCAGACACAGGTGGTGCCGGAGGTGTCTTCCCAGGAGTCGTCGGGCGAGAAAGCGAAGCCCGCGGTGATCGGCGCTGCGAGCGGCTCGATGTCCGCGCAGGTGATGTCGGGGTCCGCCGAGTCCGCAGGCTCAGGCCGACGCGAATCCCACCGACGGCTTGTCGTCTACCGATAGGGACAGCACAGCGGTCTCGACCGCGTCGTGCTGCTCGATCCGCTGCTCCAGGTCTCGCAGCTGCCGCGCCACGTCGTGCTCGCGCGCATCGCCGGCGAGGTCGACCTCCGCCACGATGAAGAGTCGATTCGGACCGACGTACTCGATGTGCAGGTAGGTCACCCGCTCGACCTGCGGCAGGCCCAGCAGGGCGCTCCCCACCCGCGCGCGCAGTTCCGGTGCGGCGGTCGCGCCCACGAGGAAGGCGATGTTCCGCCGGATCAGGATGATCGCCACCACCCCGAGCAGGACACCGACGAGGATCGAGCCGATGGCATCCCAGGCGGCGACGCCCGTGATCTGGTGGAGGAGGATCGCTCCGCCGGCGAGCACGAGTCCGATGAGTGCGGCGGAGTCCTCGAAGAACACGGCGCGCAGTGTGGTGTCGCTCGTCTCCAGCACGAAGTCCCAGGTCGACGAGCCGCGCTCCTTCGCGAGGCGGCGGGATTTCACCATCGCCTGCGTGAACGATGCGCCCTCGAGCACGAACGAGACACCCAGCACGATGTACGCCACGGTCGGGCTCTCGACAGGGCCGGTGTCGGACAGTTCCTGGATGCCGTGCATGATCGACACGATCGAACCGGCGGTGAAGATCCCGAATGCAGCGATCAGCGACCACACGAAGGCGTTGCGACCGTAGCCGAGCGGATGCCGCGCATCCTTGGCCTTCGCCCCTCGGCGGTCGGCGATGAGGAGGAACACCTCGTTCCCCGCGTCGGCCCACGAGTGCGCCGCCTCGGCCACCATCGACGCCGACGAGGTGATGATCGCGGCGACGGTCTTCGCGATCGCGACGAGGATGTTGGCCAGGAAGGCGAGGATCACAGTCACGCGGTCAGGCTACTCCCGCCCCGTGGCTCACGGTCTCCGCAGTACTCTCTCAGCGTGGAGCCTTGACGGGGAGCAGGAGCAGGAAGCCGGCGATCAGCACGACAACGATGCCCAGGATTCCGTAGGCGGTCTGGCTCGTCAGCACGATCAGCACGGTCCAGGCGCCTGACGCCATCCAGCTCGCCGCGCGCCCGGTCGTGGCGTAGAGACCGAAGATCTCGCCCTCGCGTCCGGCCGGCGTCACTCTGGCGAGGAAGGATCGGGCGGCAGCCTGGGCGGGGCCCACGAAGGCGCACAGGATCAGACCGCCGACCCAGAACACCATCACGCCGGCGTCACGGAGGAAGAACACGGCGAGACCCGCGACGATCATCGACCCGATCGAGGCGAGGATGATCCGCTTCGGCCCGAGCCGGTCGTCCAGCCGGCCGGCGGCGATGGTCGAGATGCCGGCGATCAGGTTCGCGGCGATGCCGAAGATGATGATGTCCTGCGCGCCGAACTTGAACACCGCGGTGCCGATGATGGCGCCGAACGCGAAGACGCCTCCCAGCCCGTCACGGAAGACCGCGCTCGCCAGCAGATACCAGAAGGTGGGCCGCGTCTCCTCGTTGCGGTAGAGACCTGCGACGTCCTTCACCAGCAGCGGATACGAGGCGAAGAAGCCGACCTTGCGCTCCGGACGGCCGAGTGACGGCTCCGGCACGTTCAGGAAGATCGGGATGCTGAAGATGATCGCCCAGACGGCGCATCCGACGGCGATCAGCCGGTAGGCCAGCCCGTTGTCGGTCGACATGCCGAACCAGTCGAAGGTGTCGAGCACGACCACGATCACGAGCGCGATGATGCCGCCGAGGTAGCCGAAGCCCCAGCCGAGGCCGGAGATGCGACCGACGTTCTTCGGGTTCGCGATGCCGATGAGCATCGCGTTGGAGTTCACCGCCGCGATCTCCTGGAAAACCGTCGCGGCCGAGATCAGGGCGACGCCCAGCCAGAACAGGCTTGGCATCGGCTCGACGAACCAGAGGCCGAGCATGCACAGGATCAGCGCGCCGGTGCCGATCCCGAGCCAGAGCTTCTGACGCCCCGCCGCATCCGCGCGCTGGCCGAGGACGGGCGCGAGCAGCAGGATGCCGAACGCCGCGATCGTCGAGCCCAGACCGAGACCGGACGCGAGGTCTGCCTCCGCGGCGAGCCGGACCGGATCGTCCACGTCGAGCGACGCGACCTCGGGCGGGAGGAAGCCCTCGCCCACGAGATAGAGCGCCGTGAACACGAACGTGAGGATGACGGTGTTGAACGGCTGCGTCGCCCAGTCCCACAGCGCCCACGAGTAGACCTGCTTCTTCGGGGCGGGCGTCTCGCCGCGCAGGTCCAGGCCGACGACGGCCACGGCGCCGCTGTTCGCGGTCGCCACGGGCTCGGGCACGGCGCTGTGCCCCTCGGTTTCGCTCATTCTCGAAGTCTGGCGGTGCCGGGTGAACGCCCGGTGACGGCGCGCCGCGCGGTGCGGCGCGGAAACGTGGTGGTGGGGCTCGTCAGAGGGCCGGCCCGCGGCGGATGCGGACCGGACCACGGGCCTCGTCGATCCCGACGGCCTCCCCCTTCTGCGTTACGACGATCTCTCCGCTCTCCGCCAGGGCCGCGGCCACGCGTCGGACGTCGGGCATCCGTGAACGCCAGGACTCCCCGCCGATGGCGCGGGCCACGTCGCTCGGACAGATCGATGACTCCGAGCGCTTGCGGGTGAGGGTTCGGATGGTGGCAGCGATCCGATCGTCCGCGGCTTCCGGCTCTGGGTCCTCCCACCATGGGGCTCCGCGCTCGCCGAGTGCGGTCTTGGCGTCGTGCACCCGGCGACGGGCATCGTCGTCCGAGGTCTTCACCGCTCGCCGCGCGGCCATGAGCTCATCCACCAGTTCCTGTCGCAGCGTGTCGGGGATCGACGGATCGCTCGCACGCCAGCGTCGCCCGTTCACGACGATGTGGTGCCCGTCCGCCGTGCGCTCGGGACCGGACTCCGTCGCGGAAGACTCCTCGCTGCTCATGCGGGCAGCCTGCCCCTGTCGGGCCGCGTCCTCCATCCCCTTGACGCAGGGGCCGCGCCTCAGTCCGTCCGCAGTGGACGCAGCGTGCGGGCGTAGTCCTCCTTCAGCACGGCGAGGTGCAGCCAGGCCTCGATGCGCGTCACTCCGGGCAGCGCACGCAGGCGTTCCAGGCTGGCGTAGAGCGCGCCGGCCGAAGGCTCGACCAGAGTGGCGACCGCGTCGAAGCGGCCGAGCGTGCGCGCGGCGAAGTCCACCCCACGGCCGCGACGCAGCTCGTCGATCACGGCGTCGTCGTCGTCTCCGAGGGTCATGCCCACCCCCATCGACAACTGCCGGTGCGCGAGTCCGCGCGCCTCGACCGCGCTGATCTTGATCACGCCGGCATCGATCAGCCGCTGCACCCTGGTCGCGACGGCCGAGGGGGAGAGGCGCACCTCTTCGCCGAGCGCGCGGAAGCTCTTGCGCCCGTCGGCCTGCAGCTGCTCGATCAGCGCCTCGTCGATCGCGTCGAGGGTGACGCCGCCGT
Organism: Microbacterium sp. Ag1; assembly: GCF_001005635.1. NCBI lineage: Bacteria > Bacillati > Actinomycetota > Actinomycetes > Micrococcales > Microbacteriaceae > Microbacterium > Microbacterium sp. Ag1. The sequence continues at coordinate 242,291 of NZ_LBCR01000031.1, forward strand.
GATACTCCGAGACGAAGAAGCCCTTGATCACGGTCGAATAGATGATCGTGCTGATGTCGAGCACCCCGTCGATCGCTCGGATCAGGGCCAGCAGGTCGTGCAGCTCCGACATCGACCCCACGCGCACTTCGGTGACCACGTCGTGCGCGCCGCCGACCGCCGACACCAGCACGGTCTCGCTCATGTCGCGCAGGTGCTCCGCCACGAGCTCGACCGATCCATCGGTGCGGATCGAGACGTGGGCGAGGACGTGCTGGCCGAGGAACACGGGGTCGACAGCGGCGACGACACGCACGGTGCGGTCGGCGAGCATCGTGCGCAGTCGCGCGGCGACAGCGGCTCTGGACTGCCCGAGCCGCTCGGCGAGGGAGAGGATGCTCGCCCGGCCGTCTTCCTGCAGCGCGCGGATGAGTTCGGCGTCGAAATCCATGGTTCCGCCCATTTCGTCAGTTTCCTGCGATCGCACGCTTCGCCGTGCGCAAGTTCAGTGTAGGAGAGGTGATCGCCGTCGGGAAGGCGCGCATTGCACAGATGCGCGATCATATATCCAGTGAATCCCCGTTATCGCTGGAGTTCTGCCCTTGCCGACGGGCCCGCACCTCCGTAGCATCCTTCGCTATCCGACATCTTCCGCAAAGGAGCGGGCACCCCCATGACCACTACCCCCACCAGCGGCACCCACAGCCGGGCGCGCCGCGCCGGCATCGCCGCCTTCGTCGGTACCACCATCGAGTGGTACGACTTCTACGTCTACGCCACCGCCGCGGCGCTCGTCTTCGGTCCACTGTTCTTCCCGAGCGGAGACCGGCTGGCCGAGACCGCAGCCGCCTTCGCGACCTTCGCGGTCGCCTTCCTCGTCCGGCCCCTCGGTGGCATCATCTTCGGTCACATCGGCGACAAGCTCGGCCGACGCACGTCGCTCGTCATCACGCTGGTGATGATGGGCGCGGCCACGGTGCTCGTGGGCTGCCTGCCCACCTACGAGAACATCGGCATCCTCGCCCCGATCCTCCTGATCCTGCTCCGTGCCGTGCAGGGCCTCGCGGTCGGCGGCGAGTGGGGTGGCGCGGTGCTCATGAGCGTCGAGCACGCCCCCGAGAAGTCGAAGACCTTCTACGGCGGTTTCACGCAGCTCGGCAACCCGGCCGGTGCGCTGCTGGCATCGGGCATCTTCGCGATCATGACCCGTATGGGCGACGACTTCATCATCAACGGTGGCTGGCGCATCCCGTTCCTGCTGTCGATCGTGCTGGTCGGCGTCGGCTTCTGGGTCCGTTATCGCGTCGAGGAGACTCCGGTCTTCGAGGCGAAGGTCGAGGGCCGCAAGCAGTCGATGCCGCTGGCCTTCGCGCTGCGCACCAACTGGCGCCCGATCCTGCTCGGCATCGGCATCCTGCCCATCTCGACCGGCGGTTACTACCTGGCCACCACCTTCGCCACGGCCTATGCCACCGGCGACGCGGTCGCGATCAGCGAGCAGGTCATCCTCGATGCCATGACGATCGCCTCCTTCGTGGAGTTCGTCGTGACCCTCCCCGTCGCCTGGCTGGGCGACAAGTGGGGGCGGAAGAACGTCATGTACATCGGTCTGATCACCTCGGTGCTCACCTTCGTGCCGTTCCTGCTGATCCTGCCCGGACGCATCGAACCGCTCATCTTCCTGTTCGCCTCGCTGGTGCGCATCGCGATGAGCGCCACCTACGCACCGATCGCCGCCCTGCTCTCGCAGATGTTCCGCCCGCAGGCCCGCTACACCTCGATCGCCCTCTCCTACGGTGTCGGCGCAGCGGTCTGGGCCGGATTCTCGCCGTGGTTCGCGACGCAGCTGATCGCCTGGACGGGCAGCATCTGGTCGGTGATCGCGATGTTCATCGGCATGGCCCTCATCGCCGGAATCTGCACCCGCCTCGCGCCGCAGCACTCCGACGAGGCTCCTGTGACGGCGTCCTTCACCGCGCGTACGGACACCACGGCGAACCGGCTGCCCTGACGCCGGAGCGTCCTCGACAGCCCTGACGCCAGAGCGTCCCCGACAGCCCGCCTTCCTCCGTCCGTCACGACCGCGAACAGGTTCCCCATGAGAAAGCTCACCCCCTTCGACCGCTCGGCTCAGACGGCTCCCCTCCTCCTGACCGCGCACGCCATCCATACCGCGGATGACGACGCCACCACGGCGACGGCGATGTTGACCGATCGCGGGCGCATCCTCGCGATCGGCACCCCCGCCGAGTGCGAGGCGGCGGCGGAGGGGGTGGGCCTCTCGCCCGAGCGCATCGATCTCGGCGACGCCGTGATCGTCCCCGGCTTCGTCGACGCGCACGCTCATCCGCTCATGTTCGGGCAGATGATGAGCTGGGTCGACTGCGGCCCCGAGAAGGCGGGCAGCATCCCCGAGATCGTGGCGCTGCTGAAGGCGGCGGCCGCCGAGCTTCCCGAGGGGCGCCCGGTGCGCGGCTACGGCTACGAGCAGCGCAACCTCGCCGAGAAGCGCCACCCCACCCGGTTCGAGCTCGACGAGGTCGCCGCCGACCGCGAGGTCTACCTCATGAACGCCTCGGGTCACGGCGGTGTGGTGAACTCGCACACCCTCACGACCAACGGTGTCGACCGGGACACCCCGAACCCCGACGGCGGAGAGTTCTTCCGCGACGCGGACGGTGAGCTCACCGGGGAGCTGTCGGATGCGGCCTGCAACATCCTCACCGGCGTCCACGGCGTGAAGATCGGCCACCACGGTCCGAACTTCCACCTGGCGGACGAGCCGGAGGAGCACCTGCGCCAACTCGACGCGGCGACCCAGCGGTTCCTGGCCGGTGGTGTCACCTCGATCGGCGACGCCCAGGTCACGCGCCGCGAGTTCGACATGTACCTGCGCCTCGCCGAGGCCGGGCGCCTGGAACTGCGCGTGTCGATGTACCTGCTGTCGCACCTGCTCGACGAGGCGCTCGAGATGGGTCTCGTCGGACAGTTCGGCAACGCGCACCTCAGCTTCGCCGGCATCAAGTTCTACGCCGACGGCACGCTGGGCGGCTGGACCGCATACTTCCCTGACGGCTACGTGGGCGATCCCTGCCGCACCGGCCAGCTGTACCACGAGCCCGCCGAGTACGAGGGGCTCATCCGCAAAGCGCACGCCGCGGGGTTGCAGACCGCGACACACGCGCAGTCGCCCACCGCAATCGAGATGGTCGTGTCCGCGATCGAGGCCGCGCTCGCCGAGCACCCCGATCCCGACGCCCGTCACCGCATCGAGCACTGCGGCCTGCCGACTCCCGAGCAGATCGAGCGGATGGCCGCCTCCGGCATCCGTCCGGTCAACCAGACCCAGCACTACTTCAACTGGGGCGAAGGCGTGGAGGAGGCCATCGGCACTCCGGGCGAGCGCTTCAACCCGCTGGGCGAGTTCGAGCGCGCGGGCGTGCCGTTCACGATCTCGTCCGATGCCCCGGTCGCCGAGCCCATCCCGCTCGAAGCGATCCAGACGGCCGTGACCCGTGTCACGCGTCGGGGGCACAAGCTCGGGCCGGACGACCTGCGCGTCTCGGCGCTCGCAGCTCTGCGCGCACACACGATCGAAGGTGCCGTGTCGATCGGCCGCGAAGACGATCTGGGGTCGCTCGAAGTCGGCAAGTACGCCGATTTCGCGGTGCTCTCCGGCGATCCGCTGGCCGTTCCCGCCGAGGAGATCTCGGCGATCACGGTGCGGGAGACCTGGGTCGACGGCGTCCGTCGTCACCGAGTGTGAGGATGATCCGATGAGCAGCGACACCACAGCGGCAGAGCAGTACGCCGACACCGCCGGGCGGGCCGTGCTGGAGACGATCCGCGCGTACGGGGTCACCGCGATCTTCGGTATCCCCGGCACCCACAACCTCGAGCTCTACCGCCCGCTCGCCGGCCTCGGCATCCGCGCGGTGACGAACCGTCACGAGCAGGGCTCCGGCTACGGTGCCGACGGGTGGGCGCAGCAGACCGGCCTCCCCGGAGTCGTGATCACGACCTCCGGTCCCGGACTGCAGAACGCCATGAGCGCGATCGGCACGGCCTTCTGCGAGTCGCGCCCGCTCATCGTGCTCTCGCCGGGAGTGCCGCTCGGTGCGGAGTTCGCCGACGTCGGCACACTGCACGAGACGAAGGACGCTTCGGCGATGGTCGCCGCGATCGCCGAGTGGTCGCGGCGGGTGACCAGCGCCGCCGAGGCGGTCGAGGCCGTGCACGATGCGTTCCACCTGTTCCGCACCGGCCGTCCGCGCCCCGTCCACATCGAGATCCCGCTCGACGTGCTGGAAGCGCCCGCCGACGTTCCCGCCGAGGCGCGGCAGCCGCGTCCGGTCCCTGCGCGGGTCTCGGGCGAGCCGGCTGCGCTCGCCGAAGCGGCCCGGCTGTTGGCGGAGGCGAAGACCCCGGTGATCGTCGCCGGTGGGGGAGCCGTGGATGCCGCGCACGAGGTCACCCTCCTGGCCGAGCGTCTCGGAGCCCCGGTGCTGACCACGCTGAACGGCAAGGGCGTGGTCGACGAGCGGCATCCGCTCTCGCTCGGGTCGAACCTTCGTCTCGCCGCGGCCCGCGCGGTCGCGGAAGATGCCGACGTGCTGCTCGTGGTCGGCTCGAAGCTCGGCGAGGCCGAACTGTGGGCGCCGCGGCTCGAAGCCGGAGGCGTGGTCATCCGCATCGACATCTCGCTCGCGCAGCGCGACAAGAACCTCGCCGCGACGGTCGGGATCACGGGGGATGCAGCTGCCGTTCTGGACGCGCTGTCGACTGCCCTCCCCGCCGGTGTACGCCCGGCGCGTGACCTCACCGCCGAGCGCACCGCGATCGACGCCGAGATGCGCGCGACCGCCCCCGACACGGTGGCACTGGCCGAGATCATCGTCGAGGCTCTGCCCGCCGATGCCGTCGTCGCGGGCGACTCGTCGCAGATCGTCTACATGGCGCTCGGCAGCGTGCTGTCGTCGGCGCATCCGCACTCCCTGCTCTACACCCCGACCTACGCCACCCTCGGCTACGGTCTTCCGGCAGCGATCGGTGCCGGAGTCGCGCAGACCGAGCACCCGGTCGTGACCGTGATCGGCGACGGCGCCCTGATGTTCTGCGTGAACGAGCTGGTGACGGCGGTCGAACAGCGCCTCGACATCACGATCGTGTGCGTCGACAACGGCGGCTATGCCGAGATCCGTCAGAACGAGGTCGACCGCGGCATGGAGCCGATCGGCGTCGACCTGGTACAGCCCGACTGGGCAGCGCTCGCCTCGGCCTTCGGCGCGACCGGGCGGCGGGTGGAACGCCGTGACGACATCGCATCGAGCATCCGCGCCGCGATCACCGACGGGGGAGTGCAGCTGGTGCACATCCCGCAGAGTGCGCTCTGAATCCCTCGACATCCCCGACGAACAGGAACGAGCAATGACCGACAACATCGGCCCCATCGACGCCTCCGTGAACCCGCGGTACTCCGGCATCGCGACCTTCGCCCGGCTGCCGCGTATCGAAGACGTGCCGCGTGCGGACATCGCCGTCGTCGGCATCCCCTTCGACTCCGGTGTGAGCTACCGACCGGGCACGCGCTTCGGCCCGTCGCACGTGCGGGAGTCCTCGCGGCTGCTGCGCCCCTACAATCCCGCCCAGGACGTGTCGCCGTTCGCGATCTCGCAGGTGGTGGACGCCGGTGACATCCCGGTCAACCCGTTCGATCTCACCGAGGCCGTGACCGAGGTCGAGCGCGCGGCGCTGGCGCTCGGCGAGCAGGTGCAGCGCATCGTCACGATCGGCGGCGACCACACGGTCGCTCTGCCACTGCTGCGTGCGGTGGCGGCGAAGCACGGGCCCGTGGCTGTGCTGCACTTCGATGCGCACCTCGACACCTGGGACACCTACTTCGGGGCCCCCATCACGCACGGCACTCCCTTCCGTCGCGCGAGCGAGGAGGGGCTGATCGACCTCACCGCGAGCTGCCATGTCGGCACCCGTGGCCCTCTGTACTCCAAGCAGGACCTGGAGGACGACGAGCGCCTCGGCTTCTCGATCGTGTCGAGCGAATACATCGAGGAGCACGGGGTCGAGGCCGCCATCGCCCGCATCCTGCAGCGCATCGGCGACAAGCCGCTGTACGTGTCGATCGACATCGACGTGCTCGACCCCGCCCACGCGCCCGGCACCGGCACCCCCGAGGCGGGCGGGCTGACGAGCCGCGAGCTGCTGCGGATCCTGCGGGCCCTGACCTCGCAGAACATCGTCGGGGCGGATGTGGTCGAGGTGTCGCCCGCCTACGACCACGCGCAGATGACCGGCATCGCCGCGAGCCATGTGGTCTACGAGCTCGTGACCCTGCTGGCTGCGCGCGTGGGATCCGGCGCTCAGTAGAGCACGGCGAGCAGCTCGGCGAACAGCTCCTCGGGGTCGCAGTCGACGCGTCGCCGGGTGAACCACTCGCAGATGTTCATGCAGTCGCGGTGCAGCAGGTCGAGGCCCTGTGGGTTGGCGATGATGTCGACGATCTGCGGCAGGTCGATCACGCGCACCCGCCCTTCGTGCACGAGCAGGTTGTATGCCGACAGGTCGCCGTGCGCGAAGCCGGCTGCGGCGAAGGCCCGCATCAGGTCGACCGTCTGCGCGTAGAAGTCCTGCAGCTCGGCGCGATCGCTGCGCACCTGGGCGAGGCGGGGCGCGGCCGTGCCGTCGGAGGTGCCGAGGAACTCCATCAGCACCTCGGTTCCGTTCACCTGCACCGGGTACGGCACGGGTGCGCCGAGCTCCCACATCCGGCAGAGCGCCTCGAACTCGGCGAACGACCACTGCGCTGCGGCCACCTCCCGGCCGTGGACCGACTTCCGTGCGAGCGCGCGCGTATCGCGGGTGTTCCGGGTGCTGCGGCCCTCCGTGTAGATCGACGAGCGGTGGAAGCTGCTGTGCTCGGCGCTGCGGTATCGCTTGGCGGCGAGCAGGCTGTGCTGCGTCGGGTCGCCAGGCACCGCGCGTTCGAGCAGGAACACGTCGGCTTCCTTGCCGGTCTTGAGGATGCCTCGCTCCGTGTCGAGCGCCCCGGCCGAGGTCACGATCCACGCGGGCCGGGGTTCGGGACCGCGCTCGGACGGTGTGACCGCCGGCCACGTCGTCCACCGCTGCCCCTCGCCGGGAACGACGTCGGCGAAGGTTAGTTCGGTCTCGAGGGCGTCGAAGGAAGAGGCGTCGAAGGATGGTGCGTCGAAGGACGCGGCTTCCGAGGAAGCGAAGAGATCAGACAAGATGTGGCTCCGGGAGCAGGAGGCCACACCAGGATCAGGAGCGGGTGGCCTCGGAGGGAAGGTGGTCGGCGGGGAGCGCGACAAAGACGGTGTTCATGTCTTCGGCTCCTTCCGCTCGGGCTTCCCGGGATCCTCCCGGTGCGTCGTCGAGCCTAGGGCGTCGACCACACCGTGTCCAGAGGCGGAGTGAGCCCGCTGGAACCGGACCGGACGAATGGTCGGATGCGGCGGACGCCTGATCGGGCGTCGGCCTCCGCGGACTGCGAGTGTGGAGAACATGACCACGACTGCCCCCGTCCCCACCCTGCCGCCGTCCGCGGCTGTCCGCATCCGCTACGGCGGACTGATCGTCCTGATGCTGATGGGGTTCCTGCTGGTCACGGCCGAGTTCCTTCCCAACGGCGTCCTCACCGAGATGGCCGACGGGCTCGGGGTCACCCCGGGGCAGGCAGGGCAGACCGTCACCGTCACCGCGCTGGTGGGGCTCGTGGTCGCTCCGACCGTCGGACTCATGTTCCCGCGGCTCGACCGGCGGTCGCTGCTTGTATGGATGGCGCTCGCGGCCGCCGTGTCGAACCTCATCGTCGCGATCGCCCCGAACCTGATCATCGTGCTGCTGGCGCGCTTCCTGCTGGGCGCGGCGATCAGCGCGTTCTGGGCGATGTCGATCACGGTCGCGGCACGGCTCGCGGGACCGGAGAATCTCGGTCGCGGTGTCATGTTCACCTCGGCGGGGGTGTCGCTGGCGACGGTGGCGGGTGTGCCGCTGGGGGTCATGCTGAGCGAGCTCGTCGACTGGAGGATGGTCTTCGCCATCGCCGGTGTGCTGATGGTCGTCCTCGCCGTCGTCCTGCGTTTCGCGCTGCCCTCGGTTCCGGCCGAGAGGGCGTCGAGCCTGCGTCTGCTCGTGGACACGCTGCGCCGCCCGGGGATCGGTCTCGGCATGGTGGGCCACGTCCTGGTCGTGCTCGGACACTTCCTCGCCTACACCTATGTGCGTCTCGCGTTGGAGCGCATCCCCGAGGTGGACGCCTCGACCATCGTGGTGCTGCTGGCGCTGTTCGGCGTCGGCGGGCTCCTCGGCAACATCACGATCGGGCTCGTCATCGACCGCACCTTCGCGTTCTTCGCGGTGTTCGCACCGCTGGTGATCGCCGTGTCCGTGATCTCGATGATCCTGTTCTCCGGGTCGATCATCGGCGTCGGCATCGTCGTGCTGGTGTGGGGCTTCTTCTTCTCGTCCTGGTTGATCGTCGCCAACACCTGGGTCGGTCACCGCATGCCGGATCGTCTCGAAGCGGGAGGCAGCCTGGTGGTCGTCGGGTTCCAGGGAGCGATCACGCTGGCGGCGGGCATCGGCGGTCTCCTCGTCGACACCCTGAACGTCGAGCTCGTCTACGTGATCGGCGCGATCGCGCTGCTCGCCGGTGCGGTGCTCTTCGGCGTCTCCAACCGGGTCAGCAGCAAGGACTGAGTCGGACGCGGCCTCAGGCCGAGACGGGGAGGCGGTGGGCGAGCCGCCACGACGAGGGGGTCATGCCTGTGCGGCGTCGGAACGCACGGCTGAACCCCTCGTCGGAGGCGTATCCCAGCTCGCGCGAGATGTCGGAGACGCTGCGTCCTGCCTCGAGCATCCGCTTCGCCGCGTCGACACGCACCTCGGTCACATAGTCCGCCGGTGAGCGGCCGACCGCGCTGCGGAACCTCTCCGCGAAGGTCGACCGCGACATGGCGCCGATGCCGGCCAGGCGCTCGACCGTCCAGTCGCGTCCGGGCTCCTCGCGGATGGCGTCGACGACGCGGTCGAGGAATGGATCGTTCGACAACGAGGGCCATCCCGTCGGCGCGCAGCCGTTCGCCGCCCATGCCCTGATCAGGGACAGCAGCACGGTGGTCGCCATCATGCGGCAGATGATGGGGTCGCCCTGGCGCGCGGGTGTCACCGTGTGATCGATGATCCCCATGTTGAGGGCGAGGGCTGCGGCGGCGGGCTCCACGGCGTCGAAACCGGTGACCGTGAGGAACGGGGGCAGCAGGGCGGGGAGCGGGGATGCCGCATCCGCGAGCTCGATGTCGGCGATCATCAGACTCGTGTCGTCCTGTGCTTCGAGAACGAAGGGCGAACGACCGAGCGTCAGGAAGGCGTCACCCGCCACGAGCATGTCTCGGCGGGCCTTCGGGTCGAGGGCGAGGGAGTCGAGCGAGAAGCGCTTCGAGTCGGTGTCGACGTCGAGTCGGCAGCCGTCGCCGAGCGGCGGGTGCCCGTTCACGCCTCCTGCGGCGACGTAGACCAGGGTGATGCTGTCGGCCGGGATGGGCAGCAGCGATCCCGCGGGCAGCGAGGCGCGTCGACCGATGCCGACACGGAGGTCGACGGAGCCGAGCACGTTCGAGAGCGCATCCGCATCCACTGTCACCATGCCTTCGGCAACGCCGTCGGGCCGTTCGCTATTCCGTCGCGGCGTCTGTGGCGGCCTTGCGATGATGCGCTGTGCGGTGTCGGCGCTCTGCTGACCGACCTCAACCATTCGGTTGATTCGGAGCCCTGAGCGTGCGGATACGGTGGAGGGACACCACCCGAGGAGTACCGTGTTCCGCACCCCCGACCGCCTGTTCCGAGTTCTCGCGATCGCCGAGGCGATCACCTGGACGATCCTGATCTCCGCGATCATCGCGCGCGCCGTCGGCGCTCCAGGAGTCGTGGTGACCGTGGGCGGTGGCATCCACGGGTTCGTGTTCCTGTCGTACGCCGCGACGGCGATCCTGGTCGCGCTGAACCAGCGCTGGCATCCCGGCGTCGGCGTGCTCGCGGTGGCCAGCGCCATCGTCCCCTATGCGACGATCCCCATGGAGATCTGGCTGCATCGCACCGGCCGACTCACCGGAGACTGGCGCCTCGAGGCGACGGACGATCCGCGCGATCGGCGCTGGTACGACCGGCTGATGCGGTGGTTCCTGCAGCGGCCGTGGGTGCTCGCGCTGCTGCTGGTCGTGGGCATCGTCGCGCTGTACGTCATCCTGCTGCTGGTCGGCCCTCCCGGCGGGAAGTGAGCCGACGCGGGCCGTCCTCCGCCGTTCAGGGCGTGACCACGACCGCGTTCTCCTCGTTGATCTTCGCCATGGTCGCTTCGGCGTCCCCGGCGGTGCAGTCCACGATCACGGAGAGTCCCACCCCGGTCTGGGTGAAGGCGCGTGCGGCCATCAGCCAGGTGCGGCTGCCGTCCACTCCGACGACCTGACGCGTCTCGACTCCGCCGTTCCCTCCCGCCATGTAGCTGAACTCACCGGTGGTGGCGGGCGGCGTGATGTCTGCCGTCGGCATCTGCAGCAGCACGCCGAGGATCGCGTCGGACGACGCGCTGTCGTCACCGGGGACCACGGCCACGTCGGTCGTGTGACCCTGCCAGAACCGTGCCGTGCAGGTGCCGTCGACCGTGCCGTAGGTCCACCCGCCGTTGCCGTCGTCCGGCGCGACGATCTTCCACCCGTCGTCGACGACGAGACCGTCGCCCCACTCGATGTAGGTGTCGCTCGTGAGATCGAGCCCTTCCGCGAAGGTCAGGGTCGAACCGGAGGGGCCGTCGGCCGGTGCGTCGGTTTCCGTGCCCGCGGAGGGAGCGTCGGAGGGCGAGCCCGTCGGGATCTGCGCGTACAGACATCCGCTGAGGGACAGGACGGCCAGGGTGGCGACGGCCGCGGCGGTCAGGCGCAGGGAGATCGAGAAGGCGCGCGTCATGCCGGTCAGCCTAGTCCGGTCCCGTTGCGCTCTCACGCCGATGATCGTTCAGTGCGCGGTGGCCACGCCGATCGAGTCGTGCACCATGACCGCCGCGACCCGAGCGCCCGCACCTGCTGCGACGATCAGCTGCTGCGGTCCGGGAGCCGCCGCGTCGCCTGCAGCGTAAAGTCCGGGTACGTCCGTGCGCCCTGAACGATCGATGCGCAGATGCCCGGCGTCATCCGTCGCCGGTGCGATCCCCTCGAGGAACGACAGCGTGCTGTGCCATTCGGGGCGTACGAATCCGCCGTCGATGGCGACCGTCGTGCCGTCAGCCAGGCGGATGCTCTCGATCTGACCTCGGTCGCCGACGAGCTCGACGATGGGTTCCCGGCGTAGCGCGATCCCGGCGGCGGCGAGTTCGACCTCCTCCTCCGCCGTGACCACATCCGCGCCGTGGGTGAACACCGTGAGGTTCTCGGTCAGGCGACCGATGAGGCGGGCACGTTCGGCGATGTCCGGTGCCTCACCGATGAGGGCGAGGCGACGACTCCGGAGCTCCCAGGCATCGCAGGCGGCGCAACTGAACAGACTCATGCCGTAGTAGCCACGGAGGTTCGGCACCTCGGGGAGCGTCTCGCGCAGGCCGGTGGCGAGCAGCACGGCGCGTGCCGTCACCGTCGTCTCCGCCTCGCGGCGCCCGATCTCGGCCGCGAACCCGCCGTCGCTCGGGCGAAGCGAGGTGACGCGGGTGCGCCGTCGCACCTCGACATCCGGATAGGCCGAGAGCTCCTCCCTCGCGAGCCGGCGCAGCTCCTGCGGCGGGATGCCGTCGCGGGTGAGGAAGCCGTGCGACCGCAGGGTCGCAGCATTGCGTGGACGATCGGCGTCGATCACCAGCACGCGCATGAGCGCGCGGCCGAGGTTGAGGGCGGCGGACAGACCGGCCGGCCCGCCGCCGACGATGAGCACGTCGTAATCGGTGCTCTCGCTCCCATCCATCGCCGCAGATCTCATCCGCACGGTCCTTCCGAGAAAGGGACGGATCCATGCCGCGGCGTCTGCCGGGCGACACCGCCGGGGCGGCCGGTAAGGCTCGCCTTACTCTCATCCTGCCACGGTTCGACGCCCGCGGCGCCGTGTGCCTCAGCCCCGCCGCACGGGCTGCTGCAGTTCCGTGACCCAGTCCGACTGGTCGTCGGAGACGGCGCGCACGTAGAGCTCGCGGCAGGGGCCGTCGTGCGTGAGGCCGCGGGCCACGATCTCGGTGTGGATCGCGTGCCAGCTCTCGGCGATGTGCTCCATCGAGCCGAGGTGGATGCCGCACACGGCCTCGTCGGCCGGAGGCAGCTCGATGATCTCGAGACCTTCCCGTGCGGGCCCGGCATAGATGTATCCGGCGATGACCTGCAGGGCGTCGTCGAGGGTCTCGTACTGCGCGATCGGGGTCGCCAGGGAGTGGTCGTCGCCGATGATGTCCGCCACAGTGTCGAACGCGGGACCGACGACACCTGCGACGGCGGGCTGGTCGGCCACGATGGTGCGGATCGCGGCCAGGCGGACGGCGGGGAGCGGCTTGTCGATGATCTCGATCTGGGACATGTGATTCTCTCTCTCGATGAGGTGGAGGCGCCTTTCCACGTCGACGAGTCTCTCTGCGGCGATGCGGTGCTCCTGCTCGACCTCGGTGCGACGGATCCGCAGCAGAGCGGCGATGCGCTCGGCATCGACGCCACGGTCGAGGATCGCGGAGATGTCATCGAGCCCGAACCCCAGCTGGCGCAGGGCGACGATCCGGTGCAGCCGTTCCAGCTGTGACGGATCGTAGGAGCGATAGCCGCTGAACTCGTCCACGTGGGCGGGCATGAGCAGGCCGGCGGCGTCCCAATGCCGGAGCATCCGGTGGGTCACCTGGCCGATCTGCGCGAACGCTCCGATGGACAACATGCCTCAGTTCTCCCGCCTGCCACTGTGTGAGGGTCAAATGAGTGTGAGGGTCAAATGACTCTCGGGGTCAAGTATCGCGGTGGGACGGCGGGGGCATCGGCGCGCTAACGTCGACGCGTGGACGAAGAGGTGCTGGCCGGAGGGAACGCGAGCGGGGCCGTGGTGCGCATCGGCGACACGGTGCGCAAGGCGTGGACGGCGGCCACTCCGAGCGTCGATCATTTCGTCGCGGCGATGCGGGTGGCGGGGGTCGATGCGCCGGAACCGCGTGGCCGCGACGAACGGGGCCGGCACGTCGTGGAGTTCGTGCCGGGAACCCTGGCCATGGACGGTGAGCGGCTGACGGTGGCCGAGCTGAGGCGCGTCGGCTCGATGATCCGCGGGATCCACGACGCCAGTACCCGCTACACGCCGCAGGCGGACGCGGTCTGGGAGACGGCGATCGTCGCGCCCGGTGGCGAGCTCGTCTGCCACAACGATCTGGCGCCATGGAACCTCGTCGTCGGCGACCGCTGGGTGTTCATCGACTGGGATGCCGCCGCTCCGAGCACCCGGCTCTGGGACCTCGCCTACGCGGCACAGGCGTTCGCGCTGTCGGATGTCGAACGAGACCCGGTGGATGCATCTCGGGATCTCGCTGCGCTGGTCGATGGATACCGGGCGGACGATGTCATGCGCCGTGATCTGCCTCGCGGCATGGAGGACCGGACGGCGGCGATGCTCGCGCTGCTCGAACGGTCTCACGCCGTCGGCGACGAGCCGTGGGCCTCGATGTACGTGGACGGGCACGGCGACCACTGGGCGAACGCGCTGCGGTACGTGCGAGAGCATCGAGCGGTGTGGGCCGGCGCGCTCGGCGGTGACTGAGCGGCTTTCCGGGGTGCTCTCGGGTGCTGTGACGACCACATTCCGATATATCGTTTTTCAGCTGTGATCTGGGGCTTCGAATGTCGGTGGCCCCTGATTCACTGCAGGTATGACGGCACTGACTGACGCGACTATCGAGCAGGTGGGCGCGCTCGCCGCGCTCACCGAGATGCTCGTCGAGGTCGAGCGCACGATCAGCAGTCTGCAGGCCGCGCGCGACGGCATCCTGGCGTTGGGGTCACGGATCGCTCTCGAGGTCGCCGACCAGGCGGAGCATCCCGATCACGGCGACATGTCGGCGCGCACGGTGGCTGCCGAGTTCGCTGCCGCCCTGCGGGTGAGTGATCGGACGGTGCAGCGCCGGATGGCAGACGCGGCATGGATCGTGGAGCGCTTCCCGCTGGTCTGGGAGGCGCAGGGCGCCGGTCGCATCAGTGCGGCGCACGCCCGGGTCATCTGCGAAGCCGGGGAGCACCTCGATGAGGGGGTGACTCGTGATGCCTATGCGACGCAGGTGATCGCCTTCGCCGAGTCGGAGTCTCCGGGGCGGGTGGGCCGAATGGCTCGGCGGGTGGCTGAACGATTCCAGGCGCGGTCGATCGAGGACCGGCACCTCGACGCACGGGAGAAGAGATCCGTGTGGGTGAAAGACGTCGGCGACGGGATGTCGCAGCTGGGCCTGCTCGGGCCGTCGACGCTCGTCCACGGCGTCTTCGACCGGCTGACGCAGATGGCCAAGATCGTGCAGGGAGCGGATGAACCTCCGGGTCCGGAATCGGCCGCTGCCACCACCGATCCGCCCACCGCCGATCCGTGCACCTCCGATCCGTGCACCTCTGATCCGCGCACCGTCGCTCAGCTCCGTGCCGACCTCGCCCTCGACCTGCTTCTCGCGGGTGCTCCGATCGGGCACGACGCTCCCGAGGGGCTCCTCTCGGGTGTCCGTGGAGCGGTGTCGATCACCGTTCCCGTCACCACCCTGATCAGAGGCGGCGGGGCGTCGGCCGAGTTGAACGGCTGCACTCCCATCGACCTCGAGACCGCTCGCGCGCTCGCCGGAGCGGCCTCCGGATGGGATCGAGTGCTGACCCACCCGATCACCGGCGCGCTTCTCGCAGTCGACCGCTATCGTCCGGGGTCTGATCTGAAGCGACATCTGAGAGCGAGGGATCAGCGCTGCCGATTCCCCGCCTGCGGATATGCCTCCACTGATTGCGACATCGATCATCATCACGACGCCGCTCTCGGGGGAGCCACTCGCGAATCGAACCTCGGCCACCTCTGCCGGCGCCATCACATGCTCAAACACCACTCTCCGTGGATGGTCGAAGCTCTGGGTGCCGGTGTCTACGCCTGGACGAGTCCGACCGGCAGGGTCTACGTCGACCGGCCACCCCTGCAGAACACCGTCACCTTCACTGAAGACCTCGCGGTGGCCCCGTTCTGACCCGTTTCTCAAAGTTGAGCCAGTTCATATCAAGTTCATTTGACTCCTCGTCGACACCGACGTACACTTGAGTCATCGCGACTCAGGTTTTCCTGATCGCCGCAGATTTCTGAGACACAGAGAACTTCCCACGAAGAGAACTTCCAACAAAGGAGAGAACACATGGCACGTGCTGTCGGTATCGACCTCGGAACCACCAACTCCGTCGTCAGCGTCCTCGAGGGTGGCGAGCCCAAGGTCATCGCCAACGCAGAGGGCTTCCGCACGACCCCTTCGGTCGTGGCCTTCACCAAGGACGGGGAGGTGCTCGTCGGTGAGACCGCGAAGCGCCAGGCCGTCACCAACGTCGACCGGACGATCGCTTCCGTCAAGCGCCACATGGGCACCGACTGGACCTTCGACGTCGATGGCAAGAAGTGGACGCCGCAGGAGATCTCCGCGCGCATCCTGATGAAGCTGAAGCGCGACGCCGAGGCGTACCTGGGCGACACGGTGACCGACGCGGTCATCACGGTCCCCGCGTACTTCAACGACGCCGAGCGTCAGGCCACCAAGGAAGCCGGCGAGATCGCGGGCCTCAACGTCCTGCGCATCATCAACGAGCCGACCGCTGCCGCTCTGGCGTACGGCCTCGACAAGGGCAAGGAAGACGAGCTCATCCTGGTCTTCGACCTGGGTGGTGGAACGTTCGACGTCTCGCTGCTCGAGGTGGGCAAGGACGACGACTTCTCCACGATCCAGGTGCGCGCCACCGCCGGTGACAACCGCCTCGGTGGAGACGACTGGGACCAGCGCCTGGTCGACTACCTGATCAAGCAGTTCAAGGAGACCACGGGCGTCGACGTCTCGGGTGACAAGATCGCCCTGCAGCGTCTCAAGGAAGCTGCGGAGCAGGCGAAGAAGGAGCTGTCCTCCTCGACGTCGACCAGCATCAACCTGCCGTACCTGTCGCTGACCGACTCCGGCCCCGTGTCGCTGTCCGAGACCATCACCCGCGCGAAGTTCGAGGACCTCACGAAGGACCTGCTCGACCGCACCAAGAAGCCGTTCGAGGACGTCATCCGCGAAGCCGGCATCAAGGTGTCCGAGATCGACCACATCGTGCTCGTCGGTGGATCGACGCGTATGCCCGCGGTCGCCGAGCTCGTCAAGCGCGAGACAGGCAAGGACGCCAACAAGGGTGTCAACCCGGACGAGGTCGTCGCGGTCGGTGCCGCCCTCCAGGCCGGTGTCCTCAAGGGCGAGCGCAAGGACGTCCTGCTCATCGACGTCACCCCGCTGAGCCTCGGCATCGAGACCAAGGGCGGCATGATGACCAAGCTCATCGAGCGCAACACGGCCATCCCGACCAAGCGCAGCGAGACCTTCACCACGGCAGACGACAACCAGCCGTCCGTCGCGATCCAGGTCTTCCAGGGCGAGCGTGACTTCACGCGTGACAACAAGCCGCTCGGCACGTTCGAGCTGACGGGTATTGCCCCGGCTCCCCGTGGCATCCCGCAGATCGAGGTCACCTTCGACATCGACGCCAACGGCATCGTGCACGTGTCCGCCAAGGACAAGGGCACCGGCACCGAGAAGTCGATCGTCATCTCCGGCGGCTCGTCGCTGTCGAAGGAGGACATCGAGCGCATGGTGCGCGAGGCCGAGGAGCACGCGGCCGAGGACAAGGCGCGTCGCGAGGCCGCCGAGGTCCGCAACCAGGCCGAGACGCTCGCGTACTCGATCGACAAACTGATCACCGAGAACGACGACAAGCTGCCCGAAGACGTGAAGACCGAGGTCAAGGCCGACGTCGACGCGCTCAAGACGGCTCTGGCCGGTGAGGATGACGACGCTGTGAAGACCGCGTTCGACAAGCTCAACCAGTCGCAGTCCAAGCTCGGCGAGGCCATCTACGCCTCCTCGCAGGCGGATGCCGCTGCCGGCGCTTCGGCTGACGGCGAGGCCCCGGCCGGTGACGCTCCCTCCTCCGACGAGGACGTCATCGACGCCGAGGTCGTCGACGACGAGGACGAGAAGAAGTAACCATGACCGACAAGAACTTCGACGAGAACCAGAATCCTGAGTCCGCCGAAGGTCGCAGCGAGGGGTCGGATGCTCAGGCATCCGGCCCCGCGCCGCACCACCAGGACTCCCGCGATGCGCAGGCCGCCGAGGGCTCGGACGAGACCCCGGCAGACGGCGCTCCCGACGACCTGACGGTCGACGACATCCTCGGCGCGACCCAGACCGGCGAAGCCGCGGCGGAAGACGCCGTGCTCGCCGACCTCGAGTCCACTCTGCTGAACGACCTCAAGCGTCTGCAGGCCGAGTACGCCAACTACCGTCGCCGCACCGAAGAGCAGCGGCAGGTCGAGATCGAGCGGGCGAAGGGCGAGGCCGCCAAGGGCCTGGTCCCCGTGCTCGACGACCTCGATCGCGCGGCCCAGCACGGTGATCTGGTCGAGGGCACGCCCTTCGCCGTGATCGCCGAGAAGGTGCGCACGGTCGTGGAGCGTCTCGGAGTGGTCGCTTACGGCGAGAAGGGCGAGGAATTCGACCCGCAGCGTCACGAGGCGATCTTCCAGCAGCCGACGCCCGGCGCCGAGAAGACCACGATCCTCGAGGTCGTCGAGGTGGGCTACCGTCTCGGTGATGTCGAGCTGCGCCCTGCGAAGGTCGTCGTCGCCGTCCCGGAAGGGTAGGTGATCGATGGCCAGCCAGGATTGGTTCGACAAGGACTTCTACAAGACCCTCGGGGTGTCCAAGGACGTCAGTGATGCGGAACTGAAGAAGACGTACCGCAAGCTCGCGCGCAAGTATCACCCGGACTCCAATCAGGGTGATGCCAAGGCCGAGGCGAAGTTCAAGGAGATCAGCGAGGCCTACTCTGTGCTCTCCGATGCGGAACAGCGCAAGGAGTACGACGAGATCCGCGCCATGGGCTCCGGTGCCCGCTTCACGGCGGGCGGCCAGGGCGCAGGCGGCTTCGAAGACGTGTTCAGCCGTTTCGGCCAGCAGGGCCGAGGGCAGACGGCGGACTTCGAGGACATCTTCGCGATGTTCAACCAGGGCCAGGGTGCGAGCTTCGGCGGCGGGCGCTTCGGCCAGCCGAGCGGCGGCTACCGCGGCTTCGGCGGCCCGCAGCGCGGTGCTGACGTGACCGCGCGCACCACGCTCGACTTCGTCACCGCCGTGCAGGGCGAGACCATCTCGCTGCAGGGCGAAGACGGCAAGCCGTTCAAGGTGAAGATCCCCGCCGGTGTCGCCGACGGTCAGAAGATCCGTCTGCGCGGCCGCGGCCGGCCCTCGCCCGATGGTGGGGAGAGCGGTGACATCGTGGTGCAGATCACGGTGCGCCCGCACCCTGTCTTCACGCGCGACGGTCTCAACCTGCGCGTCGTCGTGCCCGTGACCTTCACGGAGGCGACCCTGGGGGCGACCATCGAAGTCCCGACCCTCGGCGGCGACGTGGTCAAGCTCCGCGTCGCACCGGGCACCCCCTCAGGGCGGGTGCTGCGGGTCAAGGGTCGCGGAGTCGCGACGTCGAAGGGCACGGGCGATCTGCTCGCCGAGCTCCAGGTCGCGGTGCCGACGCACCTCGACGAGGCCGCACGCGCGGCGCTGGAGAAGTTCCAGGAGCTCGAGCCCGACGAGAACCCGCGAGCCGAGTTGATGGCGAAGGCCCGGCGATGAGCAGCCGTCGGGATCACATCGCCGGGACAGGCGTTCGCGCCGGATCAGGCCGTTCTGTGAAGAACGCGCCTGTTCCGGCGCCTCTGCCTGAGTCCGCGCGTACGACAAGAGACACGGGTAGGAGAGGAGAGGGGAATCGATGATGAACGCCGACACCCCGGTGTTCGCGATCGCGGCCGCCGCCGAGCTCTCCGGCCTTCACCCTCAGACGCTGCGGCAGTACGACCGCATCGGCCTCGTCGTCCCCGGCCGCACCTCGGGCGGCTCGCGCCGCTATTCGTCTCGCAACATCGAGCAGCTGCGCGAGGTCGCACAGCTCTCCTCCGAAGGGGTGAGCCTTCCCGCGATCGCTCGTCTGCTCGACCTCGAAGACGAGAACAGGGCGCTGCGCAACCGGATCGCCGTGCTCGAAGCCGCCCTGCGCACCGAGCGGGAGAATCGCCCCGGGGTGCGCGTGTTCGCCGCAGGTTCCGCAGGTGTCGTGCCCATGCCGACCGGTCGCCGTCTGCGCCGCTCGACCGAGGTCGTGCTCTGGGACCCGCGAGGCAGCGCCTAGAGGCAGCGCCTAGAGGCAGCGCCTGGAGGCAGCGCCTAGAGGCAGCGCCTGGAGGCAGCGCCTCGATCAGAGCGGCTCCACGGAGAACCGGAACGCCGCACCATTGCGGAACGGTTCGACGATCTCGAAGTTCTCGTACGCGGGACCCCCGGGGATCGGCGAAGAACTCGCCCAATAGGACCAGCGGGCGTTGACCACTGCCTCGAGCGCCGGGTGCGGGTCATCCACGCGCCAGGTCTGCACGGCTCGACGACCGAGGAAGCGCCAGTGTTCTGCGGTATCAGCGGAGTACTCGACGGACCAGGGCTCCTCCTCGTCGCCGGTGGCGCTCACCATCGCCGATTCCCCGTCGCGGGTCAGGTCGGCGAGCGGAAAGCGGCCGTGAGCGGTGAACGCGGTGCCCGAGAACTCCGGCCACAGCTCGGCAGGCGACACCACGCGGTCCGCCAGGTGCAGCAGCCGCAGTCGTGCCCAATTGCCCATCGTCGCGGTGAGGATCAGGTGAGAGAGCGGCACAGATGTCGCCCTCGTGAACCCCGCGACCTCCACCTCGTGCGGCCGGTCGGCGAAGAACCGTACCCTCACACTCACATCCGCACCGTTGGCGAAGCGTTCGACGCCGATCCAGACGGTGAGCGTCTCCACGCCCTCGACGGTACCGATCCGTCCACGGGCCGGGGACGTCGACGGCATGGAGTTCGCACCTGCAGAATCGTCCGCCGACCAAAACCTCTTGCCCTGCTTGCCGGGATCCAGCGTGCTCGGCTCCATCTCTGAGAATCCCCGTTCTGTCGCGCCCTCCGGGACCGGCTCCACGGCGATGAAGTTCATTAGCCGCTCGTGGGGGTGGTCGAGGTAGGGGGTGAAGACGCGCAGGAGCCCGCGCGGCCCCGGTGTCGGCGGGATTCCGACCTGGAGCCCGCCGACAGGCCCCCACCGGGGCTCGGATGCGCCGTCACCAGAGGGCCGAAGCCAGTGGGGTGTTGCGAAGTCGAGCATGTCGATGACCCTAGTGTGTTGAAATCGATTTCGCTAGATTCGAGGCATCACGTCGATCGAGGAGGATCATGTCCCGCCCTGTCGCCTTCCTTCCTGTCGTCTTCCGCCGAGTGGCCGCGGCGGTATCCCTCGTTCTGGCCGTCGCTGTTGTCGGGTGCAGTGGAGAGGGCGGTGTGATCGTCGATCCCGATCCTGACAAACCGTTCGTGCTCGATGGGGTGTCCGGCCTCACCGAGATCGCGCAGCTCACGGGGCCGGGCGCCATGAACGACACGGAGTCGGTCTCGGTCGCGGGCACCGACCTCGGATCGATGGTGAACGTCGGTGACAAGACCTTCTTCTTCTTCGGCGACACGTTCGGCGAACGTGAGCCCGGGTCGATCGGTGGGCAGGGCGGGTTCTGGCGCTCGAACGTGGCTGCGTGGACAACCGACGACGACCCGTCGGACGGCATCGAGTTCGAGGGGTGGCTGGAGGATGAGGTCGGCCTCGCCGCGCCCCTCATCGAAGGCGATCACGACGCGAACGGCGCCGGTGGCGAGGTCACGAAGATTCCGACCTACGGCTTCGCTGTCGGAGACGCGATCTACGTCTCGTACATGTCGGTGCGTTTCTGGGGCAGTCCTGGAGCCTGGGATTCCAACTACGCCGCCCTCGTCGTCTCGCGGGATCACGGATCTACATGGCGCCCTGTCGAAGGCGTGGAGTGGCCGGGCGACTCGAACTTCGTGCAGTTCGCGACGGCCGAGGTGAGGGACGGCGACGCGGACTGGATCTATTTCTGGTCGATTCCGTCCGGCCGATTCGGTGGTGTTCAGCTGATGCGCGTCCCGGCCACCGAGGAAGCCGTCGAAGACCAGTCGGAGTACTCGTACTTCGCAGGTCTCGAAGGAGGGACGCCGCAGTGGAGCGACGACCTGCGCGACGCCGAGACGATTCTGGAAGGCACGGTCGGCGAGCTCTCGGTGATGTGGTCGACGTATCTGGACCGCTGGATCATGACCTATTCGGATGCCGGTTCGGCATACATCCGTGAGGGCGTCACGCCGTGGGGCCCGTGGGGCGAGGCGATCGAACTCGTTCCCCGCGAGGACCATCCCGGGTTGTACTCGCCGTATCTGAATCCGCGATACGTGAGCGACGGCGGACGTCGGATCTACTTCACGCTGTCGCTCTGGGATCCGTACAACGTCTTCTGGTTCTCCGCAGACCTGGAGCGCGCAGAGTGATCGACGCACGGATCACGCCTTGCGTATGAAATCGATTTCGCCTACTCTGGCGCATACCCGATCACCGACGATCCAGGGATGCGACCGGGGCCCGTCGGCGGCAGCCGAGATCACCGCAGCGACTCGATGAGGAGTCCGTTCTTGAGGAGGAACCCATGAGAATCACAACTCGTACGCGCAGGGCCGCGATCGCCGCTCTGGGCGCGCTCACGGTCGGCGTCATGCTGGCCGCGTGCGGTTCCGGCACGCCGGGGGAGTCTGCCGGCGACGGCGGCGGAGAGGACGGCGTCACCACGGTGCAGTTCTGGCACCGGACGTTCACGCCTGTGGAGAACGAGTGGTACGCCGACATCGTGAAGAAGTTCAACGCCTCGCAGGACAAGATCAAGGTCGTCGATACCGAGGTGCCCGCCGACGCGTGGGACCAGAAGATGAAGGCGGCCCAGGCCGCCGGCAAGGCCCCGGACGTCTACACCAGCTCCGCCAACCTCTACGACCTCGTGAACGCCGGATCGGTGCACGAACTCGACTCCATCGTCCCGAAGGACGCCCTCGACGAGATCCTCGACAACGCGAAATCGATCTCCGAGATCGACGGCACGCACTATGCCTATCCACTGCTGCTCGAGCCTCAGACCGTGCTGTTCTGGAACAAGGACATGTTGGACGCTGCCGGTGTCGATTCAGGGAGCGCCCCGGCGACATGGGACGATCTCCTCGCCGCCTGCGCGAAAATCCAGCCGACGCTCTCCGACGGGCAGTACTGCATCTCGCCGGCGCAGGATGCGGTGACAATGGCGTGGTCGACCGTGGGACAGCAGTACAACTTCGCCGGACACCTGGCGCTCACCGACGACTGGACCGCCCCTGACATCGACAACGAGGGCTACCGGAGCCTGATGGAGCAGTACCAGCAGCTGTGGGACAAGGGATACATGCCCAAGCAGCCTCTCGCGGCATACGTCGCAGGCGAGGACTTCGGTCAGCAGAAGGTCGCCTTCAAGGTGTCCGGTTCGTGGATGATGTCCGAGATCGGCTCGGACTACACCGACCTGCTCAGCAAGACCGGCGTCGGTGCCTTCCCGAGTTCGTCGGATGCGGACGGCCGCACAGCCACCACGATGGGCAACTTCACCTGGGTTGTCGACGCGAAGAGCAAGGCCCCCGAAGCCGCCGGCGAATTCCTCGCCTGGGCGATCGGCGGCGAGCCGCAGAACCTCGTCCCATTCTTCGTCGACACACAGTTCACCAAGGTGCCGGTGCGTCAGTCCGTGCAGGATGCCGTCGCGGCGAGCGAAGAGGCCGCTGACGCTCCGTGGTCGAGCATCATCGTCGACGACATCGCGCCGGACGCCATCCCCGGTTCCACCTACCCCTGGGATGTCAATCTCGCCGTCGGCACGGCGATGGAATCCGTGATGAAGGGCTCCGCCTCGGTGGATGACGCGATCAAGACCGCGAATGCGGCGATCCAGACCGTCATCGACCGCGACGGGCTGTCCGACAAGGCACCAAAGAACTGACGTCGCTCACTGTTCGGGGGTCGGCCCCGGCCCCCGAACAGTGAAGGACACGAGATCACGACGAGGTGGATATGGCCAATCAGGCTGTGCAGGAACGCCGGGCGATCCGGCAGCGGCAGAACCGTTACCGCTATCGCGACAACAGGACCGCGTACTGGTTCCTGTTGCCGCTGGTGGTGCTGCTGGGGATCTTCGTGATCTGGCCGGCCATCTACGCCGGATACCTGTCATTCCAGGACTGGAGCTTCTACAAGGACCCGGAGTTCGTCGGCATCCGCAACTACGCCAACGTGCTCAAGGATCCGCTGTTCCTCGCGACCATCGGTCGCGGCTTCGCCTTCGTGCTCCTCACCGTGCCGATCATGCTCGTGCTGGCGTTCCTCTTCGCAAGCCTCGTCGTGACCGTGTCTCGACGGGCGGCCAGCCTCCTGAAGGTCAGCATCTACATCCCGACGATCATCTCCGCCGTGATCGCGTCGATCATCTTCGTGCTGATCTACAACTACTCCGGCGGACTCCTCAACGCTTTCCTCGGTACCTTCGGCATCGAGCCGATCGCCTGGATAGGTGATCCCAAGTGGGCGCTCCTCGCCATCGCGGTCCCAGCGATCTGGCTGGGCATGGGACTGACCTCGCTGATCATGGTCGCCGCGATGGTCGACATCCCGGCGGAGTACTACGAGGCGGCGGCGATGGAGGGGGCCAACTGGGGCCAGAAGACCGCGTACATCACCATCCCGCAGATGAAGAACGTGGTGCTGTACCTGCTCATCACCGGTTTCGTCGCCGCGATCCAGCAGTTCGAACTGCCCCTCGTCATGACCCAGGGCGGTCCGCTGGATTCCACGACCCTGCCGAACCTGTTCATCTTCAACCACTTCCGCAACGATGTGAACGTCGGCTACTCGATCGCCGCGGCGCTGTTGCTGTTCGTGGTGCTGGGTACGATCTCTGCCCTCGTCTTCAAGTTCGTCAACTCCGAGAGGCTGGTGGACTGATGGCCGTCATGCAGGAGACCACGCGCATCGTGCTCGCCGGCAGAGAACCTCGCTCGACCAGGCCGCCGCGCAGCGCCGGAGGCTGGCTCGTCGTCATCGGCAAGGTGATCCTGGGTGCGCTGTTCGTCATCGCGTCGCTGTTTCCGCTCGCCTGGATGGTGATCGCCGGCTTCAAGTCGAAGACCGAGGTCGTGGAGACCCCCTTCCAGTTCTTCCCCGAGGTGTGGCTCTGGCAGAACTACGCGCAGATCCTGGCCGATCCGACGTTCCTGCGCACTCTGTTGTGGACGTTCTTCGGTGCCGTGCTGTTCACCGTGGGCAGTCTCGCCGTGAACTCGCTCGCCGCCTACGCCTTCGCACGCCTCGACTTCCGGTTCAAGAAGACGATCTGGGCGATCGTGATCACGACGATGTTCATCCCCGGCATGACGATCCTGCTCACGAGCTTCATCGTGGTCACCCGCCTCTCCATGCTCGACACGCTGGCCGTGCTGGTGATCCCCGGGCTTGCGAGCGCCGGCATGGTGTTCTTCATCCGGCAGTTCTACCTGAACATCCCCAAGAGCTTGGAAGAGGCCGCGATGCTCGACGGCTGCGGTCGTTTCGGCATCTTCGTACGCATCTTCCTGCCGTTGTCGAAGCCGCCGTTCGTCGTGATGGGGATCACCGCGTTCCTCGCGTACTGGAATTCGTACGTCTGGCCGATCCTGACGATCACCTCGCCGGAGCGGTTCGTGCTCCAGCAGTATCTGGCGACGTTCCGCTCCGAGCGCAGCACCGAGCTCGGCCTCTTGATGGCCGGGTCCGTGCTCGCCGCAGCGCCGGTGATCATCCTGTTCCTCATCTTCCAGCGTCAGATCATCGGCAATATCAAGATGGCAGGCCTGAAATAGCAGCACTCTGCAGCACCACCGGCACCCGCCACCCGGCGGCAGCGAGAGGAGAGATCGATGGAGATCGAGCAGAACCAGGAGTCATGGCTCAGCCGCAGGGGCGTCCTGCAGGGAGCGGTGGTAGCGGGAGCGGCGTTCCTGGCTGCGACCGGCCGGCCCGCTCCCGCGGCCGCCGCCGGACTGTCCGTGACGAGGGTCAAGGTGCTCGCAGGCACGCAGAGCCCCGTGCAGTACGGCATCGGGGCCACGGATCTCGGGATCCCCGCTCGCACACCGGATGGTCGGATGCTCTTCATGTTCGGCGACACGTGGGCCGATGGTGTCGGCGGCGCGAACTGGCGTTCCCCCGTCGCTCTCTACTCCTCGACGACGAACCTCGCCGCGGGGGTCACGTTCAACGGGAGCGCGGGTGCCGGAGCGAACACGCAGGGCGTCGCTCCGCAGCTCTGGTATTACCCGCACGACGCCTACTTCACGACAGTGATCCCCTCCGATGTGATCACCGTCGGATCGCGAATGTATCTGCACGCGATCGTCAATGGCCCTCAGTTCGGAGCCGTGCGCTGGACGGAACTCTGGAAGTCGGACGACAACGGCGCGTCCTGGCAGCACACGGGGCTGCAGTTCCCCGCGGATATGGCGGGCGGCAAGTTCCAGTGCATCACGTGGGGCGAGGGCAACGACGGCTACGTGTACATCTACGGCACGGGCTTCCAGCGCGACAAGGGCATCGTGCTGTACCGGGTGCCGTCGAACAACATGACGACGCTCTCGGCCTATCAACCGTGGGGCTTCGCAAACGGTTCATGGGGGTGGGGCAAGCCCGTCACCGAGGTGCTCGGCGGCAAGTTCGGTGAGATGTGCCTGCGACCGCTCGGCGGGAAGTGGATTCTCACCTGGTTCAACTCCGGCGCGTATCGGATCGACGCGATGGTCCTGAACACGCCGACCGACAACCTCTACACGGCCACGAAGACCACTCTCCTCACCGGCACCGAGTGGAACACGGAAGATGCCTCGCACGTCGCGCAGCTCTACGGCGGCTACATCATCCCCGGGTCGACCCTGTCGGACCTGCACCTCAGCGTGAGCCAATGGAACACGGGCAACAACAGCGTGTACCACTCGGAGCAGTTCCGCGTGCAGGGGCTGGTGTAGGCGGGCGCGTCCAGGAGACCGAAAGCAACGCTTCCTAGCTTGGGGAGCAGGGAACGACCCTGCTCCGCGCCTGGCGCGCGGGTGTCCTGCCACGAAGGAAGAACTCCTCATGACGAACACCAAAGCCCCCTCTGCCGCCGCCTCGACCGGCCTCCTGGCCCTCCGGGTCGTCGTCGGCGCGATCTTCGCCGCCCACGGCGCGCAGAAGATCTTCGAGTTCACGCTGCCCGGGACCATCGGCAGCTTCGCAGGCATGGGAGTGCCGTTCGCCGAGATCGCCGCCCCGCTGGTGGCGTTCCTCGAGCTCGTCGGCGGCATTCTTCTGATCATCGGATTCCTCACGAGGCCGGTCGGCATCCTGCTCACCATCGACATGGCGGTGGCGCTTCTCCTCGTGCACCTCCCCGCCGGGCTGTGGGTCGGGGACGGGGGCTACGAGTTCGTCGCGGTCCTCGGTGTCGCCGCGCTCGCGCTGGCGCTCACGGGAGCCGGCCGTTTCTCCATCGACGGCACCCTGCTTCGCGGTCGTGCCCCTGCCTGGCTCGCCTGAGAGCCGCCGCGCTCAGTCCTGAGGCTCGCGGGGCGGAGTGGCGCCGATGTCCGGCACCGGGGCTGTGCCTAGGTGCACCTCCAGGTCGTCGGCCGTCGGCGTCTTCGGGCGCCGCGCGGTCGGGCGGTCGAGGTAGAACAGTGCTGTGGAGGCGATGTCGTCGCGCAGCGGTAGGTACCGCCAACCGCTGCGCCATCCGAGCGCCTGGATGTCGACCTTCGGGATACCGGTCGCGAAATGGATCGGGTCGAGCAGGTGCCAGCGGTACATGCCGAAGCGCTGCTGCGACACGTACAGCCCGTCGGGACGGATCACCTGGGGCATGCCCAGATAGGGAGTCGAGAACTCCGTGTAGCCCTGGCCGGGGATGTCGAAGTTCCAGGCACCGCCGAAGTAGTCCTCTGTCCCCGTGCCGCAGATCGTCGGATAGTCGGTGTCGTCGTCGAGGTAGAACTTGATCTCGCCTTCGCCCCACCATCCGTTGGAGTTCACGCCCCAGGCGATGTACGTGCCGACGTACTGACCCTGCCCTTCGACGCCCTCCAGAATCACGTGCGGGGTGAGATCGGCCAGCGGGTTCGATCGACGCCACTGCGCGTGGAAGTACGCGTCGTTCGAGTGGTCGCCTCCGACCTCGTAGGTCACCTGGTAGTAGACACGCACGTCGACGACGGAGGTGTTCTCGAGGGTCAGTCTGGCGCCGTCCTTGAACGGCATCGGCCAGTAGGAGTTGAATCCGCCGTGCGGGTTCGCAGCGATCGTCTGCGAGTTCACCTGCGCGAAGACTCCCCAGGCGTTGCAGAAGAAGTCGCCGTACGGCACCTCGACGGCGGGTTCGTCGGCGCCGTCCCAATATGCGCGCAGCAGCAGGGTGCGCCAGTTGTCGGTATGGGTCGTGATCCAGAGGTGGGTGATCTTGCCCGCACCGGTGATGTTCGCGAGCTCGAGCGTCTCGCCGGCCTTGATGTCCATGCTGGGCGAGATCTTCCAACCGGGACCGAGGTCACGAGCGTTCATCGCGCCCGTGCCCTCGGTCGCGCGGCCACCGCCTCCAGCGGATCCGTCGAAGTTCTCGGGGGAGATCGATCGGGTCTGCACCGGTCGCAGCGCTGCGAGGGATGCCAGATCAGAAGCAGAGGAAGTCATGGGCGCCAATGTAATCGATTTCAGATGAGAACGCCAGAGAATCGAGGTGTGCGCGATACTGTTGCTTTCACGTCCGGCGCGTCCGGGCAGGCAGTGAGGGTGCATGGCCACGATCTATGACGTCGCGGAACTCGCGGGTGTCTCCCCGGCGACCGTCTCGCGTGTGTTCAACGGCACGAGCGTGTCCGAGGAGAAGGTGGCCGCCGTGCGCGACGCCGCGGCCCGGCTGAACTTCACGCCGAATCGCACGGCTCGTACACTCCGACGCCAGAGCTCCGAGGTCATCGCGCTCGTGATCCCGGACATCGAGAACCCCTACTTCACGGAGATGGCGCGAGGGGTCGAAGACGTCGCCTCCGAGGCGGGCTACTCGGTCGTCCTGTGCAACTCCGACGCGCAGATGGAGAAGGAGGCGACATACCTCCGTATCGCGATCTCCGAGCACATGTCGGGGATCATCATCGCGACCGCCGACGAGCGATCCAACCTCGAGGGCATCCTCGCGACGGGGCGTCCCGTCGTGGCGGTCGACCGCAGCACCACGTACGACATCGACGGTGTCGTGATGGCGAACCGTGCAGCGGGCACGTCCGCGACGCAGGATCTGATCGACGCGGGCTATCGTCGCATCGCCTATATCGGCGGGCCCGAGCACATCGATACCGCGGCGGAGCGAGCCGCAGGATGGCGCTCCGTGCTCGCTGCGGCTCAGCCCGACCTCGACCTCGACGAGCTCGCACGATTCGCGACGTTCCGCGTGGAGGGGGGCCGTGCCGCTATGGAGGAGCTCCTCGCGCTTCCCGAGCCGCCCGATGCCGTGGTCGCCGGGAACAACCTCATCGGCGTCGGCGCCATCCAGGTGCTCACCGAGCACGGGCTCACTCCGCCGCAGGTCGGTGTCGCCGTGATCGGGTCACTGCCCTTCACGACGCTGTCTCCCACCGCCGTCACCGTCGTTCGCCTGCCGGCGCGCCACATGGGTGTGACGGCGGCGCGGATGCTGCTCGAGCGCATCAAGGGCGACCGGCAGCCCTCGCGCACCGTGGTGCTGCGCAACGAGATCCAACCCGCCAGCCAGCGGGTCTAGCGGGAGCCCCAGAAGCGGGTCGCCAGGTGGGCGACCTCTTTGTCGAGCTCTTCGAGTCGTCGATCGACAGAGCCCAGTCGCGCGTCGAACGTCGCCTCCAGAGCGTCGAATCGGGTGTCGACCCTCGCGTCCATCGCCTCGAACTTCGTCTCCATTGCCTGGAGCTTCGTCTCCATCGTCTCGAACCGGTATCCCAGCTCGCGCCGGAGGGACGATGTCATCTTGTCGTTCTGGCGGATGAGGACGGTGAGCGCCCCCAGCATGAAGGCAGCGAACACGCCGATCAGAGTCCAGACCTGGGGTTCGTTCATCTGCATGGCTCCATCCTGCGGGGGAGTCCTCAGATTGTCACGGTATTCCAGTGCGGCTCGGGCTCGAGCCCGTGAAGAGTGGAGAGCGCGCGCTCCCCGCAGATCGTGCAGGAAAGGTCGGATCTTCTTGCTATGTGAAATCGATTTCGCATAAAGTGGCCACAGGTTTCAGATTCTGTGCCCGGTTTCAAGGAGGACACCATGCGCTGCACCCTCGGGGTGGACATCGGCACGTCCAGCAGCAAAGGCGTGCTGGTGGGGGTCGACGGCACGATCATCGCGTCGGCGAGCCGTGCGCACGAGGTCCGCCGCCCCCACACCGGCTGGGTCGAGATGGACGGCGACGTGTGGTGGGACGAGTTCGTCTCGATCTCTCGCGAGCTGCTTGAGACGGTGCCCGATGCCGAGGTGGTCGGAGTCGGTGTGAGCGGGATGGGGCCGTGCATCCTCCTCGCCGACGAGGATGACCGCCCGGTGCGTCCCGCCATCCTCTATGGCGTCGACACACGCTCGACGGCGCAGATCGATCGGATGACGGCCGACCTCGGCATCGAGGAGATCACGCGCGTCGGCGGATCGACGCTCACCTCGCAGGCGGGTGGCCCCAAGATCGCCTGGATCGGGGATGAGGAGCCGGAGGCCCTGGCGCGTGCGCGACGCCTCTTCATGCCGGCGTCGTGGCTGACCAGGAACCTCACCGGGGCGTATGTGCTCGACCACCAGTCCGCGAGTCAGGTCTCGCCGTTCTACGACATCGAGGCCGAGAGCTGGTACGGGCCGTGGTGGGAGCTGTACGCGGGCGGTATCGAGCAGCCCGCACTGCTCTGGGCGGGCGACTTGGCAGGAGAGGTCACCGCCGCCGCGGCAGCGGCAACCGGCATCCCGGCGGGAACACCCGTGATCACGGGCAGCATCGACGCCTGGACGGAGGCGGTCAGCGTCGGCGCGCACGAGGTCGGCGACCTCATGCTCATGTACGGGACGACGATGTTCCTGGTCGCGACGGGGGCGGAGACTCTGCGCACCCCGTCGATGTGGACCACTGCGGGAGCGTTCGCCGGCACACGCAACCTCGCGGGCGGGCTCTCCACGTCCGGCGCGCTGACCGCCTGGTTGAAGGATCTGACCGGGGCGGATTACCCCGAGCTGCTGGCAGAGGCGGAGCTCTCTCCACCCGGTGCGAGGGGATTGCTCGTGCTGCCGTACTTCGCCGGGGAGCGTACCCCGATCCAAGACCCTGATGCCCGGGGCGTGATCGCCGGACTCACGCTCGAGCACACGCGAGGCGACCTCTATCGTGCCGCTCTCGAGGCCACGGCGCTCGGCGTGCGCCACAACGTGGAGACCATGCGCGCGGCGGGTGCCGACATTCGTCGGATCGTCGCGGTGGGCGGGGGCACCCAGGGGCGGCTCTGGCTGCAGGTGGTCTCCGATGTGACAGGTCTCGTGCAGGAGGTGCCGCAGACGACGATCGGCGCGAGTTACGGTGCGGCCTTCCTCGCCGCGACCGCGATCGCCGCGCCTGACGAGACGCCGGTGATCACGGACTGGAACCCCGTCGCGGAGACGATCCGGCCTGATGAGGCGCTGCGCCCGGCCTACGACGACCTGTTCGACAGATACGTGCGCCTCTACGCGGATTCGAAGGACGTCGTGCACGAACTCGCAGACACGCAGCGTGGAGCATCCGCATGACCCGCGAACGGCGCGCCCGCGGTATCCCGCACACGTCGCAGGCGACGGCGTTCCCGCTGGGAGGCATCGGGACGGGCAATGTGTCGATCGGTGCCAGGGGAGAGCTGCGCGACTGGGAGCTCGAGAACCTTCCGGACAAGGGGCGTCGCAACCCGCACTCCTTCTTCGCGATCCACGCGGCTCCGGAGGGCGGCGACGCGGTCACCCGAGTGCTCGAAGCGCGGCTCGGCGGGCGTCACGATGCAGACGCGGGCTACGCGTTCGACCAGCTCGCGGGCCTCCCGCGACTCGATGCCGCGACGCTGCACGGCGAGTACCCGGTGGTCGACGTCGACTTCAGCGACGCCGTCCTGCCGGTCGAAGTCTCGCTGCACGCCTTCACACCCCTGGTGCCTCTCGACGCGGACGAGTCCGGCATCCCGGCAGCGGTGCTGCGTTACCGCGTGACGAACCCTGGGTCGGTCCCGGTGGCGGTCACGGTCGTGGGCAGCATCTCGCACACGGCGGGGCGTGGCACCCCGGGGCCGGATGCGCCATGGGGGATGCGTGCGACGCAGACGGTGCGCTGGCGCGACGACGGCGAGGTGCGCGGACTCGACTTCGGGGTGGATCTGCCCGAGGATGACTTCGGCTACGGGACGCTGAGCCTCACCACGACGGATGCGGCCACGACCGCCAAGCCGCAGTGGGTCACCAGCTACTGGCCCGACGGTGCACGGCTGTTCTGGAACGATCTGACTGACGACGGGCTGCTCGCGGCGGAGCCGAGGCTCACGCTGGAGGATCGGCCCAGAGGGCTCTTCGCCGAACCCGATGCCGACCCGGACGCCGCGCCGCTGACCGAAGCGGAGATGCTGGCGAAGCTTCCCCGTCTGCGCACCGGCTCGCTCGGCATCGTGCACGTCCTCGCTCCCGGTGAGAGCCGCGACTTCGAGTTCGTGCTGTCGTGGAGCTTCCCGAATCGTCGTCGTGGGTGGAACGGGCATATCGTGTTCGCCGACCCGAACCTCGACGAGATCGTGCGGAACCACTACGCGACGCTGTGGCCGGATGCCTGGGCCGCCGCTGCCCACGTGCACGCGCACCTCGCAGAGCTCGAGGAGACGACGGATGCGTTCGTCGAGGCGCTGTACGGCGGGAGTCTCGATCCGGTGCTGATCGATGCGATCGGAGCGAACATCGCGGCCGCCCGTTCCACGACCGGCTTCGTCATCGAATCCCCGAACTCCGAGCTGGGCGATGGACCGGTGTTCGCGGCGTGGGAGGGATCTTTCGATCACGGCGGCTCGTGCGAGGGAACCTGTACCCACGTGTGGTCGTATGCGCAGACCCTCGCCTGGCTCTTCCCCTCGCTCGAAAGAAGTGCTCGGCGGGTGGAGTATCTGCTCGAGACGGACGAGTCCGGGGCGCAGAAGTTCCGCGGCAACCGCGTCTTCGGAGGTCCCTCCTGGTTCATGGGTCCGGCCGTCGACGGACAGCTCGGCACTCTGCTCCGCCTGCACCGGGAATGGCGCTTCAGCGGAGAAGACGACTTCCTGCGTGAACTGTGGCCCGCAGCGGCTCGCACCCTGGACTACGCGATCAGGGAATGGGATCGCGACGGAGACGGGCTCCTCGACGGGGAGATGCACAACACCTACGACATCGAGTTCCACGGGGCAGAGCCCCTCGCGAACGGCGTGTACCTCGCGGCGCTCCGGGCGGGTGCGCGCATGGCTGCCCATCTCGGTGAGGACCGGCGGGCGGAGGCATGGTCGGCTCGAGCGGACCATGTCGCCGCGGCGATGGACGAGACGCTGTGGAACGGTGAGTACTACCGCCAGGTGATCGGCGATGCCGACGCGCACCGGTACCAGTACGGCGATGGCGTGCTGTCGGATCAGCTCCTCGGGCAGTTCCACGCATTCGTGAACGGCCTCGGGCACATTCTTCCCCCGGAACGAGTCGATTCGGCGCTTGCCGCGATCGTGGCGCACAATCACCGTGACGACCTGTCTGCGCACGAGAGCACGCAGCGCGTCTACGCCCTGAACGACGAAGGTGGGCTCCTGCTCGCATCCTGGCCGCACGGTGGACGCCCGGCGATCCCCTTCGTCTACTCCGACGAGGTGTGGACGGGAGTCGAGCATCAGGTCGCGGCCTCGCTTCTCTATGCCGGCCGCGTCGATGACGCGATCCTCGTCGAGCGTTCGTTGCGCGGGCGGTATGACGGGCGTCACCGCAGTCCGTGGAACGAGATCGAATGCGGCAACCACTACGCACGATCGCTCGCGTCGTGGGCGCTTCTGCTCGGAGCGAGCGGTGTGCAGTGGGATGCCCCAAGCGGCGAGCTCTCCTTCGCTCCGGCGACCGGCGGTGATCTCCGCAGCCTGTTCACCACGGGAACCGGCTGGGGGCGTGTCGAGATCGACGAGCATGAGCTGGCCATCCATCTCGACGGCGGCACGCTCGATGTCGCAGACCTGCGGCTGCGCGGCCGGACCGTCGGCCGCGACATCCGACTCCGAGCCGGGGATACGCATCGTTCCCGGCTCACCCCGACCCCAACCCCGGAGGCATCATGACCACCTACACCCTGCCGACGACGGCATCCCGCCCGACGACCGCTCCGAAGACCGCGTATCTCATCACGTCCGGAGACCTTCGTGAGTCGGCGAACGTGGCGGGGTGGCCCACCCAGGTCGAGCTGGAGACCGGCGTCACCGGAGTGCTGAACGCCCTCGGGTGGGAGGTCGTCCGGCCCTTCGGCGTCGACCCCGAGACCGGGCACGGATTCATCTCGAGCCAGCGCATGGGCCTCGAGGTGTTCACGCGCATCCCCGTCGACGCGCCGCTCATCGTCGCGATCGCCAACTGGCAGTACTCGCACCATGTGCTCGCCGGACTGCGATCCCACGAGGGGCCGATCCTCACGGTCGCGAACTTCGCCGGCGATTGGCCGGGCCTCGTCGGCCTTCTCGGGCTGAACGCGGGTCTGACCAAGATGGGCAAGCCCTACGCGACCACCTGGTCCGTCGACTTCGCCGATGAGTGGTTCACCGACGGCATCAAGGAATGGACGGAGTCCGGCGCCATCACGCACGACAGCTCGCACGTCCGATCGCTGCCCGCACTGCCGGACAGCCCGGAGAAGCAGCTCGGCGAAGCGCTCGCGGCACAGCTGCTCTCCGAGAAGGCGATCATCGGCGTGTTCGATGAAGGCTGCATGGGCATGTACAACGCGATCTTCGACGACGAGCTGCTCAACCCGACCGGCATCTACAAGGAGCGCCTCTCGCAGTCGGCGTTGTACGCCGAGATGCTCGACGTCACGGAAGACGAGGCCGATGCCGCTTACGACTGGCTGATCGACGCGGGGATGACGTTCCGCTACGGCGAGGACGGCGTCACCGAGCTCACCCGCGACCAGGTGCAGTGGCAGCTGAAGATGTACATCGCCGCGCTCCGCATCGCCGACGATTTCGGACTCGACGCGGTCGGCATCCAGTACCAGCAGGGGCTGAAGGACCTGGTGCCCGCCTCAGACCTGGCCGAGGGCATTCTGAACTCGACCGAGCGACCGCCGGTGACCTCGCGCGACGGCTCTCGCGTTCTGCACGAGGGACGGGCCTTCCCGCACTTCAACGAGGCCGACGAGGGCGTCGCCGTGGACGCGCTCGTGACCGACCGGGTGTGGCGCGCGATGGGGCTCGTGCCCGACAACACGCTGCACGACGTCCGCTGGGGCGAGGACTACGACGGACAGTTCGTCTGGGTCTACGAGATCTCAGGGTCGGTGCCGGCATCGCACCTCGGGGGCTGGCAGCACGCGGAGGGATGGCGGCAGGGTCATGTGTTCTTCCCCGCGGGCGGCGCCACGATCAACGGCGTCTCGAAGCCCGGCGAGGTCGTGCTCTCCCGAGTGTTCATCGCCGAGGGCATCCTGCAGGCCGACATCTTCCGGGCGTCGGTGGTCGAGCTGCCGGCGGAGGAGACCCAGCGGCGGAAGGATGCCACGAACCCCGAGTGGCCGATCGCCCACGTGGTGCTGCACGGCGTCTCGCGCGACCAGTTCATGGCACGGCACAAGGCGAACCACGCGCAGCTCGTCTACGCGCCCGACGCCGAGACCGCGGACAAGGCCCTGATCGCGAAGGCCGCGATGTTCGACGGCATGGGGATCAAGGTCAACCTGGTGGGAGACGTGACGATCTGATCGGTCGTTGCACGTCACTGCGATCGCCAGAAGCGGGTCGCGAGGTTCGTGAGTTCCCTGTCGAGGTCGTCGACCTTGGTCTCGATGCGGTCGAGCCGGGCATGGAGCCCATCGGTCCGGGCCGAGAGCGTGCCTTCGACGCGGTCGACCTCGGCGCGGATCACCCGGCTGAGCTGCGTCGTCATCAGCGTCATGCCGCCCAGCATCACTGCTGCGAAAACGCCGATCAGAGTCCATACCTGCGGATCGTCCAAGCGCATGCCTCCAGTCTGATTCCGGAGGGCAAGGTTGTCACGGTATTCCGGTCGTGGCGTGCTGTCATCCCGGTGGCTGTGGAGCGAATGGCGTGGAGAAGCACCGTGCAGAAGCACCGTGCAGAAGAGGTCAGGAATCCGCTGCCGCCGGAGACTCGACGACCAAGGGCAACCTGTTCGACGGGCGAGAGCCGTGAACATGCACGCGAAGCGTCAGGCCATGGGCCGCGGTGGCGACGGCTTCGAGCATGGAAGGCATGACACTTCATGAAGAGGAAGGGGCCCCGGTCGTCGTACTCGGAGCCACCGGAACGACGGGCTCGCAGGTGGCGGATCTGCTGGAGGCCGCGGATGTGCGGGTGCGACGCGCCTCCCGCCGCTCGCCGTGGCGGTTCGACTGGGACGACGCGAGCACCTGGCCGTCGCTGTTCGACGGTGCCGGGGCGGTGTACGTGGTCCTCCCCGAGGATCCGATGGACCTCACCCCCTTCACACGGGTGCTCGCCGACGCCGGCGTCGAGCGCGCCGTGGTGCTCACCGCACGAAACCCGGGGGTCAGCGGGGACGGCATCGCGTCCGGAGCGGAGGAGGTCTTCGGTGCCGCCGCGCCCGCTTCGACCTTCCTGCGCCCCTCATGGTTCGCGCAGGGCTTCACCACAGGTCTCTTCGCCGCTCAGCTGGATGCCACCGGCGAGCTGCGGCTGCCGGTGGGAGATGGGAGGGAGCCGTTCATCGATGCACGCGACATCTCCAGAGTCGCAGCGACGCTCCTGCGCTCGCAGACGCCGGGCCCGTCGCACGTCGAGCTCTCCGGCCCGCAGTCGCTCTCGTTCGCCGAAGCCGTCGAGATCGTCGGGCGGCGCACCGGGCGTGCCCTGACCTTCGCCGACATCGGGGTCGACGAGTGGCGGGGGTCCGTCGCGCCCTACCTGAAGCCGCGGATGGTGGATGCCCTCGCCAACCTGTTCGACGCGATCCGCGCCGGGCGCGATGATCATCTCTCCGACGGCGTCCACGATGTGCTCGGCGAACAGCCGCACTCGCTGGAGGCCGTGGTCGCCCGGGAAAGCGCGGTGGCGCGGTGACCGGCGAAGTGGCCACCGGGCCGATCCCCCGAGGGGTCAACAGGCGGATGGTGCTGGGCGCGGCGCTGGGGGTGACCGCCGCGGTCGCTGCCGGAGCGGGCGGGGCGATCGTCCCGTCCGGCAGTGCTTCCGCCTCCCGTTCCCGCGCCGACCTCGTGCTCATCCACGGCGGATCGCACGGCGGCTGGGCCTGGCGGCGCGTCGTCGACGAACTCGATCCTCGCCGGGGACGGATCCTCACGCCCACCCTGCCGGGAGTCGGCGATCGTGCACACCGTCTCTCGCCCGACATCCGCTTCCAGGACGGCGTGGACGACATCGTGGCGACGATCGATGCCGAGGAACTGCGTGACGTGGTGCTCGTCGGACACAGCATCGGTGGTGCCTATGTCTCCGCCGTCGCCGAGCGGATCTCCGATCGCCTCCGCGGCGCGGTGTACCTCGACGCGGTCGTCGTCGATCCCGGGGAGCGGATCCTCGACGTGCTCACCCCCGCGAGTCGGGCTGCGCTGCCGACCGTGGTCGCGCAGGCGGGTCAGGGGTACTACGTCCCCAAGCCGCAGGATCCGACGATGTTCGGGGTGACCCGTCGGAACGACGTCGAATGGCTCGACCGCAGGCTCACCGCGCACCCGTGGAGCAGTTGGAGCGACGTCGCACCGATCGCCGGCACGATGCCCGATGTGCCCCTGCTCTACGTCGACTGCACGGCCCCGCCGTTCGCCGATGTCGGCCCGTCGAAGGACCGTGTGCGTGCGCGGCCGGAGCGATGGTCCGTCACGAAGCTCGCGGCGGGACATGACGCCCTCGTCACGGCCCCTGCCGACGTCGCGCGTCTGATCCGGCGCTTCAGCGCGAGGGTCTAGCCCCGGACGCGGCTCGGCGCGGGATCCACGTAGTTGCGCGGACTCGCGCCGAAGCGGCGTTTGAACGCGGTGCTGAGCGCGAACTCGTCCGAATAGCCGAGCCGATCCGCGACGTCTTTCAACGGCATGTCGGGAGAGGCCTCGAGGAGTTCGAGCGCGTGCGCCATGCGCCACCGGGCGAGGTGCGACGACGGCGTCGAGCCGACGACCTCTCGGAAGAGCTTGGCGAACGCGGAGCGGGACATGTGGGCGTGCGCAGCCATGTCGGAGACCGTCCAGGCCGTCCCGAGCTCGCTGTGCACCGCCTCGAGTGTGGCCCCGATCCTCGGATGCACGACGCCGCCGATCCAGCCCGGTGGTGTCGGCGCCGTGTCGATCCAGGCGGCGACCGCCGCGCACACCGCGACTTCGGTGAGCTTGCAGAGCAGGCTGTCGACGACGGGATCGCGGCTGCCCTCGGCGTGCAGCAAT
This sequence comes from Microbacterium sp. Ag1, assembly GCF_001005635.1. Lineage (NCBI taxonomy): Bacteria > Bacillati > Actinomycetota > Actinomycetes > Micrococcales > Microbacteriaceae > Microbacterium > Microbacterium sp. Ag1. Next base: position 280,208 of record NZ_LBCR01000031.1, read on the forward strand.
GCGACCACGGAGGCCAGCAGCGGTGTGCTGTCGACCACGATCGTCCGGGGGAGCTCCTGCTCGAGGAGCGTGTAGACGTGTCCGCGACTCTTGAACGCGATCGCTTCGACACCGAAGACAGACCGCATCTCGGAGCTGCTCTCGGCCTGGATCTCGCGGGTCAGAGCGATGGTGTCTCCCTCGGCCGGACACACCACGGCGAGCTGGTCCGAGCGGACGAGGTGGCGTCGTCCTCCGATATCGACGTGAAGGTCGTCGTGCTCCGGGATGACGAGGAGCTGCGGGGGTGCGCCATCGCTGGGGACCGGCGATCGATGGGCCTCGCAGCGCCGCGACGAGATCACTCTGATGCTCGAGAGGGCGCGATCCACCGAACTCACTCGACCCCCTCGCTACGCGGCGGACGCCCCGTCACTCCATTCTCACCCCGTGCCGGGGCGACGGCTCCGGGGTCGATGCCGGGCGCAGCCCGCTGGGTGGACCGCTGAGCGCCCGCAGGGCGTAGAGGATGGTCGCGAGGTCGACGAGTTCCTGGACGAGCGCACCGACGACCGCCGGGATGACGCCGGTCATCGCGACGATCATGAGCCCGACGCTCAACCCGATGCCGATCCAGATCGCGGTCAGCGCGACCCGGAGTGTGTGGCGGCCGATCGAGACGGCGTCGACGACCTTCGCGAGCGAATCGACGAGGATCACGACGTCTGCGGCATCGCCGGCGGCAGTGGCTCCCTTCGCCCCCATCGCGATACCGATGTCTGCGGCTGCCAGCACGGGCGCGTCATTGACGCCGTCGCCCACCATGAGCACCGGGCGCGGCTGCATCTCGGCGGCGAGCCGCACCTTCTCGGGCGGCAGCAGCTCCGCGTGGATCTCATCGATGCCGAGCCGGCGTCCCACCGATTCCGCCGTCGAATCCACGTCGCCGGTGAGCATCGCGACGCGATCGACGTCGTGCAGCCGCAGCCACGAGATGACGGCGGACGCTTCGGGGCGGGCGGCGTCGGCGAGCACGAGCACGCCGGCGAAGCGCCCGTCCACCGCCACGTAGGCCGCGGCTTCGCCGGGTTCGAGCTGCGCCCGGACGGTGTCGGGTGCGAGCGAGGCGACGTAGGCGGGCTTTCCGACCACGACGGTGCGCCCGGAGATCGTTGCGGCGACCCCGTTCGTGGCGGTCTCGCTGGCTTCCCGAGCCGCGTGCAGGACGAGCCCCCGCGCATCGGCGGCGCGCCGGATGCCGTCGGCCAGCACGTGCGAGGAGTACTGCTCCGCGGACGCGGCCAGTTGCAGGATCTCGTCGGCGTCGAAGCCCGCAGCGGGGCGGACCTCCACGAGCTCGGGGCGGCCCTGCGTGAGCGTCCCGGTCTTGTCGAACGCGGCGGAGCGCACCCGGGCGATCTGTTCGACCACGGCCCCGCTCTTCATGATCACTCCGGATTTCGCCGCCCGTGAGAGGCCGCCGAGGAATGCCACGGGCGCCGCGATGAGGAGGGGGCACGGCGTCGCCAGCACGAGCACCTCGGCGAAGCGCGTGGAGTCGCCGGAGATCGCCCATGCGGTGCCGGCGAGCACGAGCGACACAGCGGTGAACGGGATGGCGAAGCGGTCGGCGAGGCGGACGATCGGCGCGTGCGACGACTCGGCGGAGTGCACCAGTGCGACGATCTGCTGGTATTGGCTGTCGGCACCGGTGCGCAGTGCTCTGATGCGGACGGCGCGGCTTCCGTTGATCGCCCCGGACAGCACCTCCCCGCCCGCCTCGCGCGTGACCGGCATGCTCTCGCCCGTCAGCGAGGACTCGTCGAACGTCCCCGTGTCGGTCAGGAGCGTCGCATCCACCGGCACGATCTCGGAGGGGCGCACCAGCAGCACGTCGCCGACCGCGACATCGTCGATCGGCACGTCGCGTGCTTCGTCGGAATCGGGCGAGTCCGGGTGTACCAGAACATGGGCGATGCGAGGCGAGCGGTCCAGCAGCGCCGACAGATCCCGCTTGGCCCTGCGTCCGGCGAAGTCCTCGAGCGCCTCACCGCCGGAGAGCATCAGCACGATGATGAGCGCAGCGATGTACTCGCCGACCGCCAGCGTGGCGACCATCGCGACGACGGCCAGGATGTCGAGCCCGACGTGTCCGTGCAGCACGTCGCGCACCATGCCGACCAGTGTCCAGACCACGACGGCCGACACGTACACCGTGGCGAGCCAGCGGCCGATCCCCGCTTCGTCCACCGCGTGCAGCACCCCCACCGCAGCGAAGACCAACACGGTGAGCGTGATCACGGGGTACCGCCACAGCGGTCGAAGCGCGCGCATGCGTCCAGCATCCCGGGAAAGCGGTATCGGCGCCAGTGCCCGTGCGAGGCAGTGCTCATGACAGTGGCCGGCACTCTTTCGGCCACATCGCTTAAGCGATATAGTCGGCCGCGAGACGCACCGATGCGGCTCGATCTGGACGCGACGACGAAGGAGACGAACTGTCATGAGTCAGCCGAAAGCCAGTTATCACCGGTTCCGTAGAGCACTTGCAGCCGCTGCGGCCCTCGCGCTCGCGGGGATGGGGGCGGTCGCCGGATCGACCGCGGCCGCTGCGGACGACACGGCCGCCGAGCCGAAGCTCGCTGTCTACGTGGAAGTCAACTCGAACGATTTAGCGAATGTCGCCGACTACACGCTGGCCGATTCGGGTCGGCCGGCCGTCGACCTGGCGATGATCTTCGCCGCCAACATCAACTACGACGGCGAGAAGGCCTACCTGCACTTCAACGAGCGCGTCACCGAGACGCTTCAGGATGCGCAGAACCAGATCCGACCGCTGCAGGCCCGCGGCACGAAGGTGCTGCTGTCCGTGCTGGGGAATCATCAGGGCGCCGGGTTCGCGAACTTCACGTCGTTCGCGGCCGCGGACGCCTTCGCCGCCCAGCTCGCCGACGCGGTCACGACCTACGGCCTCGACGGCATCGACTTCGACGACGAGTGGACGAACTACGGCGCGAACGGCACGCCGCAGCCCAACGCGCAGTCCTTCGGGTGGCTCGCCTCGGCGCTGCGTGATCGCCTCGGCCCTGACAAGATCATCACCCTGTACGCGATCGGCGAGACCTACACCGTGACGGACTTCACCCGGTTCGATGCCGCAGCGGTGATCGACCACGCCTGGAACCCCTACTACCCGTCCTACAACGCCCCCACGGTGCCGGGTCTCGAGGACAGGGCGCGCCTCGGCGCGGCCGCGATCGACCTGTCGAACGTGAGCTCCGCGACAGCCGCGGACTACGCCCAGCGCACGGTCTCCGACGGCTACGGCGTCTATGTGGCGTACAACCTGACCGCGACCGACCAGTCGGGGCTGCTCTCCGGGATCACGCAGGCGCTCAAGGGAGAGGCGACCGAGTACCGAGCGGCTCCGTGAGCGGCCCGAGACCCGATCAGTCGAGATCGAAGAGCTCGATCTGACGGAGCGTGACCTCGGCTTCCGCCCGGACGCGGATCGCCGAGGTCACGACTCGTTCCGTGAACGTGAAGGGCGTCGTACGGTCGGCCGGGAGCTCGCAGACATGGGTCGTCGCGACGGTCTCCCACTCACCCGCAGTCGTCAGGTGCTCCCACAGCAGCGTAGAGGAGGAGGCCTCTGAGGTCGTGGTCACCGTGACGTCGCTGACACTCTGCGGCGAGGGGAACCGCCATCCGATCCAGTCCCCGGCGTGCAGGGTGCTCTCCTGCCGACCTTCGAGGGCGAGGCCCGCGCCATCGTCGAAGAGGAGCTCGGGGTTCGTGACCCCTGACGAGGCGAGGGGGTATCCGTCGCGCGACGTCAGATCCTGATGCCAGGGCACCGAGTGCTGCTGCGGACCCGCGACTTCCAGCGCCAGGAGGGGGTCGGTACCGAACCGCAGCTCCAGAACGGAGTCTCCGACCAGCGCATCGATCGGCAGGTCTGCCGACGTCAGGGTCACGCCGTCGAGTCGCGCCTCCTGCAGCACACGGGCGGAGGGAGCGGAGCGTCGTGACCGGATCCGCAGCGTCGAGCTGTCGCCGCGAGCCACGCGGATGTCGTCGAACAGCGGGGATCCGATCCGGAGTCGTCCCGAGGCGAGCTCCAGGGGATAGAGCCCGAGTGCGGCCCAGAGCCACCACGCGCTCATCTCGCCGTTGTCCTCGTCGCCCGGGTACCCCTGGCCGATGTGGGCGCCGGCGAACAGGCGCCCGGCGAGGTCGTGCACGACGGACGCGGTCTGCCATGGGCGGTCGGAGAACGCGTACATGAAGGGGATGTGGTGGGCGGGTTGGTTGGAGATCGCGCACATCCCCGACCGCAGGGCGCGTGCCTCCCGCTGCTCGTGGATCACGGTGCCGTATGCACCGCCGAAACGCTCGTCCGCGGTCTCGGGTTCGGCGAAGAGCGCGTCGAGATGGCGGCCGAGGCGTTCGGGGCCGCCGTGGAGGTGAGCCAGTCCTGCGCCGTCGTGCACGGCTCCGACCGACATGCCCCAGGCGTTCGTCTCGACGTTGTCTCCGCCCCAGGAGCGCGGATCGAAGTCTCCTGCGAACTCGCCGAGGGAATCCCTGCCGCGGAAGAATCCGGTGTCCGGGTCGAACAGGGTGCGATACGACCGCGCACGGTTCGCGAAGTAGCGGGCGAAGGATCGATAGCGGGCAGCATCCGATGCGGACTCGCACTCGGCGGCCAGCTGCGCGGCGAAGTGGCCGAGGGCGGCATCGCTCACCGCGTTCTCGATGCTCCAGCTCATGCCCTCGGGCACCTCCGAGGAGATGTACCCGGTGAACCGGCCGGTCGCGATCCCCTTGCGGCCACGGCGTGCGTCGGGTCCCGGCTCGCAGGCGTTCCGCCACCCGCTCTCGAAGGCGGACGCGCGGTCGAACCCGACGCCCCAGCGGGCGGCATCTCCGAAGATCTGGTCGCTGGAGGTGCCGACCATGCTGTCGACATAGCCAGGGGCACTCCACCTCGCCATCCAGCCGCCCCGACGATACTGCTCGAGCTGTCCGTCGAGCAGCTCTCCCGCGAGGGCGGGGTCGAGCAGGGCGAGTGCCGGCCACTCGGTGCGATAGGTGTCCCAGTAGCCGTTGTTGACGACGAGCTCACCGTCGACGATCGGTGGGGTACCGCCCCAGGACGCACGCGCAGCGAACACGTCGGCGAACCGCCAGACGGGCGCCTCCGCCGTCCCGACATTCTCCGCGGCGCTGTTGGGGTACAGGTGCATCCGGTGGAGGGCGGCGGCGATCCGGGAGCGGTGCTCTTCGTCGGCGAGCGATCGATAGGGGAGGTCGGTGTCGGGCAGCGGAGGGATCGTCACGCGCGACAGCAGCCGATCCCACTGGGCAGCGGTCGCATCGCGCAGCTCCTCGTAGGCGATCGACGCCGGCGCCTCGGTCTCCAGGGCACGTCGGGCCTGTTCCACGGAGAGGAAGGAGATGCCGATCCGCACCTCGAGTGAGCCCCGTCCGGAGACGTGGCCCGCGACCGCACCGCGTCCGTCGTCATCGAGCGGACCGTGTGCGAAGGTCGGCCCGTCCCCACTGGCGTCCTGGTCGGGGTGCATCACCACTCCGGCGAAGAAGCAGCGGGGAGCGTTGCCCCACTCCTCGGAGCCTTCAGGGATCCAGCCCTCGAACCCCCCGGCGTCCGTCCAGGCGAGGCACCCTTCGTCGCTGAGCTGGTCGATGACGAAGCCGATGCGGGCGTCGGCGTCGGAGCTGCACACGCGGAACGCGCCGGTGTGGGCGGTCGCCGTCAGCTGGACGCGCAGGCCATCGCCGAGCTCTGCCGCGTACTCGTGCGGCCGCGCCCGTTCGGTGCCCGGTGTTATCCAGCGCCGTCGCCCTGCACGGCTCGATGTCGGGTCTCCGAGGAAGGGCATCAGCTGCAGCACGGAACGATCGCCGATCCAGGGGCTGGGCTGATGCGAGAACTGCAGGGCCTCGAGTCGTCGCCCCTGCGGGTCGTCGTGCACGAACGGGCGATACGGCCAGCGGGAATCCTCCGCATCGGTCGCCGGCGTGACGAACGTGAACCCGTGGGGCACGGCGACCGCCGGGATGGTGTTGCCGCGGGAGAATCGTGCACCCGAGTGCGAGCCGCGGCGGGTGTCGACGCGTTCCGCGGGTGCGAGGTCGGCCGGCGCCGGCACCCTCTCCTCGACCATGAGCTGCACGAAGCCCGTGCAGCGCGAGGGGAGGTCCGCGGCATCGGCACAGGAAGCATCGGCACGGGAAGCATCGGCAGGCAGAGCCGCGGTGCCGAACACGACCTCGACCACCCCCGCGCGACCGGCGAAGGGAGCGAGGGCGACGGTGTCGGCGTTCCATTGCTCCGGCAGGCTCCACCGGGCGTCGAACTGCGCCTGCGCGGTGACCGGGAAGTCGTAGCGGTCCCGCACGGCCGCGTCGTCGCTCAGCCGCGAGCCGTCGGCGAAGCGCACATCGACCGTCACAGCGAGTGAGGCGTGCGGTGCCAGCGTCGCCGCCGGCCCGTCCGCGTAGAACGCCCAGTGCAGCACGGTGTCCTGGGTGATCTCGACAGCGGGGAGATCCGGAACGTCGAGCCGCTGCTCGCCGGCGGACGGATCGAACGAGAAGGCGAAGACCGGAGCCCGGAGCACGCCGCTGCGGGGGCGGGAAGACGGGGGATCGGCCGGGCCGTCCGCCGGGATGAGGTGCACGCTGCTCACCCCTTGATCGCGCCTTCCTGCACGCCCTTGAAGAAGAACCGCTGCGTGAACGAGAACATGATCACGATGGGGACGAGGGCGATCATGGTGCCGGCCGCGATCAGACGCGGGTCGACCGAGAAGCTGCTGTTGAGGTAGGCCATGCCGACCGTCAGCGTGTACTTCGCGGGATCGGAGAGCACGATCAACGGCCAGAGGTAGTCGTCCCAGGCGCCGATGAAGGCGAAGATCGCCACCACCGAGACCATGCCGCGGATGTTCGGCCACACGATGTGGCGGATGCGCTGCCACGTGGTCGCGCCGTCGACGGTGGCCGCGTCGAGCACGTCCTTCGGGATCATGCGGCACGCGGTGGCGACCAGCAGCACGTTCATGGCGCTGATCGCTCCGGGCAGGAACACTCCCCACAGGGTGTCGGCGAGGCCGAGCGCACGGATCGTGAGGAAGTTGCTCGTCACGGTCACCTCGCCGGGGAACAGCAGGGTCGACAGCAGGATGCCCATCACGATCCACTTGCCGCGGAACTTCATGCAGGCGAGCGCATAGCCGGCGAATGTGGCCAGGATCACGTTGCTGATCACGGTGCCGACGGAGACGAGCAGCGAGTGCCACGCATACAGGTACACGGGCACGACGTCGGCGACCCTGGTGTAGTTCTGCAGGGTCGGCTCGCGCGGGATCAGCTCCGGGGGGAAGGAGTAGATGTTCTCGGTCGCGCCCTTGAACGAGGTCGACAGCTGCCACACGAACGGTCCGATGACCAGGAAGAGCACGAGCACCAGCAAGGCGTATCGGCCGATCAGCCCGCCGAGAGTCGGCTTGCTGAAGTCGCCGGAGCCGCGGTGCCGGAAGATGCGCTCGCGCGCGGGAGCGGGAGCGTCCTGCGGCTTCTCATCGCGTTCGGGCGCGGTGATCGTCTGAGCGGTCATGCGGGAGCCTTCGCCTTCTTCTCGCGGTTCATGAACGCGATCGCCGCGAGCGGTATGAGCGTCAGGAGGAACAGGGCGACGCTGATCGCAGAGGTGTAGCCGATGTTGCCGTTCAGGCCGGAGCCGACCTGGCGGATGAGCATCACGAGCGACATGTCGTAGCCGCCGGGGCCGCCCGTGCTCTTGGACAGCACGTCGAGCTCGGCGAACACGCGCATGGCCGAGACGGCGATCAGCACCGCGATGAGGAGCATCGCGCCGCGGACCGACGGGATCGTCACCGAGAGGAAGCGGCGGAACGACCCGGCGCCGTCGAGCATCGCGGCCTCGTGCAGTTCCTTGCCGACGTTCCCGAGGGCAGCGAGGTACACGACCATGTAGTAGCCGAGTCCCTTCCACACCGTGAGCAGGATGGCGCACCCGAGCAGCAGCCAGCGGTCGACGAGGAAGGGCATCGGCTTGTCGATCAGGCCGAGGAAGTCGAGCGTCTGGTTGATGATGCCGCGGCTGTCGAACAGCCAGGTCCAGATGAGGGCGACCACCACGACGGAGGCGATCACGGGGAAGTAGAACGTGGTGCGGAAGAACGAGATGCCCGGCAGCTTCTTCTGCACGAGGAGGGCGAGCAGCAGCGGCAGGATCGTGAGCAGGGGCACGCACACCACCACGTAGATGAGACACGTGGTGAGGGCGTTCCAGAACATCTCGTCGCCGAACATGCGCTCGTAGTTGGCTCCACCGACGAAGCCGGGCGTGCGCAACGGCCTGGCGTCGGTGAAGCTGAGGAAGACCGTGTTCAGGAAGGGCCAGAGCGCGAACACCAGCACCCAGATCACGGCGGGGGCGATGAGCAGCCACGGTGTGTACCACTTGTGGGATCTCATCGTCTTCCTCCGGCTCCTGGTGCCGGTGTCCGCGCGCATGCTCACTGGTCCACGCGGTTGGCGTTGGCGTACTCGACGATCTTGTCGAGCTGGGCCTTCGGGTCCGCTTCGCCGTTGACGGCGAGGGCGATCTGCTGGGTCATGTAGGTGGCCATATCGGACGTCCACTGGAACGGCAGGGCCTTGGCATCCTTCATCGCACCGAACACGGTGTCGATCGCGGCGAGCTGCTTCTCGTCGGTGACGGTCGAGGCGATGCTGTCGACGACCTGGTCTCCACCTTCGGCCGTGCCCGGCGCGGTGCCGACGGCCAGCGACGAGAACGCGACCTGGTTCTCCTGGTTCGTCGCGAACTCCGCGAACGCGAGCGCGGCTTCCTTGTTGTCGGAGTCGGCCGAGACGTTCAGTCCCTGCACGTACAGGGGTGCGACCCCGAGGCGGGGCGTTGCGACCGTGTTCTCGAGCAGTCCCGGGGCGTCCTTCTGCAGGTCGGTCGTGAACCCGGTGCCGCCGGTCGTGAAGGCGACCTTCTCCTGGATGTACGCCTCGGCGTTCCCGCCGTAGTCGCCCGTGAGGGCCTCGGCGGGCATGGCGCCCGCGGCGTAGGCGTCGGCGTACTTCTGGATGATCGCCGCCGCCTCGTCGGTGTTGAAGTCGAACTCGCCCTTGTCGTCGATGACCTCCATGCCGGCGGCCGTGAACGTGTCGAGGGCCGGGATGGAGGAGAGCAGCTGCACCTTGCCGCCAGACTCCGTCGCCACGTCTTCCGCGAGGGTGAGGAGCTCGTCGACCGTGGTCGGCAGGTTCTGCTCGGTCACCCCGAACGGCGCGAGCTGCGCGAGGTTCCACCACGAGGCGTCGCTGGAGAGGTACCAGGGGAGGCCGTAGGTTCCCTCGACACCGGGGTAGGCGCTGTACGCCTCCCATGCGCCGGTGTTGTAGGTCGACTTCAGATCGGGATCCGCGGTCTCCAGGTCGACGAGCTTGCCTGCCGCGACGAGCGGGTAGGCGATATCCGGCGGCAGGTTCAGCACATCGGGCAGGGTGTCGGCGTTCGCCTGGCTCAGGATCTTCTCCTGGTAGCCGTCGCCCGGCTGGTCGAGCCACTCCACCGTGACGTCGGGGTGCTCTTTCTCGAACGCGGCGATGAGGTCTTCGAAGTACGGAGTGAACTTCTCGTTCTTGAGCGACCAGGTCTGGAACTGGATCTTCCCGCTCAGCTCACCCGATGTGTCGATGGGGCCGGAAGCACCGGAGGATGCGCCGCCTCCCGTGCAACTCGTCAGCGCCAGAACGCCGATGGTGAATGCTGCCAGAGCGACAATGCGTGTGGGAACTTTCATCGTGCTTCTTCCTCGAGGCGGGCGAATCCGCGCGGTAGCCCGATCGGGACTACAACGCTTTAGCAGATGAAACCATCCGATTCCGTCCCTGTCAAGACACCCGGCCGCGAGATCACTGTCTGCGCGTAGGACAGGGTGCATCGTCTGTTGCTCAAGCGTTATAGTGGTGCGAAATCCGCCCTCTCCGGAGGACACGTCCGAAAGGTCTGACACATGACGCAGCGCGGCGCCCTCGATGCTCCTCTGAGGTTCGGGGCGAACTACACGCCGTCGAAGAACTGGATGCACTCCTGGCTCGACTTCACCCCCGACGACGTGCGTCGCGACTTCGCCGCCCTCGCCGAGCTCGGGCTCGACCATGTGCGCGTCTTCCCCCTGTGGACCGTGCTGCAGCCGAACCGCACGCTGATCCGCGAGAAGGCGATCGACGACGTGCGCGCCGTCGTCGACATCGCCGGCGAGTTCGGCATGGATGCCAGCATCGATGTGGTCCAGGGGCATCTCTCGAGCTTCGACTTCGTGCCGTCGTGGTTGTACACCTGGCACGACAAGAACATGTTCACCGACCCCAGGGCGCTCGAGGGGCAGATCGCGCTCGTCGACCGCCTGGGGCGAGCGCTGAGCGAGGCGCCGAACTTCCTCGGGCTGACGCTCGGCAACGAGACGAACCAGTTCTCCGCGCACACGCATCCGTCGCCCTGGCCGGTCACGCAGGACGAGGCCGGGGGGTGGATCTCCGCGCTGCTGTCGGCGGCGGAGGCGGCAGCGCCAGGGCTCCCGCACGTCCACAGCGAGTACGACGCGGTCTGGTACATGGACGGGCACGGCTTCACCCCCGCCCATGCCTCCCGTCTGGGTGCGATGACCACGATCCACTCCTGGATCTTCAACGGCACCGCCCAGCGTTACGGCGGGCGTTCCGTCGCCTCCGACCGTCATGCCGAGTACCTGATCGAGCTCTCCCGCGCCTTCGCGACAGACCCCGACCGGGTGGTGTGGCTGCAGGAGGTGGGCGCCCCCTCGAACTGTCTCACCGACGACGAGATGCCCGGCTTCCTGGAAGCGACCGTGCGCTCGGCCGTGCGCACCGAGAACCTCTGGGGCATCACGTGGTGGTGCTCGCACGACGTGAGCCGTGACCTCGGAGACTTCCCCGAACTCGAGTACACCCTGGGGCTGATCGGTCAGGACGGCGCCGCGAAGCCCATCGGTCGGCGTCTCGCCGAACTCATCCCCGAGCTGCGCCAGCGCGTCGCCCCGCCCGCGCGGGACACCGCGATCGTGGTCGACGTCGACGAGCGTGAGGTTCCCGTGAGCCGCGCGGCACTGAGCCCAGGGGGTGCCGTGTTCCAGGCCTGGGTGGACGCCTGCGCCGCCGGACTCGATCCGACGCTGGTCACCTCGCACGACGCACTCGACCCTGTCGCGCTCGACGCGCGCGGTATCCGCCGCCTGATCCGCCCCGACCTCTCGGCGGATGTCGTCGACCCCTACGGCTCGGTGAACACGGTCGTTCCCGGCTGATCCGGGTCGGGCGTTCGTCTCAGCCCGTGCGGGCGCTCAGCCCGTGCGAGTGCTCAGTCCGTGCTCGCGGGCGGAGCCGTGCTCTCGCGCGCCGTGAGCACGGGAGTCGGGCCCTCGACGCTCGGCAGATTCGCTCCCGCCTCGATCTGCTGCAGCAGCAGGGTGGCGGCACGCTCTCCGAGTTCGAAGGTGTCGCGGGTCATCGCCGTGATCGACGGATTGATGAGCCCGGCGATGACCGAGTCGTCGAAAGAGGCGAGGGAGACATCGCGAGGGACGGCGCGGCCCATCTCCTGGGCCACACGGAGACCTGCGACCGCCATCACGTCGTTGTCGTAGACGATGGCCGTCGGGCGCTGTCGCCCCGACAGCAGTGTCCGCGTCACCGCGGAGGCGCGTGCGGGTGAGAAGTCGGTGGTGATGACCTCGCCCTCGAGGCCGTCGGCGGTCATGCGCTCGAGCACCTGGGCCCGCAGTCGCGTGTGCTCGAGCTCGGCAGGCCCAGCGACGTAGGCGATGCGGGTGTGTCCGAGCGCGGACAGGTAGGAGAAGAGGGTCTCGGCCACGGTGTCGTCGCCGATCCAGACGCTGGGCACCGAACCCTCGGGGGAGGGCTCCGACCCGATCATCACGGCGCGGGCGTCGAGGGCTTCGATGCGCCCGACCCTGGGATCGTCTTCGCGGGGGTCGATGAAGATGAACCCGTCGACCTGATTGGAGGAGCGCCACTGCCGGTGCACCTCCATCTCCTCCGCGACATCGGCGACGAGTCGCAGCTGCAGGCTCACCTTGCTCTCCGACAGACGCGATTCGATGCCGGCGATGAGGTCGGTGAAGAAGGCCTCGGAGCCCAGGGAACGAGCGGGGCGGGCGAGGGCGAAGCCCACCGTGTTGGCGCGTGCGCCGACCAGTGCGCGCGCCGCGGAGCTCGGCTGCCAGCCGTTCTCCTCGACGATCGCGAGGATGCGGTGCCTGGTCTCCTCGCTGACGCCGGGGCGCCCGTTGAGGGCGAAGGAGACGGCACCGGGGGACACGCCAGCCATGCGCGCGATATCGGCGATCGTGACGCGTTTCGCCGGACTCATAGTCCCTCACCCTACTTGATCGGTTTAGCCTCGGGAAAGAAGCCGGATCGTGCCCTAGACTCGTGCACTAGATCGCTTTAGTACAACAGATAGCATTCAGTCACAGCGCATCACCGCAGACCCGAATCAGCCCTCACCGTCGAGCCCGGAGACCCACTCATGCATGACGACACCTCGCTCACCGTCGGCCGCGTCAAGCGCGTTCTCGAGGAGCGCATCCGCCCGGCGATCCACTCGGCCTCCGTGCCGCTCGGCGTCGAGATCCACGAGCTGCCCGGCGAGCCCATCGCCCCCGCCGAGGGACTCGCCCTCGACTACGCGCCCGGCGTCGTCGGGGCGCCGTGGGGGCCCGCCTGGGGCACCACCTGGTTCAAGCTGACCGGACGCGTCCCGGCAGAGTGGGCGGGCCGCCGGGTCGAGGCACTCATCGACCTCGGCTTCGACGTGAACATGACCGGCTTCCAGTGCGAGGCCCTGGCTTATCGTCCGGACGGCACGCCGATCAAGAGCATCAACCCGCGCAACCAGTGGGTGCCGATCGCCGAGACCGCCGCGGGTGACGAACCCATCGAGCTGTACCTCGAGGCGGCATCCAACCCGGTGCTCCTGGACTACCACCCCTTCCTGCCGACGCAGGAGGGCGACATCCTCACGTCCTCGAAGGAGCCGCTCTACCGCGCCCGCCGGATGGACCTGGCGGTGTTCGAGCCCGAGGTGTTCGACCTGTCCCTCGACCTCGAGGTGCTGTTCGAGCTGCAGGCGGAGCTCCCTGCCACGTCGCCGCGCCGCATGCGCATCCTGCAGGCCATGGACGACGCGCTCGACGTGCTCGACCTGCAGCACATCGTGGAGACCGCCGGCGAGGCGCGGACCCGACTCGCCGACGTGCTGGCCGCGCCCGCCGAGGCGAGCGCGCACCGGATCTCGGCCGTCGGTCACGCGCACATCGACTCGGCCTGGCTGTGGCCGGTGCGCGAGACGATCCGCAAGGTTGCGCGCACGACCTCGTCCATGACCACGCTCATCGAGGAGCAGCCCGAGTTCCAGTACGGCATGTCGAGCGCGCAGCAGTACGCCTGGATCAAGGAGCACCGCCCCGAGGTGTGGGAGCGGGTCAAGGCCGCGGTCGCCGCCGGACGCTTCCTGCCGCTGGGCGGCATGTGGGTGGAGTCCGACACCGTCATGCCGACGGGAGAGTCGCTCGTGCGGCAGTTCTCGCACGGGCAGCGCTTCTTCGAGCGCGAGTTCGGCATCCGCTCGAAGGGCGTGTGGCTGCCGGACAGCTTCGGCTACTCGCCGGCCCTTCCGCAGCTGATGCGCCGTGCCGGGTTCGAGTGGTTCTTCACGCAGAAGATCTCGTGGAACCAGCAGAACGTCTTCCCGCACCACTCCTTCCTCTGGGAGGGCATCGACGGCTCGCAGGTGTTCACGCACTTCCCGTCGATGGACACCTACAACTCGCAGCTGAGCGGCATGGAGGTCGCCAAGGCCTCTCGCCAGTTCAAGGAGAACCGCCTCAGCTCGCGGTCGATCGCTCCGGTGGGCTGGGGCGACGGCGGCGGCGGCACGACGCGTGAGATGACCGGCAAGGCCGAGCGTCTGCGCGACCTCGAGGGCAGCGCGCAGGTCGTATGGGAGCACCCCGACGTGTTCTTCGACGCCGCCAAGGCCGAGCTGCCGAACCCGGCGGTGTGGGTCGGCGAGCTCTACCTCGAACTGCACCGCGGCACGCTCACCAGCCAGCACGCCACGAAGGCCCTGCACCGCTGGGCCGAGCACGCTCTGATCGAAGCAGAGCTGTGGGCCGCCACCGATGCCGTGCGCACCGGTGCCGAGTACCCGCAGGCGGAGCTCGACCGGCTGTGGCAGGCCGTGCTGTTGCACGAGTTCCACGACATCCTGCCCGGGACATCGATCGCGTGGGTGCACCGCGAGGCCGTCGCCGTGCTGTCCGACGTGCTGTCGGATGCGCGCGACATCGCCGACGCCGCGCGCCGGTCGCTCGCCGGCGAGGGTGACCGCGAGCTGCGGTTCGAGCCGAGCTCGGTCGCCGATGGTCGGGCGCTGGGCGCCGCGTTCGTGGGGGAGTCGACGGTCGCACCCGTGACGCTCGTCGAGGAGGCCGATGGCTGGCGGATCGAGAACGACCTCGTGTCGGTGCGCGTCTCGGGCGAGGGGCTGATCGTGTCTGCCGTCGACAAGGCGTCGGGCAGGGAGACGGTCGCCGCAGGCAGGGCCGCGAACCTGTTCCAGTTGCACCAGGACTTCCCGAACATGTGGGACGCCTGGGACATCGACCGGTACTACCGCAACAGCGTCGACGACCTCACGGCGGTCTCCTCCATCGAGGCATCACTCGTGAACGGTGTCGCGCAGATCGTCGTCGTGCGCCCGTTCTCGGAGTCGACCATCACGCAGACGATCGTGCTCGCGCCGAAGTCGCGCACCGTGCTGCTGCGCAATGACATCGACTGGCACGAGACCGAGAAGCTGCTCAAGCTGGCGTTCCCGCTCGACATCCAGGCGTCGCACACCGAAGCCGAGACCCAGTTCGGCTACCAGGCGCGCGTCACGCACACGAACACCAGCTGGGAGGCCGCAAAGTTCGAGACCTCGATGCACCGGTTCGTGCTCGTGCGCGAGCAGGACTTCGGTGCGGCCCTCGTGAACGACTCGATCTACGGGTACGACACGACGCGCGAGGTCGGCGAGAACGGGGTCACCACAACCGTGCGCCTCTCCCTGCTGCGGGCGCCGCGCTTCCCCGACCCGGACACGGATCACGGTCCCCACGAGATCGAGGTCGGCTTCGTGATCGGCGCCGACGCCGCGATCGCCACAGCCGAGGGCATCCGCATCAACAGCCTGCCCACGGTTCTCCGCGGGGCGCGCGAGGTCGAGCCGCTGGTCTCGGTGCAGGGCGAGGGCATCGTCGTGTCTGCCGTGAAGCTCGCCGACGACGGTTCCGGCGACGTCATCGTGCGTGTGTACGAAGCGCTCGGGCGTCGTGCGGTCGGCGAGCTGTCCGTGGGCTTCGACCACCGTGAGGTGCGCGAGGTGAGTCTGATCGAGGACGAGATCGACGATGCACGGACGGGCGGCGCGCTGCGACTGCGTCCCTTCGAGGTGCGGACGCTGCGTATCGTGCGTTGAGCATCGCGCGTTGAGCATCGCGCGTTGAGTATCGCGCGCTGAGCCCGCGTGTGCTCCTGCTCTCGCGTGTGTGGGTGATGTGCGCGGGCCCGTTGTAGTGGCAGAGCGAACGGGTGCAGGATGGCGGGATGGTGAGCATCGACGATGTGCGCGCGATCGCCCTCGCCTTGCCCGGCGCCGAGGAATCCGTCGGCGGTCACACCGGAGCGGCGGCCTGGCGGCTGAAGAGCGGCCAGTTCGCGTGGCTTCGCGGACCGAGAACGACCGATCTGCGACAGCTCGCCGAGGCCGGGCGTGAGTGGCCGACCGGTGATGTGCTCGCGGTGCGGGTCGCCGACCTCGAAGAGAAGGATGCCCTTCTGGCCGCCGAGCCGGATGCGCTGTTCACGATCCCCCACTTCGACGGCTACCCGGGACTGCTCGTCCGTCTCGATGCCGTCGACCGGGGCCGGCTCGAAGAGATCATCACGGATGCATGGCTGGCGCGTGCCCCTGCGAGAGTCGCGAAGGCATGGTTGGATTCGCACGGACTGGAATGACGCGGGATGCGATCCGCGGCCTCCCGGGAATCACACGGGGAGCGGAAGAGCGATGTCAGGCAGGCGGCAGTCTCAGCACGTCGGGGGACTCGCCGCCCGTGAGGTCGTCGGCGATGCGGAGGCTGCGCGCGAGGTCGTCCAGCGCGCCGATCAGCGTGCCGAACCGCTCCTTGTCGCTGCACACGGCCGTCAACGTCACCAGGTGCGTACCCGTGTCCCAGGTGTACGTCGCGAACGGCGGCGAGGCGGGCGACGGCGGCATCGGGACGAGCAGTTTCTCGCCGACGCCGAGCCTCGTGGGGAACGACTCCGTGTCGTCGTAGTCCATCGGCATCGAGGCCCGGGCGATGCGCACATCAGGCGTCAGCACCTGTGCGGTCGCCATCGCCACGACGAGCTCGGGCTCCGCCTTCCACGTCCACACCAGCACGCGTCCGTCCGCACGCTTCATGAGCATCGGCGCCGCCTGGCTCATCGCCCACGCGCCGAACCTCGAGCCGGGTCGCTCCGTCGCTCCGACCGCGGCGTTGACCTGGCCGAGCAGCATCCGGATCGCGGCCTTCCGGTGGCGGCGGCCCTTCCAGCCGAGCGAGTCCGTCACGGGAATCCACAGCTGGGGATCGGCGTCGGCACTCAGTCGCATGACTCCACGGTAGCCGGTGCGTCTGAGTGATGCCCGGTACGCCTCGGCGGCACGATCAGGGCCCTCCGGTAGAGTGGCCAGCGCCCGACCAGGGCTCTCCCTTGGCCGCCACATCGTAAGGCAGCATGTCTGTGACCTCCTCCGACGATCCGATCGATCCGTCGAGCGGCTCCGCCGCCGAACCCGCGCCCCGACCGTTGAAGATCGTGATCGGCTGCGACACGTTCGCGCCCGACATCAACGGCGCCGCCCGCTTCGCCGAGCGCCTCGCCGCCGGCCTCGTGCAGCGCGGACACGACGTGCACGTCGTCGCCCTCAACCAGGCCTACCGCCGCGCCGAGCCGCGGACCGAGGTCATCGAAGGCGAGCCGATGACCCTGCACCGGCTGCCGTCGGTCCGCTGGCCTCCGCACGACTGGCTGCGTTTCGTATGGCCCTGGCGCTCGAAGCACTACGCCCGCAAGGTGCTCGACCGGGTGCAGCCGGACGTGGTGCACATCCAGTCGCACATCGTGATCGGTCGCGGACTGGCGCGCATCGCGCACGAGCGCGGCATCCCCGTCATCGCCACCAATCACGTGATGGCCGAGAACATCCTCGATCACACGACCATGCCCAAGTTCATCGACGACCTGGTGCTGAAGTTCGCCTGGGCCGACGCGAAGCGCACATTCGACCTGACCAGGGCGATCACCACGCCCACCCGCCGTGCCG
Source organism: Microbacterium sp. Ag1 (assembly GCF_001005635.1). Lineage (NCBI taxonomy): Bacteria > Bacillati > Actinomycetota > Actinomycetes > Micrococcales > Microbacteriaceae > Microbacterium > Microbacterium sp. Ag1. The sequence goes on from NZ_LBCR01000031.1 coordinate 297,714, forward strand.
CCGACTTCCTCGAGAACACCGTCGAGGTGAAGGGGGTCATCCCCGTCAGCTGCGGTATCGACCGTTCGCAGTACACGCCGGTCATCGGTCCGCGCGAGAAGAACCGCATCGTGTTCGTCGGACGCCTCACCGCCGAGAAGCAGGTCGAGGTCATCCTCCAGGCCATGACGAAGCTCGACCCCGCGCTCGAGACCACGTTCGACATCGTGGGCGGGGGCGACCAGCGCAAGCAGCTGGAGCACCTGACCGCCCAGCTCGGTCTCTCCGACCGGGTGACCTTCCATGGGCGCACCACCGACGAGGAGCTGCGAGCCCTGCTGTCGCGGGCGAGCCTGTTCGTGATCGCCTCGATCGCCGAGCTGCAGTCGATCGCGACCATGGAGGCCATGGCTTCGGCCCTCCCCGTCGTCGCGGCCGATGCCGTGGCCCTCCCGCACCTGGTGCACGACGGCGAGAACGGCTACCTGTTCGAGCCGGGGAATGCCGACGAGCTCGCTGCGCGCCTCACCGACGTGCTCACGGCGGAGCCCGCAGAGTACGAGCGGATGCAGCAGGCCTCGCTCGACGGCGTCCTGATCCACGACATCAACCGCACCCTCGACACCTTCGAGGCGCTGTACCGCGACGAGCCGCTGCCGGAGTAGCCCGCCATGCACATCGTCTTCTTCGGCGATCAACACCTCGACTCCCTCGGGGGAGCGCAGGTGTCGATGCGGCTCCAGCGGGAGTTCCTCGAACGCGCCGGTCACACCGTGACGGTCGTGGCTCCGAAGATGCACGGATCGCGTGCGTCGGCCGGCACCCACGGCGGCGCGTACGTCGACCTGCCGTCGATGCCGATCACGACGGATCGCGAATACTCGATGAGCTGGCCAGGGCGCGGCACCGATCGCTTCCTCGACAAGGCCATGACCCGCCGTCCGCCCGTCGACCTGGTGCACGTCCAGGCCGACTTCTGGGGAGCCTTCATCGGACACCGGTATGCGCAGCGCCACGGCATCCCGGTCGTGCACACCATGCACAACCGGGTCGACGTCGGTATCGCCGCCGTCACTCCGCTGCACCGCCCGGTGCTCGCGGCGCTCAACGCTTGGCGCGGCATCGCCCTGCGCGGCATCGCGATTCCGTCGAAGGGGCGATACCCGGCGAAGGGAAGCGACGGGTGGGCGTTCCTGCGCGGCCTCGCCGCCGGGGCGTCCGCCGTGACGGCCCCCTCGACGCACTTCGCCCGCCGCCTCGAGCAGCACGACGTCTTCCCGCACGTGGACGTGATCTGGAACGGCATCGACGACGACGTCCGCGAGCAGACGCTCGCGGACAAGCCCGCAGACCGCGTGCCGGGGAGACCGCGGTTCGTCTGGCTCGGCCGGATGAGCCCGGAGAAGCGCCTCCTTCCGTTCCTCGAGGCGTTCGTCGCTTCGGGAGTCGTCGCCGATCTGGAGATCATCGGGGGAGGCGCTCAGCGCGCAGCCGCCGAGAAGATCGTCCGCGCACGCGACGGCGTGCACTTCGCCGGACGCCTCACCTACCCGCAGACGTTGGCGCGCATCGCCGCCGCCGACGCGCTCGTGCAGACGTCGATCGGCTTCGAGACCCAGGGGATGACCCCTTTCGAGGCAGCCACCCTCGGAACGCCGTCGGTGATCTGCGACCCCGACATCGCCGCGGAGCTCGGCGGCGGGCTGTGGGCCGTACCAGAGCCTGATGCGGAAGCAGGATCCGGGGTGGAGCGGGAGGCTCGCCGACGCGTCGCGCTGGCTGAGACGCTGCGACGTGCGGCAGACGACATCGCGCGCGGGGCGGCTCCTGTTCCGCTGCCCGAGGTGGCCGAGGCGTTCCGACAGTCATCGCGCACGGCGGCGATGGTCGAGGTCTACGAACGGGTGCTCGCATGATCACGACGGCGCCGGCAGTCGTGTCTTCGAGCAGGCAGCCTCAGAAGAACTGGTAGAAGAGCGACGACATCCAGGTGGTCGCCATGCCGATGGCGCCCACTCCGGCGATGCCGATCGCGATGCCGGCGAGCAGGTGCGGGCCGGGCCGGCGTACGGCGACGAGCCCGAGGATGAACGCCAGGACGTATGCGACGAGGCTCACCACGCCGAGCAGGCCGGAGAGGGCGTTGTACCAGCCGTAACCGTCAGCGGCGAAGTAGGCGAACGGCGCCGTCAGCGAGATGACGAGATTGACGGCGAAAGCGATCACCGCGATGAGGAACGCGACCCTTCCGAGCGGGTTCCCCGTGTCAGCGGGGTGCTGCGGCGCACCATAAGACGGAAGCGGTGCCGGCGGGTGCTGGGGTGCTGCGGGGTACTGCGGGGCGGGGTACTGCGGGGAGGGGTTCTGCGGTGCTGCGGGGTTCTGCGATGCTGCGGGGTTCTGCGATGTCGTCGGGTACTGCGGAGACGCGGGCAGGTGCGGGGCGGGGGGACCGGAAGGTCGCTGAGGCTCGCTCATGACGACGAGCGTAGCCCCCGCGGTCATGGTGCTGGTCAGCGGTAACCGTGCCCCGACTCGGCCTGCTGCCCGACATCGCGTCCTGCGAGGCGCGTCCAGTCGGTCGGGGTGCGACGGTATCCGTCGCGGCGCAGTTCGACGAAGGTGGCGATCGTGGCCCACGCGGCGAGGGCGAGGAGTGCGATGAGGAGTATCATGGCAGAAACGCTACGTTCGATGCCGAACCGCCACGAGTGGCAGAATAGACTCTGAACGTATGAAAACTGCCAACCGGGAGTGTGTATGAAGACGGTCGCCTGTGTCATCCAGGACGGGTTCGCGCCCTTCGAGTTCGGCGTCGCCTGCGAGGCGTTCGGCCTCGACCGCGCCGATGACGGGGTGCCGAACTTCGACTTCCGCATCGTCGCTCCCCGTGCCGGCGTCGTGACGTCGAAGATCGGCTTCTCGGTGAACGTCGAGCACGATCTGGCCTTCGCCTACGAAGCCGACCTCGTGGTGTTCTGCCCTCTTCCCCGGGAGAACTGGGGCGACGTGGATCCGCTTCTGGTCGACGTCGCCCGCCATGCGGTCGACCGCGGCGCGTGGGTGATGAGCGTGTGCAGTGGATCGTTCATCCTCGCCGCTGCCGGGGTGCTCGACGGTCGACGCGCCACCACGCACTGGATGTACGCGCACGTCATGGCCGACATGTATCCGCAGATCGACATCGACCCCGACGTGCTGTTCGTGCAGGACGGCAAGATCATCACGAGTGCCGGCACCGCGGCGGGCATCGACGCCTGCCTGCATCTGCTCCGGCAGGAGGTGGGTGCCGAGCTCACCAACCGCATCGCCCGCCGGATGGTCGTGCCCCCGCAGCGCGACGGAGGCCAGGCACAGTTCATCGATCGCCCCATCCCCGTCGTCCCCACCGATTCGCTCGCCGCGGTCGCCGACTGGGCTGTCGAGCACCTGCGCGAAGACCTCGGTGTCGACCAGCTGGCGGCCAGGGCCCTCATGTCGCCGCGCACGTTCGCCCGCCGGTTCAAAGCCGAATACGGCGCGACGCCGGCGGCCTGGCTCGCGCGTCAGCGCATCATCCACGCGCAGCGGATGCTGGAGCGCACCGACCTGCCGCTCGAGCACATCGCCGACGAGTGCGGATTCGGTTCAGCGGCTGTGCTGCGGCAGAACTTCGCGAGAGTGCTCGGGCTGACCCCCACCGCCTACCGTGCGCGGTTCTCCTGTGCCGAGGAATCCGCGGTGCCCGCGGCCTGAGCCGGGCGGGTCCATCACGCAGCCGGATTCAGTGTTCAGGCCGGATTCAGTGTCCAGTCGGGGTCGCTGCTCAGCCAGGGTCAGTGTTCAGGCCGGATTCAGTGTTCAGGCCGGATTCAGTGTTCAGTCGGGGTCGCTGCTCAGCCAGGGTCAGTGTTCAGGCCGGATTCAGTGTTCAGACCAGTGCGCCGGTGCGGGCAGTGCGACGTCGCGCACCTCGACCCCGTCCTTGGTGACGGCGGCGATGCAGTAGAGCAGGGACTGCGTGGGGTAGCCGTGCGGCCGGTTGTCGCGGATGATCGCCCTGTCGTCTTCCGGAGGGAGCGCGGTCGAAGATGCGAGCAGGGCCGTCCACTCGGCCGTCCAGTCGTCGCTGTCGGCGGTCGGACCCAGGGCGCGGAATTCGGGCAGCCACGCCTGGATCCGCGGAGTCGTCGCATCGTCGAGATCGTCGTGCGCGATCATGTGCGTTCCGGGCTCGATGGGTGTCTCGCGAAGCTCGACGCCGTCCCACGAGAGCACTCTCGCGCCGGCGGGGCCCACCTCGAGCAGGTTGAAGCCGTGCATCGGCAGCGGTGCGACCGGCGATCGGCCCGTCACCGACTCCAGGGCGAGGGCGCCGCGGGACACCGCGTGAGCTGCGGGGAGGTCACGCACGTCCGCGCGGTTCAGCAGCACGGCGAGTCGTCCTTCTGCCGGGTTCGCGGCCAGCCACGCGCCGCCCGCTCGGCGGTCGCGGATACCCACCACGCCCGGGAAGTCGTCCGGCCACCAGGCTCCGAGGGAGTCCCAGGCCCGCAGCGGGTCTTCGTCGCGGACCGCCAGAAGTCGTGCGGATCCGGCATTCTCGACATCGATCACGACCGTGCACACGGCATCAAGTCTAGGTCGGCGGAACGATCGTCGGCCCGCGACGGTGGATGCTGGGGCAGAATCGAGACGTGAACATCGTGGTCGGAGTCACAGGCGGCATCGCCGCGTACAAGACGGTGCATCTGGTGCGCCTGCTCACGAAGGGCGGCCACGACGTGACCGTGGTGCCCACCGCGGATGCGCTGCGCTTCGTCGGGCTGCCTACATGGGAGGCGATCAGTCGTCACCCCGTGACAACGAGCGTGCACGAGGATGTGGCACGGGTGCGGCACGTGGCTCTCGGTCAGGCGGCCGACCTCGTGATCGTGGCGCCGGCGACCGCGAACTCGATCGCGAAGATCACGGCCGGGCTCGCCGACGATCTCCTGGGGACCACCCTGCTCGCGACCGAGGCCCCGGTACTGATCGCTCCGGCGATGCACGCCGAGATGTGGCGGAACAGGGCGACACAGGCGAACATCGCGACTCTGCGGGAGCGCGGTGTGCACCTGGTGGGTCCTGCCGACGGTGAGCTCGCCGGTGGTGACAGCGGTCCCGGCCGGATGTCGGAACCCGAGGAGATCTTCGCCGCCGCGCAGGCGCTGCTGACTCCCGGTGACCTCGCCGGCGTGCGGGTGGTGGTCTCGGCCGGCGGCACTCGCGAGCCGATCGATCCCGTGCGTTTCCTCGGCAACCGCTCCAGCGGCCGGCAGGGTGCGGCGCTCGCCGCGGAGGCGGCCGCTCGCGGAGCCGAGGTGACCCTGGTGTCGGCGAACATCTCGGGTGACGTGCTCGCCGACGTGCGGCATCCGTCGATCCGCGTCGTCGGCGTGGGCTCCGCGACCCAGCTCGCAGACGCGATGAAGCGTGAGGCCGCAGAGTCGGACGTGATCGTGATGGCCGCCGCGGTCGCCGACTACCGACCGGTCGCGGTCTCGGAGCGCAAGCTCACCAAGGAGGGCGGCGGAGTGCCCGCCATCGAGCTGATCGAGAACGAGGACATCGTCGCAGCCCTGGCCTCTGCACGTCGCCCGGGTCAGCTCGTCGTCGGCTTCGCAGCCGAGACTCCGGAGGACGAGGCCGAACTGCTCGCTCGCGCTCGCGGCAAACAGCAGCGCAAGGGTGTCGACCTGCTGGTGGTGAACGAGGTCGGCTGGGAGCGCGGGTTCGAGAGCGCGGAGAACGCCGTGCACATCCTGGGCCCCGGGGGAGCGGTGGCGGCGACCGTCTCCGGCTCCAAACGCGCTGTCGCGTCCGCGATCTGGGACGCGATCGGACGGGAGCGCTGACGAGGCGGACGGACTGGAGGAGAATCTCGGCGAGTGCTAAACTTGAGTCAATAAGACTCAACTTTGATCCCCGTCCTCCGACTTGGTGGACGGGAGACGACCAGAAGGAGCAACTCCAGGAGGAGCGCATGACCACCCCGCAGACCGGCAACCAGAACCAAGAGCAGCAGTCCGCCCTCGAGCAGTTCGGCATCAACCTCACCGACCGTGCCCGCGAAGGCAAGCTCGACCCCGTGATCGGACGCGACAGCGAGATCCGTCGGGTCAGTCAGGTGCTCACCCGACGCACGAAGAACAACCCCGTGCTGATCGGCGAGCCCGGCGTCGGTAAGACCGCCGTCGTCGAAGGCCTCGCCCAGCGCATCGTCGCCGGCGACGTCGCCGAGTCCCTCAAGGACAAGGAGCTGGTCACGCTCGACATCTCCGCCCTCGTGGCAGGCGCCATGTACCGCGGGCAGTTCGAGGAGCGGCTGAAGCAGGTGCTCAAGGAGATCACCGAGTCCGACGGGCAGGTCATCACGTTCATCGATGAGCTGCACGTGCTGATGGGCGCCGGTGGCGGTGAAGGCTCGGTCGCGGCATCCAACATGCTGAAGCCGATGCTGGCCCGCGGCGAGTTGCGACTGATCGGCGCGACGACCCTCAACGAGTATCGCGAGTTCATCGAGAAGGACGCAGCGCTCGAGCGCCGCTTCCAGCAGGTCTACGTCGGAGAGCCCACGGTCGAGGACACGATCGCGATCCTCCGCGGCCTCAAGGGTCGGTACGAGGCGCACCACGGGGTGACCATCTCCGACAGTGCTCTCGTTGCGGCTGCGGCCCTGTCGAACCGGTACCTGCCCGCGCGTCAGCTGCCCGACAAGGCGATCGACCTGATCGACGAGTCGATGTCGCGGCTCAAGATGGAGATCGACTCGTCTCCGGTCGAGATCGACCAGCTCAAGCGTCAGGTCGACCGGATGAAGCTCGAGGAGCTCGCCCTCAAGCGCGAGAAGGACGCTGCGTCCAAGGAGCGACTGAGCGCCTTGCGCGAGCAGCTCGTCGGCATGGAGCGACAGCTCGCCGAGCTCGAAGCCCGCTGGGCGCGCGAGCGTCAGGGTCTGAACCGGGTGGGCGAGCTCAAGAAGCAGCTCGACGACGCGATCACGCAGCGCGACCTCGCCATGCGCAATGCCGACTACACGAAGGCTTCGAAGCTCGAGTACGAGACGATCAAGCGCCTGGAGCGCGACATCGCGGAGGCCGAGCAGGCGGAGGCCACCGCGTCGAGCGAGCCTCGCATGGTCAACGAGCAGGTGACCGAGGAGGACATCGCGGCCGTGATCGCCGCGTGGACCGGCATCCCCGTCGGCCGGTTGCTGCAGGGCGAGAGCGAGAAGCTGCTGCACCTGGAGAACGAGCTCGGCAAGCGCCTGATCGGGCAGAAGGACGCCGTGAAGGCCGTGTCCGACGCCGTCCGCCGTTCGCGCGCGGGGATCAGCGATCCCGGTCGTCCGACCGGATCGTTCCTGTTCCTCGGCCCGACCGGTGTCGGCAAGACCGAGCTTGCCAAGGCGCTGGCGGAGTTCCTCTTCGACGACGAGCACGCCATGGTGCGCATCGACATGTCGGAGTACGGCGAGAAGCACTCGGTGTCCCGGCTCGTCGGCGCCCCTCCCGGGTACGTCGGCTACGAGCAGGGTGGTCAGCTGACCGAGGCCGTGCGTCGCCGGCCGTACAGTGTGATCCTGCTCGACGAGGTCGAGAAGGCGCACCCCGAGGTGTTCGACGTGCTGCTGCAGGTGCTCGACGACGGTCGGCTGACCGATGGGCAGGGGCGCACGGTCGACTTCTCGAACGTGATCCTGATCCTCACCTCGAACCTGGGCTCGCCCATCCTCATCGACCCCGTGCTCGCACCCGATGAGAAACGCGACCAGGTGATGGCGCTCGTGCGGCAGGCGTTCCGTCCGGAATTCCTGAACCGCCTCGACGACATCGTGATGTTCTCGGCGCTGAGCGAAGACGACCTCGCACAGATCGTGGAGCTCTCGGTCGACCAGCTGCACGACCGGCTGAAGGACCGGCGACTCACCCTCGCGGTCACTCCGGATGCGCGGGCCTGGCTCGCCGAGCGCGGGTACGACCCCATGTTCGGTGCGCGTCCGCTGCGCCGCCTCATCCAGAGCGAGGTGCAGAACAAGCTCGCGACCGCTCTGCTCTCGGGCAACGTGCACGACGGCGACACGGTTCGCGTCGACGTGGCCGCCGACGGGATGGGCCTCGTGCTCACCTCGACGACGCCGGAGCCCGAGGCCGACTCCGACTCCGACTCCGACGAGGATGACGTGATCGAGGCGGAGCTCCTCGAGGACTGACACGCCACGACTGAGCTGAACCGCTCGGACACAGAAGAGGGACCAGCGGGTGATCCGCGGGTCCCTCTTCTCGTGGGGTCTCGGCTTTGACGTGGGGTCTCGGCTTTGACGTGCGGGCTCAGCACTCTCGTGCAGGCTCAGCCGCGCAGACCGGAGGCCGCGGCGAGTGCGCGACCGGTGAGGGAGTCGTCGTCACGCACGATCTCGGACGGCGTCCCGCTGAAGATCAGGCTCCCGCCGTCGGATCCCGCTCCCGGACCGATGTCGATGATGTGATCGGCACGGGCGACCAGTCGCAGGTTGTGCTCCACGACCACCAGCGTCGCTCCCTCCTCGAGCAGGTCGTCGAAGAGGAGGTTGATGGTGTCGACGTCGGAGGGGTGCAGGCCGGAGGTCGGCTCGTCGAGGATGATGCGGTCCGCTCGGTCGCGGTGCGGATCGCTGAGGTGGCGGGCCAGCAGCAGACGCTGCTTCTCCCCGCCGGACAGCGTGTCGAGCGACCGGCCGACCGGGATGTATCCCAGTCCGGTGCGTTGCACCCAGGCCAGGGCCTCGACCACGTCGGCATGGGCGGAGAAGAGGGCGCTGACCTCGGCCGGTGGCGCCGCCAGCACGTCGGCGATCGTGGCGCCGTCGACCTGCACGGCCAGAGCGGTCGGGTTGAAGCGCAGCCCGCCGCACGCATCGCAGGGGAGGGACACGTCGTCGAGGAACGCGAGCTCGGTCGTGATGTGGCCGCGGCCGCGACAGGTGGGGCACGCCCCGCGGGAATTGAAGCTGAACCAGGAGGGGTCGAGGCCGGAGGCATCCGCGAACACCGCCCTGACGGTGTCGGCGATGCGAAGGATGCTCAGGGTCGTGGATCGGACGCCGCCGCGCAGCGGTTCCTGTCCGACGACCGTGAAGTCCGGGTGCTGGCGTGGCAGCTCCGCGGTCGCGAACGAGCTCTTGCCGGAACCGGCGACTCCCGTGACGGCCGTGAGCACGCCCAACGGGATGTCGACGTCGAAACCTCGCAGGTTGTGCGAGCGCGCATCCCGCACCGTGATCCGGCCCGACGGTGCCCGTGTCGCTCGACGGATCGGCAACGGCTCGGCGAGCAGGCGCCCCGTCAGTGTGTCGCCGGCGCTGAGCTCGGCCGGCGTCCCCTCGAACTGCACGAGCCCACCGGCAGACCCCGCACCGGGACCGAGGTCGATGATGTGGTCGGCGACCGCGATCACCTGCGGGTGATGCTCGACGACGAGGATCGTGTTCCCGGCATCGCGCAGTCGTTGGAGCAGGGCGACGAGGCGCTGGATGTCGGCGGGGTGCAGCCCGGTGCTCGGCTCGTCGAACACGTAGGTGACGTCGGTGAGCGCGCTGCCGAGGTGTCGCACGATCTTGACGCGCTGCGCCTCGCCGCCGGACAGCGTCGCCGACTCGCGGTCGAGCGCGAGGTAGCCGAGGCCGACCGAGAGCAGGGCGTCGAGCGCATGACGGATCCCCTCGACCGCCGGTGCCACCCGTGGGTCGTCGAACTCCTCGAGCAGCGCGTGCAGCTCGGAGACCGGCATGCGCATCCAGTCCACGATCGAGCGCCCGGCGATGAGGCTGGCCCTCGCGGCTTCGTTCACGCGCGCGCCGCGGCAGTCGGGGCAGGTGTGATGCGTCACGAGTCGGTCGAGCTCTTCGCGCACGGAGGCTGACATCTTCACCGGACGCTGCTTGAGGAACACGTCGCGCATCCGCGTGATGACCCCGTCGAAGCGCGCGCTCTGCGGGAAACGCGGGTCGGGGTCCTCGAGCTTGAGCTTGTCGGCATAGAGGAACTGGTCCATCTCCTCGGCCGTGTAGTCCTTGAGCGGCTTCTCGCGGTCGAACAGTCCACAGTAGGCGAAGCGTTTCCAGCGGTACACGCCTGGACGGAACAGGCTGAACCGCACCGGGCCTTCGTCGATGTTCCTCTCGGGGTCGATCAGTTCATCGATGTCGATGTCGTACACCGTGCCGAGCCCTTCGCAGGTCGGGCACATGCCGGAGGGGTCGTTGAACGAGTACGCGGGGGAGTAGCCGGCCGACGGCTCGCCGACACGGGAGAAGACGAGGCGCACGAGCGAGGCCAGATCGGTCGCGGTCGCCACGGTCGAGCGCGCGTTGCCCGTGAACCGACGTTGGTCGATCAGCACCGTGAACGTCAGACCGTCCATCGCCTGCACGTCCGGAGTGGGCAGCTGCGGCAGTCGCGACCGGATGAACGTCGAGTAGGAGTCGTTCACGAGCCGCTGCGCCTCGGCGGCGATCGTGTCGAGCACCAGCGACGACTTGCCCGAACCCGAGACCCCGGTGAAGACGGTCAGCAGCTTCTTGGGGACGACGACGGAGACGTCGCGGAGGTTGTTCGTCCGTGCGCCGGTGATGCGGAGCATATCCATCCGCACACGCTAACGGGGCCCCCGGACAAACCGGAGACCCCGTTGACAGCGTCGGCGGGAGCGGTCAGGCGCTGAGGACGACCGTCTCGTCGATGGGGCGACGCACGCGCGGGGCGACCTCGCGCTGCTGCAGCACCTCGGGCAGGGCCTCGATGTCGCCGAACTCGCCGACGGCGAAGACCGTGACCGGCACGAACCGGGCCTCGAGGTCCGCGAACTCACGGACCACCTCGGGGTCGAAGCCGCTCATCTGGTGCACGAGCAGGCCGTCGTGGTGGGCCTGCACCGAGAAGTGCGCGACCGCCTGGCCGAGGTCGTAGAGTGCGTGCGTGATCGGGGTGCCGTCGGTGGTGGCGGTCTCCGCGATCGCGACGACGAGCACCGCGGCGTTGCCGGCCCATGCCTGGTTGAAGCCCATCAGGGCATCGACGACCTGGGCGTGGAGTGCAGTGCCGCGACGGGCGACGATGAAGCGCCAGGGCTGGATGTTGTTGGCGGACGGGCTCCAGCGGGCGGCCTCGAGGGCGGTCGCGAGCTTGGCCTCGTCGATCGAGTTCTGCGCGTCGAAGGCGCGGGGGCTCCAGCGGCCGGCGAGGACGTCGAGGACGGGGTGCTCGGTCGGGGCGGTGCGGTCGATCACGGGGGTGCTCACAGAAGTGCCTTTCAGAAGGAGTGGATCGGACTCCTTCGTCCGGGTACACGGGAGCCAACAGATGTATGTGCATGCATATTCCCGGATCGTCCGGATGCCCTCGATGGCCGGATCCCGCAGCGACCGGATGCCGATCGCGGTGACGAACAGCGTGACGGCGATCGCGAGCGCCACGGCCACGGGGCCGGCGGACGACACCTCGGCGACGTCGAGCCAGGAGATCGTGTAGGTCGCGACGGCCGCGACCGGGAAGGTGAACGACCAGAAGCCGAGTGTGAAGGGGAGCCGACGGTAACGCGGAATGGTGGCGACCTGCGCGGCGACGAGGAGCGTCATGAGACCGGCGAACGCGAACGAGAGCGGCGATGCGATGCCGTCGGTCAGGGCGAAGAGCGCGAGTCCGCCGACGGCCGGCGGGGCCATCAGCACCGCCAGGCTGGGGGTGAGCGCATCCGGCAGCGGGGGGCCGGCGACCAGGCGCACGAGCACGAGCGTCGTCATCACGACCCAGAAGAGGCATCCGACGCCGAACGCCGCCCATCCGAGCCCCGGCAGCCCGAGTGCCTCCGCGGCGGTCGCGATGATGAATCCGCCGGCGACCGGCGGCAGGATGTACCCGCCGTGGATCGCGGCGAGCTCGATCCGGCCGGCCATCCAGGTGCTCACCAGCCAGCCCGCCCACACCGCGGTGCTGGTCATCGAGGCGATCACGATCGTCGAGCCCGCGACGGGGAGCGAGGGAAGCAGCCGGATGCCGATGAGCATCCCTACCAGAGGGAGGATCACGGCGAACGGTGCCTGCACGGGGTCGCGGAGCTGCGCGCGCAGAGGTGTGCTGCTGCGCACGCCTCTCACGGTGTGCGCGGCGAGCAGTCCGATCGTCGCCATCGCCGACAGGCCCCAGAAGGCAGGGCCAACGGAAGCGGGCACCGGAGCGACGGCGGTGGCCGCCGACCAGGTCGACGCGACGCCGGCGAGGCCCAGCGCGATCGCCAGGGTGCTCAGCGGGATCCGTGCGGGAGGGTTCCGGCCGGAGCGGGTGCGCGTGGAAGAGGACATGTCGAGGTAACCTCTGACATTTTACTCCGCGGTTCACGAAGGCGGCGCGGATGCCGAAGGCGGCGCAGACCCCGAGGCTAGGCGGCGAGGTCGTGCGAGGCCGCGTCGGCGAGTGCGCTGCGCACGGCGCGGATCGAGGGAGCGTCCGCAGATACACGCCTCGCGGAGGAGAAGATCTCGCGCCGAGGCTCCTGCGGCAGCGGTGCCAGGTCGACCGTCGGGGTGTCACCCGCCCACACGAGCTCCGGCAGCAGTCCCACTGCGAGTCCGGCATGGATCAGCCGCACGTGGGCGGTGAGGTCGGCGATCTCGAAGCGCACATCGGGCTCGAACCCGGCGGTGCGGCACAGCTGCTCCGCCCAGGCGCGCGACGCGGTGCCGGCAGGTTCCAGCACCCAGGGTTCGTCGCGGGTCGACCACAGCGCGGCGACGGCGTCGGGGTGCGCGGGGGTCCCTGGCCGCCGCGCGAGGGCGATCGCGTCGTGTGCGAGCACCACCCGGTCGAGGTCGGCGTGGATCGGGCGTGTGCGGCCCGGGTACTGCTCGGCGAGGATGAGGTCGAAGTCGCGGCTGGACACTCCGACGAGTCCGGTCTCCGGGTCGGACTCCGTGACCTCCACTCGCAGGGCAGGATGACGTTCCTTGAGGGCTTCGAGCCCGCGGGGCAGGAGCGAGTGTGCCGTGGACTGGAAGACCGCGATGCGCACGGTGCCCGTGACCTCGGTCAGGGACTCGGCGACGGCGACCTGGGCGTGCTCGAGCTGGTCGAGGATGCCGATGGCCTCGGCGACGAGCACGTTCCCCTGCGGCGTGAACTGCACCCCGCGCCCGACCCGGCGCAGCAGCGGCACGCCCACGTCGCGCTCCAGCGCACTGAGCTGCTGCGACACCGATGCCTTGCTGTAGGACAGGGCATCGGCGACGGCCGACAGTGTCCCTCGACGCGACAGCTCCACCAGCATCCGCAGTCTGTTCACGTCGAGCACGGCGGGTCCTTCGTTCGGCGCCTATCGTTCAGTGGAACTGAACAGAATCCACGCAAATCGGTTGATAGACGGAGCCTACCGAGCGGCAGGACAATGATCCAGCCGCACACGAAATCCCGGTGTGCGCTCTCTTGGAAGGTCCCACCGATGCCTGTCGCCGCCGACACCACCACCCCCCGCACCGAAGACGTCGCCGCCCTGGTGCAGCGCTGGCTCGCCGAGAGCGAGACCCACCCCGTCGAGCCGGCCGCCCAGCGCCTCTCCGAGGTGCTCAAGGACCCGAACGGACTCGCGTTCACGGTCGGCTTCGTCGACGGCGTCATGCGCCCGGAAGACCTGCGCGTCGCCGGCCGCAAGCTCGCCGAGCTGAGCGACATCACCCCGTCGCTGCTGCCCGGATACCTGCGCGCCGCGATCAAGACCGGCGGCTTCTGGGCGCCGAAGCTCCCCGGCGTTGTCGTGCCGATCTCCCGCCGTGTGTTGCGCGCCATGGTCGGGCACCTCGTGCTCGACGCCACTCCGTCCAAGCTCGGCCCCGCCATCGCGAAGCTGCGCAAGAGCGGCAACCGCCTGAACCTCAACCTGCTCGGCGAGGCCGTGCTCGGAGAGCGGGAAGCCGGACACCGCCTGCAGGGCACCCGTGACTTCCTGGCCCGCGACGACGTCGACTACGTGTCGATCAAGGTCTCCAGCGTCGTGAGCCAGCTGTCGATGTGGTCGTTCGACGAGGCCGTGGCGGACGTCGTGGAGAAGCTCACCCCGCTCTACGAGCTCGCCGCGCGTGCCGAGGCCAAGGGCAAGGCCAAGTTCATCAACCTCGACATGGAGGAGTACCGCGATCTCGACCTGACGATCGCGGCCTTCACGAGCATCCTCGACCAGCCGGGCTTGGAGAACCTCGAAGCCGGCATCGTGCTGCAGGCGTACCTCCCCGACGCGCTCGGCGCGATGCAGCACCTGCAGGAGTGGGCAGCTGCCCGCCGCGCCAAGGGGGGAGCGCCGATCAAGGTGCGCGTCGTCAAGGGCGCGAACCTCGCGATGGAGGAGGTCGACGCCGCGATCCACGGCTGGCCGCTCGCCACCTACGGCACCAAGCAGGACTCGGACACCAACTACAAGCGGGTGCTCGACTGGGCCATGACGCCCGAGCGCCTGGACGCCGTGCGCATCGGGATCGCCGGTCACAACCTCTTCGACATCGCCTACACCTGGCTGCTCGCCCAGGCGCGCGGGGTGGCCGACCCGACCGGCGCCGACCCCCTCGTCGAGTACGAGATGCTGCTGGGCATGGCGACCGGTCAGGCCGAAGCCGTCCGCAAGGACGTCGGCCGTCTGCTGCTCTACACGCCGGTCGTGAACCCGGCGGAGTTCGACGTGGCGATCGCGTACCTGGTGCGCCGCCTCGAGGAGAACGCCAGCCCGGAGAACTTCATGTCGGCGGTGTTCGAACTGGCCTCCAACCCCACGCTCCTCACCCGGGAGCGGGAGCGCTTCGAGCGTTCGCTTGCCGCGCTCGCGAACGACGATCCGCAGTACGTCCCCGCCGCCCATCGGGTGCAGGATCGGACAGCTGAGGCTCCCGCGGGAACGACCACGGGCTTCGCGAACCAGGCCGACACTGACCCCGCCATCGCGGCGAACCGTGCCTGGGGGCGGGAGATCCTCGGCCGCTCGGTCGGATCGACCCTCGGACTCGACACCATCGCGCTCGCCAAGGTCGAGACCGATGCCGAGCTCGATGGCATCTTCTCCGCGGCGACCGCGGCCGCCGAGAAGTGGGCCGCGCTGCCGGCCGCCGACCGTGCCGCCGTGCTGCACCGCGCCGGCGACGAACTCGCCGCGCGTCGCGGTCAGCTGATCGAGATCATGGCCCACGAGGCGGGCAAGACCATCGCCGAGGCCGACCCCGAGATCAGCGAGGCCATCGACTTCGCGCACTACTACGCCGAGCGCGCGAAGGACCTGGAGACCGTCTCCGGTGCCGAGTTCGTGCCGTCGAAGGTCACCGTGGTCACTCCTCCCTGGAACTTCCCGGTCGCGATCCCCGCCGGCGGTGTGCTCGCGGGCCTGGCCTCGGGCTCTGCCGTGATCATCAAGCCGGCCAAGCTCACCCAGCGCTGTGGCGCCGTGATGGTGGAGGCACTGTGGGCCGCCGGGGTGCCTCGGGACCTGCTCGCGCTCGTCGACCTCGCGTCGCGCGACCTGGGCACGCGCCTCGTCGCCGGCCCCGCGGTGGATCGCGTGATCCTCACCGGGGCGTATGAGACGGCGCAGCTGTTCCGCTCGTTCCGCTCCGACTTGCCGCTGCTCGCCGAGACCAGCGGGAAGAACGCGATCATCGTGACCCCGTCCGCCGACCTCGACCTCGCGGCCGCCGATGTGGCCCGAAGTGCGTTCGGCCACGCAGGGCAGAAGTGCTCCGCCGCGTCGCTCGCGATCCTCGTGGGATCCGTCGCCGACTCGAAGCGGTTCGAGCGTCAGCTGGTGGATGCGGTGACCTCGATGCGCGTCGGCCTGCCCGATGACCCCGCCACCCAGATGGGTCCGATCATCGAGCCCGCGAACGGCAAGCTGCTCACGGCGCTCACGAAGCTCGAGAAGGGCGAGCGCTGGCTGGTGAAGCCGCGCAAGCTCGACGACGAGGGCAAGCAGTGGACGCCCGGCGTGAAGACCGGTGTGCGCGAGGGATCGTACTTCCACCTGACCGAGTTCTTCGGGCCGGTGCTCGGCATCATGCACGCCAAGGATCTGGACGAGGCGCTGCGCCTGCAGAACGCGGTCGACTACGGTCTCACGGCCGGCATCCACTCGCTCGACTCCGACGAGGTCGCCACCTGGCTCGACCGTGTCGAAGCCGGCAACCTGTACGTGAATCGCGGCATCACCGGGGCGATCGTGCAGCGTCAGCCGTTCGGCGGCTGGAAGCGCTCGGCCGTCGGCGCCGGAGCCAAGGCCGGTGGCCCGAACTACCTCTTCGGTCTCGGCGAGTGGACGCCGGCCGAGCTCCCGGCCGCGGCGCCGGGTGCGGCCGTCGTCCCCGTCGTGCGGGCACTGCTGGAGGCGGCGTCCTCCGAGGTGGACGCGGCCGAGGCCGAGTGGCTGCAGCGTGCTGCCGCATCCGACGAGCATGCCTGGATCGACGAGTTCGGCGCCGTGAGCGACAAGTCCGGCCTCGGGGTCGAGCGCAACCTGTTCCGCTACCGTCCCGTCGCCGTCGACGTGCGCATCGCCGACGACGCTCCTCTGGTGGATGGCCTCCGTGTGCTCGCGGCCGCCCTGCGCAGCGGCAGCCCGTTCACGGTGTCGGCTCCCGCTCTGCCCTCTCGCGTCGAGAAGGCCCTCCGCGCGCACGGCGTGACCGTCAAGCACGAATCGGACGCGGCGTGGACCAAGCGTTACGCCAAGACCGCGAACTCGTGGCACCGCGTGCGTCTGGTCGGCGGCGACGCCGCGGCGCTGCACGAGGCGCTCGACGGAAGCCCGGATGTGGCGGTCTGGTCGCACGCCGTGACCGGGGCGGGACGGGTCGAGATGCTACCGTTCCTGCACGAGCAGGCCGTATCGATCACGAACCACCGCTTCGGCAATCCCACCACCCTGGCCGACGGCGTGATCTGACCTGACCCTTCGCCGAGACCCATCCCGCACG
>NZ_LBCR01000023.1:0-119048 GCF_001005635.1 Microbacterium sp. Ag1
GATCGACAGGACGCGGAGGACGACGAGCACCACCAGCCCGACGAGGGGCCAGATGGTTCGCACCAGCACCGGTCGCCGCAGGTCGGCGGCGCCCGGTTCTGGTGCGATGACGGTTGCTGAGGTCACTGAGCATTCACTCCGCTGCTGCGGATGGAACGGCTACTTGGACAGCGGCGCGGCCAGGAGTGCGAGGTAGTCGCTGAGTCCCCACGGGATCGACAGCGGCGACGGGTTCGCGGAGGCCGCGATCGGGGTGGCGTCGGGAAGGACGGCGATGCGTCCCTCGGCGATGGCCGGGATCTTCGACAGCAGCGGGTCGGCCTGCAGGAGCGGGATGATCGACTCGTCGCCATAGGTGATGAACAGGTCGACGTCGTCGAACTTCTGCGCCTCTTCCGCGCTGACGGTCAGGTAGAACTGGTCGCTGTCCTTGTTCTCCTCGACGATCGAGGGGAACGGCAGGCCGAGGTCGTGGAGGTAGCCGGGACGCGTGTCGATCGCGGTGTAGTAGCCGATCTGGCTGAGATCGGTCGGATCGATGTAGGAGAACAGGACCTTCTTGTCCTTGAGCACGCTGTTCGCTTCGAGGGCCTTCTGCGCGTCGGCGTCGAGTTGCTCGATCAGGGCCTTGCCCTCCTTCTCGAGGCCGAGGGCCTTGGAGTCCATCTCGATCATGTCGTCGACCGAGGTGCCCCAGGCGACCTTCGGGTAGGCGATGACCGGGGCGATCTTGGAGAGGGTGTCGTACTCCTCCTGCGTCAGACCGGAGTAGGCGGCGAGGATCACGTCGGGCTCGGTGTCGGCGACGGCCTCGTAGTCGATGCCGTCCGTCTCGTCGAACAGCACCGGCGTCTCGGCACCCAGCTCGTCGAGCTTCTCCTCGACCCAGGGCAGCACACCGTTGTCGTCGTCGTCGCCCCAGGCGGCCTTGCTCATGCCGACCGGAACGATGCCCAGTGCCAGCGGCACCTCGTGGTTCGCCCAGGCCACGGTCGCGACGCGCTCGGGCTTCTCGGTGATCGTGGTCTCGCCGTAGACGTGCTCGACGGTGACGGGGAAGGCGTCGTCGGAGGCGGGGTTGCCGCCGGCGCTCGAGGTCGACTCCGGCGCGGAGGATGCGCAGGCGGAGAGGCCGATGGCGAGCGCGGCGGCCGCGCCGATGGCGAGGATTCGAGAGGTGCGCACAGGCGTTCCTTCGGTTCGGGGTGAGGGGGCGGCACGGGTGATGCGCCCAGCCTTTGGTAAGCCTGGCCTAATCTAACACGGAGGTTAGGTGATCCTCACCCTGAGATTCCCCGTTCGAATCGCGCGAATGGGAGTGAACTGCCGCCGGATGGGACCATTCGCGCGATTCGAACGGCGGCAGCGCACGAAAAAACCGGCCGGACCCGTGAGGGTCCGACCGGTTTCAGGAAGTCAGCGCGCGCTCAGAGAGCGCGGATGTTCGCCGCCTGCATGCCCTTGGGGCCACGCTCAGCGTCGAATTCGACCTTCTGGTTCTCGCGGAGCTCCTTGAAACCGGAGCCGGCGATAGCCGAGTAGTGGGCGAAAAGGTCGTCCGAGCCGTCATCGGGAGCGATGAAGCCGAAGCCCTTTTCCGCGTTGAACCATTTCACAGTGCCAGTGGCCATGTGTTTCTACTTTCTGTTGACTTAGCCGTTTTCACGGCCTACGCCGAACCGGAACATCCGAGACGCGCGCACTGTCACGCTACCACGGCAGGCTCCGCCGCAGTGCGGGGCTGGTCATTCTTCTTCAGGAGAGCTGCTTCGGTGCGTGTGCTCACGCCGAGCTTGCGCAGCACGGCGGACACATGCACGCTCACGGTCTTCACGCTGATGAACAGGCGCTCACCGATCTGGCGGTTGCTCAGGCCTTCGGCGATGAGCTCGAGCACCTGCCGCTCCCTCACGGTGAGCGGGTCGGTGCTCGACGCTGACACCGCGTCTCCCCTCAACCCCGCGTCTGTGGCGAACCGGGAGACGGCGGACTGGAGCTGAGCGTTGCCGAGAGACTCCGCGAGGGCTTCAGCCTCGGCGAGCACAGCGCCCGCAGCGACCCGGTCTCCATCGCGAACCAGCACGCGCGCCTGCTCCAGACGGAGGACGGCGCGGAAGATCACCGGCACGTCCTCCCCCTCCGCGCACCGCAGCGCCTCGGCGAGAGCGTCAGGGTGCGGGTCGAGGAGGGCGTCGAGGATCGTCTCCCATGCGTCGTGCTGCAGCTGCGCCGGTTGGCTGGACCACGCGGCACGGATCGCGGTGGACGCCCCCGAGACGTCGACTCCTGCCGCCCGCAGCTCGGCGATGATCGCGCCTCCCTCCAGCAGCAGACGACGCTGGTGCAGCAGCGCCGGCTCATCGTTCTCCAGCATCTCGAGGATGGTGTCGAGCGCCCCGCGAAGGTCTCCTCGACTCTCGGCGACGGCGACGATCATCATCACGCGGTCGTACCAGATCTGCCTTTCGGAGACGCCCGTCTCCTCGAACGCGGGAAGCCAGGCCTGCAGGAGCTCTGCGGCCTCCGCCGACCGCCCGCGCCACGCCAGCACCCGCACGCGCGTCATGCTCATGTACATGCGGAACACGCGCAGAGTCCCCTGCACGAAGTCCCGCGACAGCATCTCCTCGACCCGGTCGATCTCGCCGAGCTCGAGCAGGGGGACGACCATGTTCTGCGCCATGATCGACCCCGAGGTGCGTTCGACCCTGAGTTCGCGAGCGCGCCGCAGCCCCTCCTCTGCGACCTCGACGGCCTCTCGGTAGCGCCCCAACAGCGTGAGCAGGTCGGAGTAGTTCACCCGATAGCGCATCTCGGCGTTGGAACCCGTCGCGAGCTCACGCGCACGCTCGTACTCGCGCACGCCTTCGTCGATGCGGCCCAGGTGCGCCAGCGAACCTCCGCGCACGTTCGCGGCGATCGACAGCTGATCCGTGGATTCGGCTCCGGCCGCCCCGCGCTCGGCTTCGTCAGCGAGCCGGATCGCCTCCTCACGATCGCCCGCGATCATCCGGCGGCTCGCCAGCTGGTTGAGCAGCTCCGCCCGGAACACCTCATCGCCGATCCGCTCGTCGGCGATCGCGAGAGCCTGCTGCAGCAGCGGGATGGCTCCGAGGCGCCCGAGGTTGACGAGATACAGCGCCTTGTTGCGGAGGAGGCGAGCGTGCAGCCGCGGATCGACCGTCTCCGGGTCGACTTCGGCGAGCGCGACGTTGGCCACGGCGAGCGCCCGTTCACCATCACCCGCATTGCGCAGGATGGAGCCGAGCACCAGCAGCAGGTCGAGACGCTCGATGCGGGCCGCGTCTGCGGCGTCGGGCACGAGCGGCCAGAGCTCCAGGGCCAGCTCGCCGAAACGGGCGGCACTCGCGAACGCGTACTGTCCCTTCGCGTGACGCATCGCGTCGGCGGCGGCGACCAGGGCCTTCCGATCGTCCTGCGCCAGCTGCCAGTGGTACGCGAGCGCGGCGGCATCGCTGGAATCGGACCCGGCGCACTGCGCTTCGAGCGCCTCGGCGTATGCGCGGTGCAGTCGCGCCCGCTCGCCGGGGAGCAGGTCGTCGTGCACGGCTTCGCGCAGCAGAGCGTGCCGGAAACGGTAGTCGTCGTCGCCGACAACGAGGATGCCGCTGCGGGTCGCCTCGCGGATCGCTTCGTCGAGCCGCTGCTCCGGCAGTTCGACCAGGCTCGTGATGAGCGGATGCGAGAGCGGGCGTTCCGCACCGGAGACGACCTGCACGACGTGGCGCGCGTCGTCGCCGAGGCGATCGAAACGAGCCAGCAGCAGATCACGAAGGCCATCGGGGAGCGGGCCGTTCGAACATCCGGCGATCTCCTCGATGAAGAAGGGCACTCCCTCGGCCCGCTCCTGCATGCGGTCGAGCGCACTCGCGGTGAGCGCACGGCCGGTGATCTGCTCGGCCAGCTCCCGCACGGCGGTCTCGTCGAGGCGGCCCAGAGTGAGGCGCTCGAGCAGCCGGGCTCTGGTGGCCTCGCCGATGAAGCGGCTCACGGCATCGCCACGACGCACGTCGTCGGTGCGGCAGGTGAGAAGCAGCAGGATGCGGCCGCGGCTGAGGGCCCGCAGCAGGAAGGAGAGGATGGCGAGAGTGGACTCGTCCGCCCAGTGCAGGTCTTCGACCACGAGCACCTGAGGGGCACGTTCGGCAGCCGCCTCGATGAGTGAGGCGATGGCGTCGCGCAGACGCTCGGGGCTGGTGCGATCGCGGTCGGTCGGGGAATCGACGAGCTCGGGGAGCAGCATGCCGAGAGCCTCGACACCCACACCCACCGACTCTCGCACCCGGTCGACACCCATGCGCAGCACGATCGAGCGGAGGATTCCGGTGAGGGGGCCGTACGGCGTGCGCGAAGCGCCGAGGTCGAGGCACCACCCCACGTGCACGTCGGCGGTCGGTGCGATCTCGGTGGCGAACTCCCGCAGCAGCCGTGACTTGCCGATACCCGCCTCGCCCTCGACGAGCAAGGCTGCGGGGATGCCGTCGCGCACCCCCGCGAACGATCGACGCACCTCTGCCAGCTCGGCCTCACGGCCGACCATCGCAGCGCTCGACGCGAAAGGGGGCATGGACTCATCGTCCCACCCCCGACCGACATTCGGGTCCGTCGGATGCGCGCTGTGCGCGATGGTTCTGCTCACTGCGCGTGCGCCGCCGCTGCCGTGTCGCACGCGGCCGTGACCCGCGCCCTCCCCGGCGCCGTCGCTGCCGAGTCGCCCGCCGAGCGACCGAACGCGTGGCGGAGCATCCGCCGGATCGCTCCTTCCGGCCGCGGCACGATCTGGTCGGCGTGCTCGATCAGGGAGAGGCGCCTCGCAGCGGCGCGCTCCATCTGCTCCTGGTCATGCCTGGTGAGCTGCTGGTGGAGATAGGGGTGCTCGAACATGGGGTTCTCCTCGACGGTTCGCTGTATCCCTACACTCCGCTCTGAGGTACCCCCGGTACATCGGACAGATGCCCTATCTTTCGCCCGGCCCCGCGCCGGCCCGCATCAGCCGCAGACGCCCGGATGGTCGAGACCCGGCCGGCACCAGGATCGCGAGCACACGCACGAGTGTCGCCATCCACAGCAACCCGAGTCCGACGACGATCGCCTCGACCGCAGTGGTGGAGTACACGCCGAAGGGCACCCACAGGACCAGCGCGATCACGACCAGCAGACCCACACCGATCGAGGTGATCGACAGCGCTCGAGGATGTCCAGGGACCCTCGCGACCGTGGTGGCAGCGGCCGCGGCGAACAGCACGAGCGCGCCGAGAGCCGCGATGTCGTGCGGAACCGGCACGCGGTGCAGCGGCAGCAGCCCTACGGCGGCGAGCGCGATCCCGGACGCCGCCCACAGCGCCACGACGAGGGCGATGCGGGAGAGCACGGCGTCGCCGAGCATCCGGTGCAGGTCGCGGCCGATGTACGAGCCGACGGTCGCGACGAGCAGACCGGCGACCACGAGGGTGCCGTTGAACGCCCATCCGACGCCGAGCTGGGAGAAGTTCTGCTCCCACCAACGCGGATCGGCGGCGGTGACCATCGCGAAAAGCGTGCCGATCACGAGGAAGCCGAACAGGAGCGCAGCGAGGTCGGACGTGCGCAGGTCGATGCCGGCCCCGAACGCGAAGCGCCCGCCGACCGCCGCGGCCACGCCGGTCAGGACCCCGCCACCGACCGCCGCGAGCTGCAAGCCCTGGAGGCCGGCCGCCAGCACCTCTGCGGCGAGCAGCACCCCCATCACGGTGACGGCCCCGAACGCGATGGTCAGGGCTCCGGTCGAGACATCGGACACCACCGCCTGCCACCGCGGCATCGAGGCGGTCTCGCCGCGGCGGTGCACCAGGGTGCTCGTGAGGAACGCCCCCGCCGCGATGACCCCGGCGACCACCGCCGCCGGCATCGCGAGCGCACCTTCCCCCGTGAGCGGGCGCGCGTCACCGCCCAGCACGAGCATGCCCGCGACGGCACCGACCACGAAGCAGAGCGCGGTCGCCCAGATCGCCCTCGTCTCGCCGCGCAGCTTCGCGTCGTGCTCCATGCGCCCATGCAAGCACGCGCCTCGGACGGGCGGAACCCCACCCGTCCGAGGCGTGCGGCGGGGACGTCAGGCGGCCAGGCGCCCCACCGCTCGAGCGCGGATCAGCACGGCCGTACCGTCGGAGTACGCGACGGGCAGCTCCTCCACCGCGACGACCTCGATCGTCGCCGGGTCGGCACCGGCGAGTCGGGCACGCTCTGTCGCCTCCGCCGCAGCATCCGCCCGAGAGGCCCGCTGGTCGGCGGAGTCCACGCGGTAGATCTTCTCGATCTGTCCGGCGACCTCGCCGAGGGCGGCGCCGACCGCGTTGGCAGCCCCGAAGTGGTCGGGACGGATCAGCTCGGCGACGCCATCGAGCACGGTCGGGGCGATGATTCCCCCACCGCCGACCAGGATCACCGGGACGGGGGCGGCATTCGGCTTCATCTGGTCGATCGAGTCCTCCAGGATCGCCCGCATCGCGCTCCAGGCCGCCGCTCCTACCGTTGCGGGGACGACGGGCGCGTCGATGCCGTCGATCGCAGCCCCGCCGACCGCCAGGGCGACGTCAGTCGCCGTGAGCGTGGAGCCACCGAAGGCGAGTCCCTCCTGCGGGAGCCGATAGCCGACGCTGTCCGGACCGACCGTGGCACCCGCCGGGGTCTCACGGATGATCGTGCCGCCGCCGAGGCCGACCGAGAGCACATCCGGCATGCGGAAGTTCGTGCGGATGCCGCCGATCTCGACCGCGTGCGCCGACTGGCGGGGGAACCCGTCGACGAGAACGCCGATGTCGGTCGTCGTACCGCCGATGTCCACCACGAGGGCGTCGGTGGCGCCCGAGAGGTGCTCGGCTCCGCGGATGGAGTTCGTGGGCCCGCAGCCGATGGTGAGCACGGGGAACTCGAGCGCGTACTCGAGCTGCATGAGAGTGCCGTCGTTCTGGCCGAAGTACGGCGTGGCAGGGATGCCCCGGTCCCGCAGAGCCGCGACGAAGCCCGCGGCCATCTGCCGGAGCGTCTGCATCAGCGCGGCATTCAGCACGGTCGCGTTCTCGCGCTCGAGCAACCCGAGCGAGCCGATCCGTGCCGACCGCGAGACCGGGACGCCGAGCTCCTCGACCACGACCGTGGCGACGCGTTCCTCTTGGCTCTCATCGATGGGGGAGAACACGCCGACGACGGCGACCGCGTCGACCTCGCCGCGCATCTTCCGACAGGCTGCGCGCACCGCCTCCTCGTCGACAGGGGAGAGCACGCGGCCGTCGACCTCGAATCCGCCGGCCAGCAGGTGGACGTGCTCGCCGATCGCCGCCCGCAGATCGTCCGGCCACCCCTCCAGGGGAGGGACAGCCGTGGTGGCCGGTGCCCCGAGGCGGAGGATGCCGACGCGGCCGAGACCGCGCCGTTCGACGATCGCGTTGGTGCAGTGCGTCGTCCCGAGCATCGCATGGCCGATGAGCGCGGCGTCGACACCCGAGGCCGCCAGCACGGCGTCGATCGCAGCAGCCACGCCATCGCCCGTATCGGCCGTGGTCGGACGCTTGACCGAGGCCACCACCTCTAGACGCTCGTCGAGGATCACGGCGTCGGTGTTCGTGCCACCGACGTCGATGCCGATGCGATACCTGCCGGCCATCACGCGACCTCCCCGTCCGTCGTGCGCGCAGCGGACCGCTGTGCGATGTCCTCCACCGGAACCCACTGCACGTCGTAGCCGAAGTGAGCGGGTCCCGCTGTCTCCAGACCGATCGGCGTGCGCCACTTCTCGTGGCTGGGGATCGCGATGACCGCGACCCGAGCGCCGTAGCGCAGGGACTCGGTCGTGATCGGCATGCCCGTGGCCAGGTCGAGCACCGCGATCAGGTCGGGAGTGACGGCAGCCAGCACACCGTCCCTCCGTCCGAGCAGCATCTCGTTCTGGAAGTCGAGCCGGAACGCGCTCCCCCGGTCGTCGCCGACACCGACGAGCTCAGCCGCACCGCGGGTGAAGCCGCCGTCGACGGCGCGCTGCAGGTCGGCGACCTTCCCGTCGAACAGCCGCACGGCGTCGAGGTCGGCACACAGGGCGTCGATGCGCTCGTCGTCGCGCAGCTCCCTGCCGGCCGCATCCCGTCCGCGCAGGATACGACCGATGCGCTGGGCCAGCCCGAGCGTGCCAGGGATCGCGCACTCGCGCACCACGTCGCCGCCGTACGCGTAGTCGATCATGGTCGCCCCTCCGCCCATCTCGACGGTGACGGAGCGCGCGATGCGCTCCGACCATGCACCGTCGACAGGACGGCTGACCACTTCGTTGCCGTGATGGTCGACGAGCACCGTCGTTCCTGGTCCATAGCCGGCCAGGTGGAAGGTGACCATCTGCGCCTCGGGGAAGGCACGACCCATGGCGTCGCCGTCAACCACCGGCAGCCCGGCGAGGGCGGCCGCGGCGATCGGGATCATCGAGTTGCCTCCGCCGACCTCGATGGGCATCACGGCCGTGGGCGTGCGACCGACCGCGCGTTCGATGGCGTCCAGCGCCGCCCTGAGCTCGGACTCGGCCTGGATGCGCTCCACGCTCACCGATGGCGCGCCGATGCCTCCGATCGGGATGACGAAGTCGTCGTCGGTCAGCTCATCGACCGCGAGCAGTCGTACGGGTCCGTGCAGGCGGATCAACCGCTTGGCCATGAGCGATCCCACGTGCGGGTCTCCTCCACCACCGGTGCCGAGCACGGCGGCACCGAGCGCGATCTCGTCGATGTCGGCCTCGGTGATCATGGGCGTCGTGACGACAGCGCTCATGCGATCACCTCGTCCGTGGCCGGAGCCGGCGCATCGGGAGCGACGCGGCGGCGAAGCGGAAGCAGCACGAGGTACGCGACGAAGCCGACGAGCAGTCCGTCGAGGGCCGAGATCGACGTGAGGGTGAACCACCCGAAGCCGGGTCCGTCCGCCGGGTTCGTGGTCGCGACCGCCACGAAGATGCCGACCACCCAGGCGGCGATCGACCAGCCGTCGACCATCGGCACGGTGGCGCCATGGGCCCAGCGCACCGTCTTGCGGCCCGTGAAGAACGATGCCAGGTACACGCCGCCGTAGGGGGCGATGATGGTGCCGATGACGAGGATGAACTGCACGAAGTAGTCGGCGGCCCCGATCACACCGACGACGATGCCGATCACGCCGAGCACGACGGTCACGGTGCGTCGGCTCAGCCGCTCGCTGATCGACGCGAACGAGAGACCCGCCGAGTAGAGGTTGGTCGTGTTCGTTGTCCACTGCGCCAGGATCAGCACGATCACCGCGACGCCACCGAGGCCGAGCGCGAAGAAGATCGCCATCAGCTCGGTGCCGTCCATGATGCGGGCGAGCAGGATCGCGACGACCAGGATGATCGAGTTGCCGAAGAAGAAGCCGACGAAGCCGGCGATCATGGCCTGTCTCGGGGTCTTGGCCCAGCGCGCCATGTCGGGGGCGAGCACGACGCCCAGGATGAAGATGCCCATGACGAGCGAGACCGCACCGCCGAACGTGAACGTCGCCTCGACCGGAGCATCGAGCCCCGCCGCACCGTTCACGGTGAATGCGACGATGACGCCGACGATGAGGAGCAGGAGCAGCAGCGGCACGGCGAGGGTGCTGAGGCGGTTGATCGAGCGGTAGCCCCAGAACGCGGTGATGGCCATCAGCACGCCGCCGATCGCCGTGAACACCTGCACCGGCACATCGATGCCGGTGAACTCGGCGAACGCGATCTGCGCGTTGGCGCCGAAGAAGCCCGCCTGCACGGCGTACCAGCCGACGAGGCTGACGGCGATCGCCAGGGCGAGGATCGCTCCGCCCACCCGGCCGAACACGGCGCGCGAGATCATCGCGGTGGAGAGTCCTGTGGCTGCGCCGACGTACGCGCATGCCATCGCGAGCAGTCCGAGCAGGAGCGAACCGAGCATCGTCGCGCCGATCGCCGGCCAGAAGGCCATTCCGGATGCGAGCGAGACGCCGAGGAACGCCCCGGAGAGGTCGATGCCGATCGCGATCCACACGGTGGCGATCGACAGCCAGCTCTTGCGCTGGTCCTGAGGCACGACGCCGTGCTCGTAGTCGGTGGTGGTCATCATCATTCCTTGGGATGTGGCCCTGCGAGCGCGTCGGCGGGGATTCGGGTTCCCGGAGTGCGGACGCCTCGCAGGGCGGGTCGGGGGGTCGGCTCGCGGTGCGGCCGGGTGACGCGGTGCCGGAGGGAGCTCGTGGCTCCCTGCCGGCGATCGTCGAGGTTCACCGCATCTGTGCGGCAGGGTTCATCGGGAGAGGATCGTGGAGAGGTGTCGCCAGGCCTGGTCGAAGCGCTCGCGGTAGATCTCCGGCGTGTAATGGGTGAGTTGCAGGAACAGACCGTCCATGACGACGAACACCAGCGCGGTGAAGCCGTCGGCATCGCCGGGGACGAAGGCCCCAGCCGAGACGCCGTCGTCGTAGGTCTCGCGCACGGCTGCAGCCAGGGTCGACTCCGAGTCGAGGAAGATCTGACGCAGCTGCTCGCCACCGGGCCCGTACTCGGAGACCGCGGCCCTGAGGCTGAACTCCGCGAGGTCGGGACGGTCGCGGTAGTACGCCTCGATCCCGCCCAGCAGGTGCTGCAGACGAGCGAGCGGCTCGAGGGTGCTGCTGCTGCGCACCAGCTCGTCGAAGAAGGCGGTGTGCTCGACCGAGACCGCGGCGTACACCTCCGCGTACAGCGCCTCCTTGCTCGGGAAGTGCGCGTAGAGCGACGGGGTCTTGATCCCGACGGCCTCGGCGATCTCGCGCAGGCTCGTCTCCGCGTAGCCCTGGCGCGCGAAGATCGTGCGTGCTTCCGCGAGGATCGTTGCTCTGGTCATGTGAGTGCCTAACGACTATTAGTTAGGCAGAGCGTAACCCCGCACCTCCTGGTTCGCAAGACCGAGCCCGACATCCTCCGACATGGAGAAGGCCCGACGGCTGAGCCGTCGGGCCTTCTCTGCATCTGATCTCCGGTCAGGCTTCCACGTCGCCGCGCCATGAGCCGGTCTCGACTCCGCGGCCCTCGATGAACTCCTTGAAGTTCTCGAGGTCCTTCTTCACGGCGTGTCCCCCCACGCCGACCAGCGAGCCCAGCTTCTCGAGCAGTCCCTCAGGTTCCCAGTCGAGCTGCACCGTGACCCGCGTCGAGGTGTCGGTGAGCGTGTGGAACGTCACCACGCCCGCGTGCTCGGTCTCGCCTCCCGTGCTCTTCCACGCGACACGCTCGTCCGGGTGCTGCTCGGTGATCTCGGCGTCGAACTCGCGAGTCGCGCCACCGACCTTCACCTTCCAGTGGGTGTGCGTGTCGTCGATCTGGGTGATCGATTCGACCTCGTCGAGGAACTTCGGGAAGCTCTCGAACTGCGTCCACTGGTTGTAGGCCGTGCGGACGGGAACGTCGACGTCGATGGTCTCGATGATCTGCACCATGGGATGCTCCTCACTGTTCGTCGTTCGTGTGATCCCATTCAGCCGCAGATCGCGGGGATCGGCGACGGGGTTGACATCCGCCGCCGGTTCCCCGACATTCCGGTCGACGCGCGATGGGCGACCCTCAGCCGGCCCCGTAGCGGCGCTCCCCGACGCACCGACCGGCACGACTAGCGTTGAGGTCATGCGCATCCCCGCCGCGATCCGTGCCTCACAGCGCTCTCCGCTGCTGCAGGTCGTGAAGTCGGCAGCCGCGACCATCGCCGCCTGGCTCATCGCCGGATGGGTGTTCCCGGCGCAACTGCCCGTCTTCGCCGCGATCGCCGCCCTCCTGGTCGTGCAGCCCAGCGTGAACCAGTCGCTGTCGAAGGCGCTCGAGCGCAGCATCGGGGTGATCGCGGGTGTCGTGATCGCCGTGGCGCTGGGTCTGCTGCTGGGGTCGCCGAGCTGGATCGTGCTGCTCGCGATCGTCGTCGCCATGCTGGTGGCCTGGATCTTCCGCGCGTCTCCAGGCACAGGGAACCAGGTCGCGATCTCCGCGATGCTGGTGCTGGCTCTGGGGTCCTCCAGCCCGGAGTACGCATTCGCCCGCATCGTGGAGACGCTGATCGGCGTGGTGATCGGCATCGTCGTGAACGCACTCATCGTGCCGCCGGTGCTGGTCGCACCCGCCCGCCGGGATGTGGGCCTGCTGGGCCGCGAGCTCGCCGCGAGCCTCGACCGCCTGGCCGACGCGCTGCCCGAACCGCAGACGCCCGCGAGACTGCAGGAGCTGATGCTGGAGGTGCGACTGCTGCGTCCGATGAAAGAGGCGGCGGAAGCCGCGATCGCCGCGGGAGAGGAGTCGCTCACCCTGAACCCGCGGCGCTCGACCCACCGCGCCGACCTGCGCGAGCTGCGGGCGCTGCTCGACCGGCTCTCCCCCATCGTCACGCAGACCATCGGCATGACCCGCGCGTACTTCGACCACTACGACGACACGATCGGCGAGGAGCCGGCGGTCACGGCGATCGCCGAGCAGCTGCGGCGAGCCGGCCACGACGTGCGTCTCGCCGTGCAGATCGCGGAGGCGCTTCCGGAGCCGGACGACATGACGTCGGCGATCCCCGCCCTCACCGCTCCCCTGGTGATCCGTCCGCCGTCATCACAGCACTGGATCCTGATCGGGTCGCTCATGGAAGACCTCCGTCGCATCCGCGGCGAGCTGGTCGACGAGGACTGAGCGGTCTTCGAATCACGCAACGGGGTGGTATCCGGCGCCGGAATCGAACCATTCGCGTGATTCGAACCGGCCTACGCTGGGAAGATGAACACCGTCGAAGCGCTCGGGGAACTGGCCGCGCTGGATGACCCGAAGGTGCGCGCAGCCAACGAGAAGCGCGGGGACGACCACGGCATCAACCTCAGCCGACTGCGCGCCCTGGCGAAGCGCATCAAGACGGATCAGCACCTCGCCGAAGATCTGTGGGCCACGGGCGAGACGCCTGCGCGGCTGCTCGCCCTCCTGATCTGTCGCCCCAGGGATTTCGGCGCCGACCAGCTCGACGCCATGCTGCGCGAGACCCGCGCCCCCAAGGTCAACGACTGGTTCGTCAACTACGTCGCCAAGAAGACTCCCCTCGCCGAGGAGCTGCGAGTGCGCTGGTTCGACGACCCCGACCCGACAGTGGCCGCCGCCGCGTGGTCGCTCACGACCGTGCGCGTGACAAAGGACGCGGAGGGGTTGGACCTTTCACAGCTGCTCGATCTGATCGAGCGGGATCTGGCGACGGCGCCGTCACGCCTGCAATGGGCCATGAACGAGACCCTCGCTAACATCGGGATCTTCCACCCCGAGCATCGCGCCAGAGCGCGGGAGATCGGCGAGCGCCTGCAGGTGCTCGCCGACTACCCGACCGCGCCCGGCTGCACCTCACCGTTCGCCCCGCTCTGGATCGATGAGATCGTGCGCCGCCGCGAGGGCTGAGCGGGCACCGTGATCGTGCAGGCACGTTCGGCCGCGTACGAGCTCATCACCGCACTGGGGCTCGCGGGCACTCCCGGATGAGGCTGACTACGCTGAGGCCATGAGCACGCACATCGCCGCAGAGCCCGGTCAGATCGCCCCCATCGTCTTGTTCCCCGGCGACCCGCTGCGGGCGAAGTGGATCGCCGAGACGTTCCTCGACGATGCAGCGCTGTACTCCGAAACGCGCGGCATGCTCGGTTTCACCGGCACCTGGGAGGGGCACCGCGTCTCGGTGCAGGGCTCGGGCATGGGCCAGCCGTCGATGGCGATCTATGCGAACGAGCTGTTCGACTCCTACGACGTGCGGACGATCGTGCGAGTCGGTTCGTGCGGCGCCCTGACCGAGCGGGTGAAGATCCGCGACATCATCATCGCGAACGGCGCCAGCACCGACTCCGGCATCAACCGCGTGCGCTTCCACGGACTCGACTACGCACCCGTGGCCGACTTCTCGCTGCTGCGCGCTGCGGTCGAGGCGAGCGAGTCCGAGCCCCTGGAGTCGACCGTGCACGTGGGGCAGCTGTTCTCGAGCGACCAGTTCTACAGCACCCGCCCCGAACTCACGGAGCCCTTCGTGCAGCACGGCATCCTCGGCGTCGAGATGGAGGCCGCCGGGCTCTACACGCTCGCGGCGTACCACGGTCGGCGCGCCCTCGCCATCTGCACCGTCAGCGACCACATCATCACGGGCGAGGAGACCACCGCGCAGGAGCGAGAGCAGACCTTCGGCGACATGATCCGCATCGCCCTGCGCGCCGCGACCGCGTAGCGCAGCATCCGCCTGCCCGCGAGATCGGGCGCATGCGCCGACGCGCGCAGTCTTACGGGGTGTCGCCGACCGCGTGCG
Source organism: Microbacterium sp. Ag1 (assembly GCF_001005635.1). Lineage (NCBI taxonomy): Bacteria > Bacillati > Actinomycetota > Actinomycetes > Micrococcales > Microbacteriaceae > Microbacterium > Microbacterium sp. Ag1. Next base: position 14,334 of record NZ_LBCR01000023.1, read on the forward strand.
GACGCGGCAGCGCCACCATCGCGCCGGTGTCGGTGAACTCCTGCTGGATCTCCTCGTCGTGCCGGTATGTGAGCAGGCTCACGACGACCGCCGCGAGCATCGCGAACACGAACGCGGGAAGAAGTTCGTAGAGCCCGGTGTCGAGCGCCTTCCAGATGAACACCGTCGCGGCTCCGACGAACATCCCCGCCAGTGCACCCCAGTTGGTGAGCTTGCGCCAGTAGAGGCTGAGCAGGATGACCGGCCCGAACGCGGCACCGAATCCTGCCCAGGCGAAGGAGACGAGGCCGAGGATCGTGTCGTTCGGGGTGATCGCCAGCACCGCCGCGACGATCGCGACGCCGAGCACCCCGAGCCGCCCCATCAGCATGAGCGTCTTCTGCGAAGGCGGCGTGCGCCGGAACACGCCGTACAGATCCTCGACCAGCGCCGAGGAGCACACGATCAGCTGGCTGGAGATCGTGCTCATGATCGCGGCGAGTACCGCGGCGAGCACGAGGCCAGCGACGAACGGATGCAGCAGCGTCTGCGACATCAGCAGCACCACGGTCTCGGGGTTGGCGAGGTCGACGCCCGTCTTGGCGATGTAGGCGATGCCGACCAGGCCCGACAGCACCGCGCCGCCGAGGGAGACGATCATCCAGGAGATGCCGATGCGTCGAGCGCTCTTCGCCTCCTGGGGTGAGCGCAGCGCCATGAACCGTACGATGATGTGCGGCTGTCCGAAGTAGCCGAGTCCCCAGGCGAGCGACGAGACGATGGCGAGGATGGTGCCGCCGGTGAGCGCCGTTCCCGAGAGCATCGAGAGGTGGTCGGGGGCGACCTCGTTGATCAGCTCGCCCGTCTCGGCCAGCCCACCGATCGCGACGATCGCCGCGACCGGGATCACCACGAGGGCGACCACCATCATGAGACCCTGCACCACGTCGGTCAGCGATGCGCCGAGGAACCCTCCGAAGAGCGTGTACGCGAGGGTGACTCCCGTGACCAGCAGCATGCCGGTCAGATAGTCGCCGTTGAACGAGCTCTCGAAGAAGACGCCGCCAGCGACCATGCCCGACGAGATGTAGAGGGTGAAGAACACGAGGATGACGACACCCGAGACCACGCGGAGCAGTCGCGTCGTGTCGCGCAGCCGATTCTCGAAGAAGCTCGGCACCGTGATGGAGTTGCGCGACACCTGCGTGTAGGCACGAAGCCGAGGAGCCACGAGCAGCCAGTTCAGGTAGGCGCCGATGGTGAGGCCGATCGCGATCCACGCCTCGATGAGACCGGAGACGTAGATCGCACCGGGTAGCCCCATCACGAGCCAGCCGGACATGTCGGAGGCACCGGCGCTGAGCGCGGCCACCCACGGCGGGAGATTGCGCCCGCCGAGCATGTAGTCCTCGTGATCGCCGGTTCGCCGGAAGGCGATCCAGCCGATGAGCAGCATCGCTGCGAAGTACAGCGCGAGTGCGGCGAAGGTGAAGATCTGGTCGGGCATCGTCGTCCCCCCTGGGCGGTGCAGCCTCCGGTTGTCGTCGTTCGATGATGTCAAGCGCGGCCTCGCGCATCCCGAGGCGCCTCGGCGCGGCGTGACTTCGGCGCGGTCGGCAAGATCTGACCTCGCGCCGCATCAGGCACTCATCGGCGGATGGGATGATCGAGGGACCATGACTTCCTCTCCGCGGCTCGACCCCGCCCTCGTTCCGGACGCCGCGGATCCGGACGCCGTCTACCTGGCGTTCGTCGAATGGGCGGAATCGACGGGCATCAGTCTGTATCCCGCGCAGGACGAGGCGGTCATCGAGATCGTGTCCGGCAACAACCTGATCCTGTCGACGCCGACCGGCACCGGGAAGTCACTGGTGGCGATCGGCGCGCACTTCAGCGCGCTCGTGGCCGGCCGTCGCAGCTACTACACGGCACCGATCAAGGCGCTCGTGAGCGAGAAGTTCTTCTCCCTGGTCGACGTGTTCGGCGCCGAGAACGTGGGCATGGTCACGGGCGACTCCTCGGTGAACGCGGACGCCCCGATCATCTGCTGCACCGCCGAGATCCTCGCGAATCTCTCCCTCCGCCAGGGCACGGATGCCGACGTCGGGCAGGTCGTGATGGACGAGTTCCACTTCTACGCCGACCCCGACCGCGGATGGGCGTGGCAGGTGCCGTTGCTCGAGCTGCCGCAGGCGCAGTTCATCCTGATGTCGGCGACCCTCGGCGATGTCACCGAGCTCGCGGCCGACCTCACCCGTCGCACCGGCCGTGAGACGGCCACCGTGACGGGAGTGGAGCGCCCCGTGCCGCTGCACTTCTTCTACGAGACGACTCCGATCCACGAGACGATCGACGATCTGCTGAACACCGGGCAGGCGCCGATCTACGTCGTGCACTTCTCGCAGGCCGCAGCGATGGAACGCGCCCAGGCACTGTCGAGCACCAAGGTGGCCACCCGCGAGCAGCGCGACGAGATCGCCGCCCTGATCGCCGAGTTCCGATTCACGACCGCGTTCGGGAAGACGCTCTCGCGGTTCCTGCGTGCGGGCATCGGCGTGCACCACGCTGGCATGCTGCCGAAGTACCGGCGCCTCGTCGAACAGCTGGCGCAGCGCGGTCTGCTGCGCGTGATCTGCGGCACCGACACTCTCGGCGTCGGGATCAATGTGCCGATCCGCACGGTGCTGCTCACCGCCCTCACGAAGTTCGACGGTACGCGGATGCGGCAGTTGAACGCCCGCGAGTTCCATCAGATCGCCGGCCGCGCTGGTCGTGCGGGGTACGACACCGCCGGCACGGTGGTGGCCCAGGCTCCCGAGCACGAGAGCGAGAACGTCGCGGCGGTGAAGAAGGCCGGCGACGACCCGAAGAAGAAGCGCAAGATCGTGCGCAAGAAGGCACCCGACGGGTTCGTGTCGTGGGGAGAGCCCTCGTTCCGCAAGCTCATCGACGCCGTGCCGGAGACCCTGACCTCCCACATGCAGATCACGAGCGCCATGATGCTCAACGTGATCGCCCGCGGCGGCGACGTGTTCGCCAATATGCGCGCGCTGGTATACGACAACCACGAACCGCGGAAGCGTCAGCGCGAGCTCGCACTCAGGGCCATCGGCATCTACCGCACCCTGCGCGAATCGGGCATCGTGGAGAAGACGCCGGATGGCGACATCCGCCTCACGGTCGACCTGCAGCCGAACTTCGCACTCAACCAGCCGCTGTCGCCGTTCGCCCTCGCGGCCTTCGAACTGCTCGACCCCGATCCCGCCGCCGGCACGGGTACGGGCTCCTACGCGCTCGACATGATCTCGATCGTGGAGTCGACGCTCGACGATCCCCGCGCCGTGCTGAGCCAGCAGGAGTTCCTGGCACGCGGCGAGGCGGTCGCGGCCATGAAGTCGGAGGGCATCGAGTACGACGAGCGCATGGAGCTGCTCGAACAGATCACGTACCCGAAGCCGCTCGATGAGCTGCTGACCGCGGCCTTCGAGACGTTCAGCGCCGCTCAGCCCTGGATCCGCGACTTCGAGCTGCACCCGAAGTCGGTCGTGCGCGACATGTACGAGCGGGCCATGTCGTTCGGGGAATATGTCGCCTACTACAAGATCGCGCGCTCCGAGGGCGTCGTGCTGCGCTACCTCTCCGACGCCTACCGTGCGGCCTCGCAGACCATCCCGGAGGAGCTCAAGGACGAAGACCTCCGCGACCTCATCGAGTGGCTCGGAGAACTCGTCCGTCAGGTCGACTCCAGCCTGCTCGACGAATGGGAGGAGCTGATCGCCGGGGTGGACAACGGACGTTTCGATCCGCATCGACCGGACGAGCCGATCGTCCCTCCCGCACCCAAGCGCCTGACGAGCAACATCCGCGCCTTCCGCATCCTGGTGCGCAACGAACTGTTCCGCCGGGTGCAGCTCGCCGCGAGGGAAGACGTGAACGCGCTGGCCGAGCTCGATCCGGGGTTCGGCGCCGACGCGTGGTCGGACGCGCTCGACGGATACTTCGCCGACCACGACGAGATCCTCACCGGAGCGGATGCACGCAGCTCGAAGCTGCTGATCCTCACCGAGGGGCCGGCGGTGTGGACCGCGCGGCAGATCTTCGACGACCCGGCCGGGGACCACGACTGGGGCATCTCCGCGACGATCGATCTCGCCGACTCCGACGAGGCGGGCGAGGCCGTCGTCACCGTCACCGGAGTCGATCGGCTGTAGGCGCAGGCCCGACCACTGCCCCCACCCGATCCACCGCGACGATCCTGGCGAACCTCGCCAGCGTCTCGCGTCGGTGGGAGGCGGCGATCACGGTCCCGTCGAACCGTGCGAGCACGTCGGAGATGATGCGCTCGGACTCGGCGTCCAGGCTCGCGGTGATCTCGTCGACGATGAGCACCCGCGGCGCACGACACAGTGCCCGTGCCAAGGCCAGCCGGGCGCGCTGACCTCCCGACAGCCGGGCACCGTGCTCACCGAGCTCATCATCGAGGGTGATCCAGTCATCGGCCCCCACCGCTGTGAGGGCTTCGAGCAGCTGCTCGTCGGTGCGGGGGTCCGCTCCGCGCATCAGGTTCTCTCGGACCGTGCCGTGGAAGAGACGGGCGTCCTGCTCCACCACTGCCACGACACGGCGCAGCTCGTCGTCGCGGATGCGGCCGAGCGGATAGGCGACGCCTCCCGCGTCGACGAGCGCGACGGTGCCGGCTGAGGGGTCCCACAGGCGGGCGGCGAGCGCGATGACCGTGCTCTTGCCTGCTCCGGACGGCCCGGCGAGACCGACGTGCTCTCCCGGATCGACGTCCATCGACCACCCTCCGAGCACGTCGGTCCTGTCGTCGTAGGAGAACGACACTTTCTCGAAGCGCACTCCGACGGGGCCATCGGCCAGTGCGATCGGGCGCTCGACCGGCGCCACGACCGGAGCACGGTGCAGACCCGCCCCCACACGGTCGGCGCTCGCGATCAGCGGGTGCAGCTCCGACACCGTGTGGGCGGCCTCTGCCACCGCCGCCACCCCGGCGACCGCGAGCGCGATCACCGCGGGAAGCAGCGCGGCCTGAGCGCCGCCCACCGTGCCGCCCGCCGTGCCGCCGAGGATGAGGGACGCCGCGATCACGCCGATCACCACGGCGGTGAGGATCAGCTCGCGCGTGCCGTCGACGAGATGGGCGATGGCCTCCCTCCGACGGCTGAGCGCCGCCGACCTCCGGGTACCGGCGACCGCCTCGCGCACGACGCGACCCTGCAGGCCGTAGGCGAGAACCTCCCGCACGGCGCCGAGAGCATCGACCAGCCGTTCCGACTGATCCTCCCGTTCCTGCTGCTCGCGCGCCCCCACCCGGCGCGCCGGACCTGCTCCCGCCCAGGCGGTGAGCGCAACGGCTGCCGCTCCGCCGAGCATCACGAGCGCCGCCACGGGCATCACGACGAACGCGCAGACCACGGCTCCCAGGAACAGGGTGAGCGCGGCTCCGATCTGCGCCACCGTGTGCGCGTAGAAGAACTCCAGCTTCTCGATGTCGGTCATCGCCACGGAGGCCGCGCGGCCCGAATGCTCCCGGCGCCGCCCCGGAACGCTCCGGGAGTAGGCATCGAAGAGAGCCATCCGCAGCCGCGCCAGCACCCGGTACGCGAGGGCGTGCGACACGTCCATCTCCCGCCAGGTGAGGAAGGTGCGCAGCAGCACGAGGGCGCCGAGCGCCACCCACCAGACAGCCGGAGGCCAGGTGCCGTGCACGACGGCGCCGCCGACGCCGAGTGCGGTGAGCACCCCGATGGCGGCGAGGGCGCACAGACTCGTGGTGGCGATCAGGTAGCTGCCGATGATGCGACGCCATTCCGGTCGCAGTGGCGGAAGGAGCCGGGCGAGGATGGCCCATGACGAGGTCACGGAGCCTCCTCCACGAGCACCCCGTCACGGAGCACCCGCACGTCGGCCACGCGGGCGAGCGCCTCGGGGCGGTGGCTGATCATGAGCACGATCCTCTCTTCGGCGACGCGTTCGAGCGTCTCGGCGACGGTCAGGGCGCTGCGGTCGTCGAGGGCGCTGGTCGGCTCGTCGACGAGCAGCACGGGACGACCGGCCAGCAGCGCTCTGGCGAGGGCGAGGCGTTGGCGCTGTCCTCCCGACAGACTCGTCCCGGCCTCCGCCACCATCGCCTCGAAGCCGCCGGGGATCGCCCTGATCTCGTCGAGCACACCCGCCGCGGCACAGGCGCGTTCGACGTCCTCCCGATCCGCACCGAACAGATCGATGTTCTCCCGGATGGTGCCTGCGAAGAGGACGGGCCGCTGCGAGACGACCGCCACATCGCTCGGCTGGAGCGGACGCCGGTCGAGCTCGACCGTTCCCGCTGCCGCGGGCAGGAATCCGAGGACGAGGTCGAAGAGCGTGGACTTGCCTGCGCCCGAAGGCCCGGCGATCGCGTGGACCTCTCCGCGTTCGGCGAGGAGATCGACACCGAGGAGGACGTCACGATCGGCACCGGGGTAGCGGTAGGAGAGCCCGGAGATGCGGAGTTCCTGGCCCCGAGGACGAGCGTGTGTGTCGGGCTCCACCCGCGTCGTTGCGAGAGGGGGCGTTCGACGGAACGCTCCGAGGGCCACGAGCCCTGGTACGGCGGTGAGACCGAGGAAACCCGCGTGCCAGTGTCGGGAGAGCTCGCGCACCGGACGGAACGCCTCGGAGGAGAGCAGCAGCAGCGCGTAGACCTCGACGGCCGGCGGCTCACCGGTCAGGACCGCGACGACCGCGAGCCCCGCGGCGACCACCACGCCGGCCTGCACGGCGAGGTCTGTGATGGCCGTCTCCGCGAGCGACGTGCGCATCACGCGTTCGGTGGCCAGGCGCAGCGCCTCCGATCTCGTGTGCAGGCGCGCCCGTGTGGCGGGGACATCTCCCAGTGCGCGCAACGTCGACATTCCGCGAAGGGACTCGAGAAGGTCGCCGCTGAGAGCCTCGTAGCTGTCCCAGTGCTCGAAGCCTCGACGGGCGAGCATGCGCTTCCACAGCAGCGGGCCGAGCACCGCGAGCAGGATCCCCGCCGCGACGCACAGCGCGATCAGCGGGGACAGCACCGCCACGAGGCACACGGCGATCAGGCTGCCGACGACGAGCTGCACCACGGCGGGGATGTACTTCGACACATAGGCGTCCGTGCCGTCGATCCCGTCGCCGAGCGCGAGCTGCGTCGAGCCGTCCCTGAGACCGGCATCATGCAGTCGCTCCGGCACGAGGACCGCGGAGACGGCCGCGCCGCGAAGGTCTTCCCTCACCCTCCCGCCGAGACGCGCGGCGGCATCTCCCTGCACGATGGTGAGCAGCATCCGCGTCACTCCGATCACGAGGATCGCCCCGATGCCGACGACCGCGCCCTGCCCCTCACCGCGCACGAGAGCAGCGAGCGACCACGCGAGAGCCAGCGCCTGCAGCAGGTGCGTCGCGTATACGAGGAGAAGGAGGAGGGTGCTCCAGGCCAGCAGCCAGGGGTGCCGTCGCGCTTCGCGCCACAGCTCGGGGACGATCATCATCGTGAGCCTCCGGGAGAGTCGAGGAAGGCGATCGCATGGAGGATCCACCGCCCTCCGGTCGAGGAGAAGCCGGACACCGGGCGAGCGCTACAGCCTCCGTCGAGGGCCGCGCGGTAGCAGAGACCGGCCGCGGTGAGGTGGGCGTTCCAGAGCGCGGTGCCGATGACCGGTGCCGGAGCCGTGGTCGGCACGGACCAGGAACGGACGGCGCTCGCACCCCGCACCCAGGCTTGTCCGGAGGCGCGCGCGACGCGATCGATCTCCCCGCGCGGGGACAGGCGATCTCGCGCGGAGGTCCGGACGAGGAACTCGGACGTGGACGGCGAGCGCCTGGAGCCGAGAGCACGACGTGCCGCGTCGATCGGCACCGGGGTGTGCGGGAGCTCGACCGCGGCGAGCGGGATCTCGGGGACGAGCCCCCGCCGCAGCCAGCTGTCGACGTCGGAAGCGCGGGGCACGCCGAGCAGTCCGCGCAGCCGGGACGACGGCCCGACCTGCCCGCGCCCCGCCCGCGCACCCAGCAGGAAGCGCACCGCGGCGACCGCGTAGGCGGTGTCGGCGATCCAGAGCGGCCAGGCCCGATGCCGGTAGCGGCCGAAGGATCGACCCGGCTGGACCGTGAACACCACCCGCGCGATGCCGTCCCCCGCGGTGGTCGACGGCCATCCGTCCACACGATCGGAACGCGGATCACGCCGCAGGAACAAGCCTCCGTCGTGGTCGACCGCCCAGCGCACACCGACCGCGTCGACGAGGTGCGTCTGCACCGGGTAGCACGCCCCGGCTGAGGGCACCGGGCGACGGCGGATGCTCGTGGCCGTGCCGTCCTCCACCCGATGGAACTCCCCGGGGTGCCACAGTCCGTCGACGAGCTCGCGCACACCGACAGGAGGTTCGTCCGCCACGGCTCCGGTCCGTCCCCAGGCGTTCACCCTCGGGCCGGGCGGCAACGGGCCGGACGGCACCCGCGTCGAGTGCACCTGGTCGAGCGGTGCGGACACGCCATGCTCTTCCCGCAAGCTCTGCGCCATGGTCGGCCTCACATGTGCGGGGCCGGGAGGAGCGTGAAGTCCTCCGGTCCGCCGCTCCAGGTCGTCCGCCAGCCGCGCTCCTGCGCCGCCTCTCGGAACCGGGGCATGCCGAGGTACGAGAACGCGGCCGGTGCGTTGGGGACCAGCCCCGTCACGATCGAGCGCACCACGCGCAGGTCGGTGCGCCGCACGTCGGAGGTCGTGAGGTCGCGCGTGAGCACGCGGTGGCCGCGATCAGCCAGGCGCGCATGGACCTCGTCCATCGTCACCGGTTCCACTGCGCTCAACGGGAGTACTCCCTGCACCGGATCCTGGAACCGGCGCGCCTCTCCGTGCACGGTCGGGTCCAGCCAGACCTGCACGTGTGCGCCGAGGTCGATCACCTTCTCGAACTCGACTCCGGCCGCGGTCGTGTAGTCGGCGTCCGCACGGAACTCGAGGGTGAGTCCCTTGGCCATCAACCCCTCGGCGACGGCGCGGAACACCCATCCGTCCGCCGTCGTGCAGCCCTGCGTGTAGATCCAGGTGTGCACGGCTTCCAGCACGGCCTTCCGTGCGGCACGTGCAGGATCGAGTGCGGCCGAGAACCCCGCGGCGTAGAGGCCGCGCTCCGGATCGTGCACGAGAGCACCGATCGCCGGGGCGAACTCCGACGGCATGGCGACCAGCCACACACGCAGGCTGCTCCCCTCCAGATCATCGAGGAGGCCCGGGACCGTCGCAGGGTCGATGCCGAACGTCGGCCCGTCGAGGTGCCACCACACCTCGAGCGCGTCCCGCTCGATCACCTCGATCACCCCGCGGTCGCGCGCATCGTCGAAACCCGCCCCCGTGGCGATGCCGGCGTAGTTGAGATGATGCGTGCGGGGCAGGGAGCGGAAGCGGGATTGCCGCCAGTTCAGGTGCACGAGGGAATCCGGCATCCACACCGAGCCCCCGTCGAGATCGTCGCAGCGCGCCCACAGCGTCGGCGTGGACGCCTCCAGCCGCTGATACGGGAAGCCCGGACGGGAGAGCTGCCAATCGGCGAAGCGCGGAAGATCCGCATCATCGATGACGGTCTCCCCGTCGGCGCGCAGTTCTTCCGCTGAGGCGACGCGGAGGTCGTGCGGCGGCAGCACGTCGGGCAACCAGTTGCCGCAGTACCGCTCCACGCCTTCACCGATGGCCGCGATGCGCGCCTGCGCGGGGTCTCCGAACGAGGTGCCGAGCGAGACCCGATCAGCGGGCCATTCGCCGAGCAGGCGGGCATCGGCCACTGATGCGGTGAGAGCCAGATACCGGTGCGGAGCGCCGATCGGATGCGGAACCTCGCGCACGGAGCGGATGATGCCGGCCTCCGCGTCGACGAGCGCCTCGGCAGGCAGGGTCGCTCGAGCGGTGCAGTGATTCGGGGTGTCGTGCGCGTTCATGCTGTCCTCTCGTAGCGCCAGCGACCGGTCTCGGGCTCGAAGGCCGATCTGGTGCGGCGGGTCGGATGCCGATCGACGCCTGCGGGCTCGGATGCCGACGCTGTTCCCGCCGACGGCAGACCGGTCTCGGTGAGCCAGGTGTCCAGCACCCCGCCGATGCCGCCCGCCCTGCGCAGTCGGGAGCGGACGTCGTCATCGTCGATGTCGGCGGCGAGCCGGTGGCCCCAGGGCCCGTCGACCAGGTGCAGCGGCCCACGCCAGGCATCGGCGAGCCGGCCCGCATCCGTGAAGAAGAAGTCGTGGTCGCCGCGGACGAGCAGCAGGGGTACGCGGAGGTCGCCGTATGCACGGTGCAGATCGACGGCGGGCGCTGACCACAGGCGACGCCAGCCGGAGAGCACCTCCCGCGACCACCCCCATTCCGCAGCGGCCCGGTGCACGCCGACCTCGGATGCCCGCGCCACCCTGGCCTCGAGCTCCTCATCGCTCAGCGGGGGAAGGGAACGCGCCCCGCGACCGTGCTGGTGCCACCACCCGATCCGGTCTCGCAGGTGTGGTCGCCCGTTCTCGTCCCACGCGGTCTCGGCGAGCCCGAGAGCCGGAACGAGGAGCACGAGTGCATCGACGTCGACCGACCTCGCCGCCTCGAGCGCGGTGTGGGCGGCATACGACCCGCCGGAGAGCAGGAGCGGCAGCCCGGGGCTCTCGGCCCTGACGGCATCGACCACCGCGCGGCCGTCTGCACGCTCGGAGAGGTAGGGGTGCCATTCGCCGTCGGACGAGTGTCGGCCGCGCACGTCGTGGATCACGCAGCGGTAGCCGCGCCTCACCCACGCCCGCGCGGTGTCGGCGTGGCGCCAGGCCCCGTAGGGAGTGCGGATGACCACCACGCCTCGCGTCTCTGCGGGCGACCAGGCCCATCCGCGCAGCCGGGCGCCGTCATCGGCGACGACGACATGAGGACGGGCATCGCGCGGCGGGGTCATCGGAGCAGCCTCGGCGGTGCCGCGGGGAAGGGGAGCACCGTGTGCTCGGTGACCGATCCGGTCGACGGCACCAGCTTCCACAGGGTCGTGCGCAGGTGGTCGAGGTCGGCGTCGGCTCGCGCCCAGGTGAGGATCACGTGCAGCAGCCGGGCGAGCACGAGCACCGCGGTCGCGTCGTCGACGGGCGTGGCCGGGGCAGGCCCGGACTGCTGCCATGCCTCGGTCGAAGCCGGCGCGCTGCTCGCGGCCAGCCGTCGCGCTGATACCTGGGCCGAGGTCGGGTCGTGCTCGTCGAGCGCGAGCGGATCGATCAGGATGCTCTCGCCCTCGCGGTGCACACGCAGCCAGGCGACACCCCGCAGGGGAAGCATGTCGAGGTCGGACCACCGACGGCGGTCGAGCCCGTCGTCGGCGTAGGCGACGACGAGGGAGGTGTCATCGGGCAGTGCGGACTCCGGATCGAGGACGGTGACCCGCGCACCCCAGGACTGGAGGACGCGTTCGAGCCCGTCGACCAGCGCGCCTGCTCCCAGCACGCAGACGTCGCGGCGCTCGTCCGGCCAGCGGCGGAGCGCGTCCACCGACTCGCGCTCCTGCACCTCGAGCATCAGGCGGTCGAGGAGCGCGGAGGCCGCACCGTCCGAACCACCGTCCGGAGTCTCGAGGGCGTCGAACAGCTCGGCGGGTGGTGCGTCGATCAGGGCGAACCGTCCGGTGCGCAGGCGGATCCGGGGGCGACCGTCTGCGCCGAGGACGAGATGGGCTCCCGAGTCGGGGAGCGGCAGGATGCGGGATTCGGAAGTCATGGAGTCTCTCGGTGAAGGGCCCGGCCGGGCGCGAACGCCCGGCCGGACTGGAGTGCGCTCGAAAGCGCGGCGGAAGGATCCGCGATCAGTCGAAGGGGTTCTCGACCAGTGCGTTGGAGTGCGATGCCGACAGGTGCGCCAGCTGCTCGGACTCTTCGATCTCGGCGAGGATCTGCTTTTCCATTTCGTTCTCCTTCAGTGAGTTTCCGACCCGCGGTGTGCGGGGCGGGTCCACGGTGGGACGAGATCGACCCTAATTGATAATGATTCTCAATATCTACTAGTCTGGCGAACATGCCTTCCTCCCTCCCCCTCCTCGCCGCTGATCACCGGGCCGGGACCGTCTTCGAGATTCATGGCGACTCCCGGCGTGTCGCGGTGGCCGACAGCTGGCTCGCCGAGCACGCCGGATTCCTCCGCCTGCCCTCCGGCACGAACGACCGCTGGGCGTTCGCCGACGACCGCGGCGGCGCTCTGGTCGTCGGCGGCGGCACCGTACGACGCATCCCGATCGCCATCCCCGCCGAGCACCTCGCCTGCGACCCGTCCGGTCGTCACGTGGTCGTCACCTCCGGCCTGGGCATGAACGACGAAGCCTGGAGCGACCTGGTGACCGTCGTGGATCTCGCGACCGACTCGTCCACGCGGTTCCGCGCCCGTGTCGGCGAACCCGGGGTCGTCGTGGCTCCCGACCAGGCCTCGGGCGAACCGACGATCGTGCTCCGTCACCGCGAACCGGGAGCCGTCGAAACGATCCCCCTCGCCGCGGCGCTCGCGGTCGGCCCCCACACGCCGGTACTCCGCGGAGGCCTCCTCACCGACCTCGCCGCAGACGGCCACGGCGACGTGATCGACCCCGCCTCCGGCATCATCGGCATCGCGACGAGCCGCGGCCTCGAGCGCTTCGTCGTCGACGGCGGTGCGCCCCGGGCCATCGGCATCGTCCCCTGGCCCGTCGACGGACGGGCGTACTACCTGCGTCTCGCCGGTGACACCGGGCGGGTGACGGGGATCGTGCGCGGGGGTCCGGCCTCGCCGGGATCGTGGCCGGAATGGACGAACACCTTCGTCGAGATCGACCTCGCATCCGGAACCTCCCGCGCCGTGCCGCTGCCGCCGGGGCTCGCGTTCCGGTTCGCGCTGGCTGCGGGTGTTGCAGCCGTCTCGGTCATCCACCCCGACGGAGACGCGGTGCTCGTGATCGATCGCGAGGAGGCACGTGTCTCCCGGGTCGTGCCGATCCCGGCGATGACGCATCCCCCTCGCGCCGGTCGGCTGCCGTGGGACGGCGTCGACGGTCGCCCCGCGCAGCGCCGGTCCATCGCGATCGACCCCGTCGGCGGCACGATCGCGGTCACCAGCGGTGGCGACGGCACGATCCTCCTCCTCGACGGAACCGAGATCTCGACGGTCGAGCTCCCCACCCCGCTCGACGAGGGCGGGCATCTGCTCTGGGCGTCCGATGGCGACCGCGTCGACGACCTGGTGGGCCGATGAACGCGCATCGGGCCGTATTCGACGATGCCCTCGCGCGCGCCGAACGCCACGGTCGGCCGGGGCTCCCGGTCGGCGGCTTCACCCTGGGGCGGGCCGCCGACCGCAGCCGCCGCGGCATCCATCGCCTCGACGGCTCGACCGTGATCGAGCCGGACGGCCACCTCCATCGCATCTTCCCCTCCCCCGACGGCAGCCGCATCGCGGTGGAATGGGCACCCACCGCCGACGAGAATGCCGTCTTCGGCCTCGTCGATGTCGCCGCCGGCACACTGCGCCTCCACCCCGACATCCGTCTCCGGTACGACACCGTGCTCTGGGCGGCCGATTCGCGGAGCCTCGACGTGGTCGCCAGCCGCGACCGCCGGCTCGTGACCCTCGACGTGGAGACGGGCGAGACAGAGGTGGCTCCCCTGCCGAGCGAGGGCCGGCTGCGACTGTTCCCCGGAGGAGAGAGCGGCCTGCGCGCCCTCAGCTCCGCCGGTGCGGGAACCACTCTGACCGACCGGGCGACGGGGACGCCGCTGGGACGGTGGTCCGCGCTGTTCCGCGCCTGGCGACTCGGCACCGGGGTGCTCGTATGGCATGACCGGGGTCTGGATGCCGTGCTGATCGACGCCGCAGCCGATGCGGCAGATGACCGCGCGCCCTGGCACTGGCACGACCCCGATGTACGGATCGTCGACGTCGCGGTGCAGGACGACCGGGTGGTGGTGCTCGCCGTCACGGAAGGGCGGAGCGTGCTCATCGACCTCGACGACGGCATCGAGGTCGACCGCACAGAACCTGCCTCCTCCGACGTCGATGTGCTCACCACGACGATGATCGGCGTCGACGACGGCGTACTGCGTCTGGGCGTCGAAGGCCCCCTCACGCCACCCCGCATCGTCGAGCGCGCACAGCTCGGCACCACGATCCTGCCGCCCTCCTCCTCCCGCGCGACCACCGTGCGCCACGACATCCCGGCCGGCGACGGCGCGACCCTCACGGCGCACGTGACGTCGCCGAGTGCCGCGGAGGGGATCCCGGGCGCGGGGACGACGGGCCCGCTGCCGCTGATCCTCACCTGCTACGGCGGCTTCGGCGTGCCGCACCTGCCCGTGTTCGAACCGACCGTGCCCGCATGGGTCGGGTTCGGAGGTGCCTACGCCTCCGCGCAGCTCCGTGGCGGAGGCGAGCGCGGTGAGGCCTGGCGCCAGGCAGGATACGGCGAGCGCAAGCGCCGCACGGTCGCCGACCTCGCCGACGTCGCCCGCGGTCTCATCGCGGCCGGTATCACCCGCCCGGATCTGCTCGTCCTCGCCGGGGCCTCGCTGGGTGGGGTCGTCGCCGCCGCGTGCGCGCTCGAACATCCGGAGCTGTGCGCGGGGTTCGTGACCACAGCGGCCCCGCTCGACCTGCTCGCCCTCGACGATCATCCGCTCGGGTCGAGCTGGCGTGCAGAGTTCGGCGACGACGGCACACCCGCGTCCCGTGCCCGGCTCGGCGCGCTGTCTCCGCTCGCACGCGCCGAGTCGCTTCCGGTCGGTGCGCCGGTCCCCTCCTACCTGGGAGTGGTGCTCGGCGAAGACACCAGGGTCCTCGCACGCGACACGCATCGGATGGTCGAGTCGCTGCGTCGAACGGGCGGCTCGGCCCGCTCGTGGACGGCAGCGGGGGCAGGCCACGGCGCGAACGAGTCCGTCGCCCTGCACGACCTCGGCCTCGCAGTGCTCGACTTCGCAGCATCGGTCACGGTCACGGCCACGAAGCGCATCGCGTCAGGCAGCACGACCGGAGGCACCCGATGAGCGATTCGACGGCCGTTCTCACCGAACGACGCGCCAGACGCCTGCCCTTCCGACGGCAGCCGAGCGAACAGCGCACTCTGCCCCGCAGAGGAAGTCGACGGGTGCTCCCGGTAGGCCCGACCGTGACGACGATCGCCGTGCTCGCCGTTCTCGTCCTCGTGGTCTCCGCCGCCACCGGCCCCGTCGCCGTCTCCCCCCTCGATGCCGCCAAGATCGTGATCGGCCACCTGATCCCCGGCATGCCCTGGATGACGGACGGAACGCTCACCCCGCTGCAGGACCAGGCCGTGTGGCAGTTCCGGGTGCCCCGGTCGCTCCTGGCCGCACTCTCGGGAGCGGGACTGGCTCTCGCCGGAGCGATGATGCAGGCCGTCGTGCGCAATCCCCTCGCCGAGCCTTACATCCTCGGCGTCTCCTCGGGCGCGAGCGTCGGCGCCGTGCTGGTGATCGTCTCGGGCGGTGCCACCTTCCTCGGTCTGTCGATGAGCGGTGCGGCGTTCGTGGGGGCGATGGTCGCCTGCCTCCTGGTGGCCATGCTCGCGCGCATCCGCGGAGAGCTGTCCCCGACCAGGATGATCCTCGCCGGGGTCGCGCTCGGTGCCCTGCTGAGCGCGGTGACCAGCTACCTCACCCTCACCACCGACGCCCAGAACGTCGTGAGCGTGATGTTCTTCCTGCTCGGCAGCGTGTCAGCCGCCGACATGTCGACGCTCTTGATCCCAGCGGTCGCGCTCGCGATCGCCTGCATCGCGGTGTTCGGACTCTCCCGCTCCATGAACGCGCTGCTCGCGGGCGACGAGTCGGCGATGGCCGTCGGAGTGCGCACGACCCGGGTGCGCGGCGTGCTGCTCGTGCTCGCCTCGCTGCTGACCGGAGCGATCGTCGCCGTGAGCGGCGGCATCGGATTCGTCGGGCTCGTCGTGCCGCACATGGCCCGACTCCTCGTGGGCTCCGACCATCGGCGGATGCTGCCCATCACGATCCTCGGCGGTGCACTGTTCCTGATGGTCGCCGACCTGCTCGCACGGACGGTCGCGATGCCCACCGAGATCCCGCTCGGAATCCTCACCGCCTTCGTCGGGGCTCCGTTCTTCCTGTGGTTGATGCGCAGCGGAGGCGATCGGGCGGGGTTCGACCGATGAGCGTGCACTTCGACGGCGTGAGTGTCGCCCGCGGTGGTCGCACGGTGCTGCACGGGGTCGACCTCGAGGTTGGCACAGGCCGCATCGTGGGGCTCCTCGGCCCGAACGGCAGCGGCAAATCCACCCTGCTGCGCACCCTGTTCACGGGTCAGCGTCCGCAGCGGGGGCGTGTCCTGATCGACGGGGTCGACGTCTCGCAGCTGCCGCCGCGTACGCTCGCGCGCACCGTGTCCGTCATGCTCCAGGACGCCCCGTCCGAGTTCGATCTGACCGTGCGCGAGACGGTGCTGGTCGGCCGCTCACCCCACCGTCCGCCGTTCAGCCGGGACACCCCGGAGGATCAGCGCATCGTCGACCAGGCCCTGCGCACCGCGGACGTGCACGATCTCGGCGACCGGCTGGTGCGTCGACTCTCGGGCGGTCAGCGCCAGCGGGTGATGCTCGCCAGAGCCCTCGCGCAGAGCGGCGAGATCCTCGTGCTGGATGAACCGACGAACCACCTCGACATCGCGCACCAGCTCGATCTCATGCGTGTGGTGAGCGGACTCGGCACGATCGTGATCGCCGCCCTCCACGATCTCAACATCGCCGCCGCGTTCTGCGATGACGTCGCGGTGATCGACGAGGGCAGGATCGTCGCCTTCGGCGCTCCGGACACCGTGCTCACCCC
Organism: Microbacterium sp. Ag1; assembly: GCF_001005635.1. Lineage (NCBI taxonomy): Bacteria > Bacillati > Actinomycetota > Actinomycetes > Micrococcales > Microbacteriaceae > Microbacterium > Microbacterium sp. Ag1. The sequence goes on from NZ_LBCR01000023.1 coordinate 31,167, forward strand.
CGCGCTCGTCGACGAGGTCTTCCATGTGACCGCCCGCATCGCCGTCGAGGTCGACACGGGAGCACGCGCGATGACCTTCCACCCCAGACAACCCCGACCCCTCACCTAGGAGAAGAAGAATGACACCACGTACCCGACCCACCCGCCTGCTCGCCGCCGTCTCCGTCGGCCTCGGCGCGATCGCCCTCACCGCCTGCGGGAGCGGAGTCTCCACGGGAGCAGCGCCCGCCTCCTCCGGAGAGGCGATCAGCATCGAGAACTGCGGCCGCACGGTCGAGATCCCGGCCACGCCGACGGCCGTCGTCGGACTGCACCCCTCGCAGACCGAGCTGCTGCTGCGCCTGGGTCTCGCCGATTCGCTCGTCGGACAGGCGCAGGCCACCGCGGACGAGCTGCCGAGCGACGTCGCAGACCTCGCGGCCGATGTGCCCGTCATCGGCGGAGACGCACCGCCCAGCCGGGAGGAACTGCTCGCCGTCGAACCCGACTTCGTCTACTCGCCGACCACCTACGAGTTCACCGCGGAGCAGGGCTTCGCCAGCATCGAGCAGCTCTCCGAGGCCGGCGTCGCCGCGTACACCGCGACCGGCGGATGCTTCGACCGGCGCATGGAGGGCACGGTCGACGACCTCTTCATCGACCTCGAGAACCTCGGCGAGATCTTCCACGTCGAGGACGAGGCGAACGACCTGATCGAGTCGTCCAAGGCCGAGCTCGCGACCGTCGATGCGGCGCTCGAAGGCAAGGATCGCCCCCGCGTCGCCCAGGTCTTCGTGGAGGGCACGACCCTCACCGCGATCGGCGCCGGCATCGAGTACGACATCCTGAAGCGCGCCGGTGCCGACAACGTCTTCACGCCGGACGATCCCGCGTTCGCCGACTTCTTCGCCGCCGAGATCACCCCGGAGTCGCTCGCGTCAGAGGCACCGGACGCGATCGTCTTCGCGGTGTCCGACCCCGCGCACGAGGCGGCCGTCCGCTCCTACCTCGCCGCGACGTTCCCCGACATGCCCGCCGTGCGCGACGGTCGACTGATCGCGGTGCCGTCGACCGACCTGTTCCCCGGCACACTCGGGAACGTCTCGGCCGTGCGGCTGATCGCCGAGGGCCTCCACCCGGACGTCGTCTTCGACTGAGCATCACTTCCCCGTCTGCTCCCCTGGAGAGCGTGTGCTCTCCAGGGGAGCAGACGGAAGAGACATCTCCACGATGTCAGAAGGGTGAGGCGTCAGATCTCGTAGACGTCTCGACGGTGGGCGACACGCACCACGGTCACGAGCACCTGGTCGTCGATCACCTCGTAGAGAACGCGGTAGTCGCCGATGCGCACCCGCCAGGCATTGTCGTAGCCGGAGAGCTTCCGGACGCCGGGAGGGCGGGGATCGCTTTCCAACTCAGCGATGCCGACGAGAATCCGTCGACGGATCTGCGCGTCGAGTTTGCGTATCTCTTTCGCGGCCGCTGTGGTGAATTCGACCCGATAGCTCGTCACGCAACTTCCGTGACGAGCTCATCGAGCGACACCCGCCGGCCATCGTCGGCAGCTTTGGCTGTCGCGAACTCGGCCGCATCGCGCGCGGCCTCGAGCTCTTCGAGCAGTTCCAGATCAGCCACGCTGATCACGACGGCCGTGAGCTTCCCGTGGCGGGTGACGCCCACGCGCTCGGAACCGTAGGCGACACCTCCGAGAACGTCGGCCAAGCTGTCGCGAAGATCCTTCGACGGGACGTTGCGGCTGATCGTGTTCATGGCCCCATTCTACCCCTTATGTACATAAGCGGTATAAGATACCTTAATCACGCCTGCATGACGGCGAGGACGTTGCCCGCGGGGTCGCGGAACCACGCGATGTCCGGCCCTCGCCCGTTCCCGCGGACGATGCCGCGCTCGTCGGAGGGGAACTCCTCGTCGCTGTAGATCTTCGTCTGGACGCCCCGGGCGATGAGCTCGTCCACGGCGGCGTCGACATCCGCCACCGGGAAGTTCAGGATCGTGAAGCTCGCCGGCGTGTGGTTCGGCTTCGAGTACACGAGGATCGAGCCGCCACGGGGCAGGCGCAGGTCGAGGAACCCCATCGCGTTGCGCTCGACGTCGAGCCCGAGCGTCGCGCCGTAGAACTCCTCCGCCGCGTCGATGTCGTCGACGCTGAATCCGCTGAACGCGTTGTCCGCTGTGAAAGCTGCCATGGCTCCAGCATCCGCCTCCTCGGCGCGCTTGTCGATGCCTTCTCGGCTCCCTCTCACCACGCGGCGCGCACGAGCCTCCCGACCAGGTCGACGTAATCCACTCCCGCCGCGGCGAACATCCGCGGCACCTGCGACGCCGCGGTCAGCCCCGGCATCGTGTTCACCTCGTTCAGCAGGGGACCCCTGTCCGTGAGGAAGAAGTCCATCCGCGCGACGCCGTCGCACCCCAGGGCGTCGAACATCGCGATCGCAGCGCGCTTGAGGGCCGCCGCCTCGCCCGCGTCGAGCTGCGCCGGCACCGTGAAACGCGCACTTCCGTCGTACTTCGTCGCCGTGTCGAAGAGGCCGGTCGCGTGGATCTCCAGCGGCGGAGCCGCCCACCGGATGCCCCCCTTCTCGCGCAGCACGGCCACGTCGATCTCGCGCGCCCTGACGACCTCCTCGACGAGGATGCGCCGGTCGAAGCGCGCGGCCTCGTGCAGCGCGGCGAGCAGATCCTCCTCCTGGGTCACGAGACTCACGCCGTGGCTCGACCCCGCCGAGACCGGTTTCACCACGACCTCGCCGTCGAACTCCACATCCCCGATGTCGTCCGCCGTGATCAGCCGCCCGCGGGCGGTGCCGATCCCCACCGCGTCCGCCACCAGCTTCGTCGTCCATTTGTCCATGCCGATCGCACCGGCGCGCAGCCCCGAGCCCACCACGCGCACTCCGGCGAGGGCGCAGAGAGCTGCCAGCGCCCCGTCCTCGCCGAGTGCACCGTGCACGGCCGGGAAGACCACGTCCGTGCGAGTGAGCAGCGGAAGCGCGAGCGCCAGCGACTCGGCGGCGGATCCCCCGTTCGGGCGCCCGTCGACGCGCCAGATGCCGTCTCGATCGATGGTCACGCACGTCACCTCGTGACCGCCCAGCCGCAGGGCTGCACCGACCGCGGCCGCCGACGCCAACGACACGTCGTGCTCGGCGTTCTGCCCTCCCCCGATGACCAGCACCCTCGTCATGCCGCGCTCCTCCGCACTCGCGCTCCGATCCCGGTGACGATGGTGTGGGGGATCGTCCCCGCCCACCGCGCCCACTCCTGCACCGAGGGCACCGCGCCCCCGTCCGGCCCGAACACGGTCGCGATCGTGCCGCGCGGGAACAGCGCGGCACCCGTGTCCACCACGATCTGATCCATCGACACCCGTCCGACGATCGGATACCGCACGCCGCCGATCTCGACGCCGGCGCCCGGCGCGAGCTCTCGCGGGATCCCATCCGCGTAGCCGACGCCCACCACCGCGAGGTGCGTCTCCGCACGGCTGACATGCGTTCCCGCATACCCGACAGCCGTGCCCGCCGGGGCGAGAGTCCCATGCACGACGGGCGCGGTCCATCGTGAAGCCCCGATCAGTGGCGTCGTCTCCGAGGGGTCGATCCCGACGAGTCCTGCGCCGATCCGCACCATCCCGAAATGGGTCGCGGGATCGGTCAGCGCCCCGGACGTCGCCGCCAGATGCACGAGCACCGGTCCGAGCCCGGCACGCAGGACCGCATCCCTGCCCTGCCGCATGCGCAGCACGGCCGCGGCGTTCGCGCCCGGATCGCCCTCGTCGGCGCGCGGCAGATGACCCATGACCCCCACGACCTCGATCCGCCCTCTGCTGGCGCGCGCCAGTCGGAAGAGCTCTGGCCACTCGTCCAGCGGAGACCCGCCACGGGCCATCCCGGTGTCCAGATGCAGGTGCACCCTGACCGGGTGCGACGTGTCCGAGCTCAGCTGACGCAGCTCTTCGGCCGAACCCACCGCGATGTCGATACGATGCTCCGCCGCTGCCTCGGCGTCGATGCCCGCCGGGTTCAGCCAGGAGAGGATGGGCACCGCGAGTCCGGCCTCGCGGAGTGCGACACCCTCGGCGACCTGCGTCACCCCGAGCCACTCGGCGCCCGCTGCGACCGCAGCCCTTGCCACGACGACGGCACCGTGTCCGTAGCCGTCGGCCTTCACGACGGCCATGATCGGCACCGGGGTCGCCGCCCTGACGATCCGGAGGTTCTCGGCGACGGCGTCCGGGAGCGTGGTCAGCGTCGGCGCCTGCAGGCGCGAGGCGATCGCGGGACGGGGGACGGTCATGATGGTCATCGCTGCATCCTCGGGTCTTCGGTGGGGTCGGCGTACATCTCGGGGCACCCCTGATCGATCGCCTCGGGGCGCAGCTCGTAGTGCCATGACTCGTTCGCGTAGGTCTGGCACAGTCCGTAGTCGGAGCCGTGCTGGGCGAGCCAGTCGAGCGTGGGCAGGGGGCCGACGTCCACGGCGTCGCCCGACACGTGCGCCGAGGTCTGCGGCGTCGCCACCCAGCGGCGCGCTTCGTCCTCCGACCCGTAGTCGGCGATCGCGTCCTGGAGCATCCGTTCCTGCAGCCCCGGCGAGCGCCATCCGCTGTTCACCAGGAACGTGATGCCATCGCGCTCGGCATCCGAGGCCGCCCCCTGCAGGGCGTCGAGCAGCGCGGGGTCGAGGTTGCCGACCGCGACGCGGTCCACATCGAACACCGTGGGCTGATCCCCGTCACGGATCGCCCCGTCGGCGTCGCCCGGCACGTCGACGGGCTCCACGTCGTCGGGCACCGGGGTCGGCACGGGCGTGGGGAACGTCTTCGCCGTGTCGGCGAAAGCCACGGACAACGACTGCTGCACCGCGAACGCCAGGATCACGGCGGCGGCGAGCGCGACCACGACGCCGGCGGCCCGACGGCGACGACGTGCCCGCAGCGGGAGGGACGAGCTGTTGGTGTTCATGCTCCCAGTGAAGAAGGGAGCCGGTTGCCAGGGCGTATGCGCTTTTCCATATGCTCGCGATATGCCGGGGTGCGTAGGATCGCTGCCATGCGTGTGCTGATCGTCGAGGACGAGCCCTACCTCGCCGAGGCGATCCGCGATGGGCTGCGCCTCGAGGCGATCGCGGCCGATATCGCGGGCCACGGCGACACGGCGCTGGAGCTGCTGAGCATCAACTCCTACGACCTCGCCGTGCTCGACCGCGACGTGCCCGGGCCCTCCGGCGACGACATCGCCCGCTGGATCGTCGCGTCGGGAAGCGGCATCCCCATCCTCATGCTCACCGCGGCCGACCGCCTCGACGACAAGGCGAGCGGCTTCGAGATCGGTGCCGACGACTACCTCACCAAGCCGTTCGAGATGCGCGAGCTGGTACTGCGTCTGCGGGCCCTCGACCGTCGCCGCCAGCGCAGTCGACCTCCCGTGCTGGAGGTCTCCGGCCTTCGCCTCGATCCGTTCCGCCGAGAGGTGTACCGCGACGACCGCTACGTGGCGCTCACCCGCAAGCAGTTCGCCGTGCTGGAGGTGCTCGTCGACGCCGAGGGCGGTGTCGTCAGCGCGGAGGAGCTACTCGAGCGCGCCTGGGACGAGAACGCCGACCCGTTCACGAACGCCGTGCGCATCACGGTCTCCTCGCTGCGCAAACGCCTGGGCGAGCCGTGGATCATCCTCACCGTGCCGGGTGTCGGATACCGGATCGGAACGGATGCCGATGCCTAGGCGCCGTGGGATGAGCGCTCGCCTCAAGCTCACCCTCAGCTATGCGGGCATCGTGGTGGTCTCCGGACTGCTGCTGCTCGCCGCGGTGGCCCTGTACCTGCTGCGCTACGTGCCCGACGTGCAGATCTCCGCGGACATCCGCGTTCCCAACCGCTCCGACCTGATCAGGGCGTTCGTGCCGGTCGCCTCGACGGTCATGGTGGCACTGCTGGCCATCGGGCTCGGCGGCGGATGGCTGCTGGCCGGACGCATGCTTGCACCTCTGGAACGCATCGGCGACGCTGCGCGACTGGCGGCGCAGGGCTCGCTCTCGCACCGGATCGCGCTGCCCGGCCCTCGCGACGAGTTCCGCGATCTGGCCGATGTCTTCGACTCGATGCTCGAGCAGCTCGAAGCCCACGTCGCCGAGCAGCAGCGGTTCGCCGCGAACGCCTCGCACGAGCTGCGCACTCCCCTCGCGATCTCGCAGGCGCTGCTCGAGGTCGCCCGTGACGACCCGGACCGCGACGTGGACGAGCTGATCGCCCGACTGCAGCGGGTGAACACGCGTGCGATCGACCTCACGGAGGCGCTGCTGCTGCTGAGCCGGGCGGATCGCCGGACGTTCCCGCGCGAGATCGTCGATCTCTCCCTTCTCGCCGAGGAGGCCGTCGAGGCGCTGGTTCCCCTCGCCGACCGTCGAGGAGTCGCACTGGAGGTCGGCGGCGTCCCCGCGTCGGTGCTCGGGTCGGCGGCGCTGCTGCCGCAGCTGGTCATGAACCTCGTCCTCAACGCGATCGTGCACAACCTTCCGACCGGCGGGGCCGTTGCCGTGCGCACGCACTCGATGCCGCACGCGGTCGCGCTGGTCGTGGAGAACACCGGTGAACAGTTGCCTGCGCATCAGGTCGCCACCCTTGTCGAACCGTTCCAGCGCGGGGCGGAGCGCACCCGCGGCGACGACCATGCGGGGGCGGGGCTCGGCCTTGCGATCGTCGACCGCATCACGCAGGCGCACAACGGCACGCTCGTCCTCACCCCGCGGACGGACGGCGGTCTGATCGTGACCGTGTGGCTGCCGCACCCCTACCCGACGGGCCTTCCCGGCTGACTGTCCGCAGGTGTTTCGAATCGCGCAAACGGTCGGATGCGGGGCCCAGAAGGAACCATTTGCGCGATTCGAAGACGGGGCTCAGGCCACCCGCGGGTCGCGTGTCGCGGCGAGCTCGCGGCCGTAGGTGCGGGCGTCGGCTTCGGCGTTCTCCTTGAGCTCGCGCGCGGTGTCGGCGAACGCGTCGAGCGCCGGGTTGACGCCGACCAGCGTGAACGGACGCTGCACGACGCGCAGATCGAGACCCCAGACGTCTTCGAGCACGCGTCGCAGCCAGCCGGTCGAGTGGTCCCAGCCCTCCTTGGGCGAACCGGGCGCGTAGTTGCCGCCGAGCACGGTGACCAGGGTCGCCGGCTTGCCGTTCAACGCGGTGCCGGTCGGATCGATGCGTGCGTCGGTGTAGGCGAGATCGAACCAGGTCTTGAAGTGCTGCGAGACGCCGTAGTTGTAGAGCGGCACCGCGAACAGCAGAGCGTCGGCGCCGATGAGCTCGTCGGCGAACTGCGTCGCGAGGGCGCGAGCCTCGTTCTGCGCAGGGGTCCGCTGGGCCTCGTCGACGAATCCGCCCGTCACGGCATCCGCCCACGCGGTCGCGGGCACGGGGTCGCTCGCCAGATCGCGACGGAAGACGGTCGAATCGGGGTGCGACGCGGTCCACTCGGCCTCGACGATGTCGGCGAGCGCACGACTGGCGGACGACGCGGGAAGGATGCTGGCATCCAGGCGGAACAGGGACATGGGCCTACCTCTCGTTTTCGTAGTCGCTCTGTTTTTCTTAGCGACATCGGTAAACGTAGCACGGGTAGGATGGGGGGATGTCCGGGACCGACGAAGGGCGTCAGGTGTGCGACGCCGCCGTCACACTGGCCTTCAGCGTGCTCGGGAAGCGGTGGAACGGCATGATCGTGTCGTCGCTCGGGGGCGGACCCACGACGTTCGTCTCACTTCGCCGCGCCGTGGACGGCATCAGCGACACCGTGCTCTCCGATCGCCTGGCGGAGCTCGCCGACGCCGGACTCGTCGCACGCACGGTCGATGCCGGTCCGCCGGTGACCGTGTCGTACGCGCTCACACCCGCGGGAGAAGGACTGCTGCCGATCCTGAACCAGCTCGGGCAGTGGGCCTCGGCGAACCTCGCCGAGCGCGCTCACTGACCCGAACTTCCCTCACCAGGGGCTGGGCTCGTAGTCCTTGAGGAACACGCCGTGGATGTCGTCCCCGGCCTCGCCGCGCACGATCGGGTCGTACACGCGGGCGGCACCGTCGACCAGGTCGAGCGGGGCGTGGAAGCCCTCTTCGGCGAGGCGCACCTTCGTGTAGTGCGGACGCTCGTCCGTGATCCAGCCCGTGTCGACGGCGGTCATGAGGATGCCGTCCTTCTCCAGCATCTCCCCCGCGCTGGTGCGGGTGAGCATGTTGAGCGCAGCCTTGGCCATGTTCGTGTGCGGGTGTCCAGGACCCTTGTAGCGGCGGGAGAACTGTCCCTCCATCGCCGAGACGTTGACCACGTACTTGCGGTGCGCATCGGACGCGGCCATCGAGGCACGCAGACGGCTGATCAGCAGGAACGGCGCTGTCGTGTTCGCGAGCTGCACCTCGAGCATCTCGAGCGGATCGACCTGCTCGATCGACTGCACCCAGCTGTTGACGCGGTTCACGTCGGGCACGAGGCCGCCGGCGTCGATCGCGGTGCCGTCGGCATGCTTCTCGAGCGACGACGATCCGGGCGCCATCGCGAGGCGCGCGAGATCTTCGGCCGTGAGTGCCTGACCACCCTGCTCGGCGACCGTGCCGCCGAGGGCCGCGACCGAGAGCAGCGGATGCGCATCGACCGAGGCCTGCAGCGCTTGCGGGTGCGGGTCGGCCGTGTGCCCGAAGGTCTCCATCTCGGGCAGGGGTCCGTCGGGGAGGGGCTGCAGCTCGGCATCCGCCAACAGGGAGTAAGCACCCGGCGAGCGGCGTACGGTCTGTGCGGCGTTGTTGATGAGGATGTCGAGCGGGCCCTGAGCGGCGACCGAGTCCGCCAGGCCGATCACCTGAGCAGGGTCGCGCAGGTCGATGCCGACCACGCGCAGGCGGTGCAGCCAGTCGGCCGAGTCGGGCAGGGCCGAGAAGCGTCGCACGGCGTCGCGCGGGAAGCGGGTCGTGATCGTGGTGTGTGCGCCGTCACGCAGCAGCCGCAGCGCGATGTGCATGCCGATCTTCGCGCGGCCACCCGTGAGCAGGGCGCGCTTGCCGGTGAGGTCGGTGCGGGCGTTGCGCTTGCCGTGGCTGAAGCGGGCGCAGTCCGGGCAGAGCTGGTGGTAGAAAGCGTCGACCTGTGTGTACGGCTGCTTGCAGATGTAGCAGTTGCGGGGCTTCAGCAGCTCGCCCGCGATCGGGGCGTCGACGACGCTGGTGGCGAGATCGTTGCCACGGGTCTCATCATCGATGCGGTCGGGGGCACCCGTGGCGGTGCGGGCCACCACGGCTTTGTCGGCCTCGGCGATCGCGTCACGGATCTGCTTGCGGCGCACCCGCTTCACGTCTTTGAACATCGCCGCGGTGGCCTGGCGTACCGCGATGAAATCGGGGTGCTCGTTGTCGATCCGGTGCAGCTCGCGCAGCACGCGCAGCGTGGTGGCGAGATCTTCGGGGTCGACGCCCGGTCCGAGGTCGGGTGCAGCGTCGGAGGGGGCGTCGGTCATTGTCCCGATTTTACGCGAGTGTCCTGGGACAGGCTTGATATGCAAGCATCCACTTGCCTATCGTGATCCCATGGCCGATCTGTTCCACGCGCTCGACGACGAGACGAGGCGACTCATCCTCGATGAGCTGTCGCGGCGGGACGGACAGACGCTCTTCGAGATCTGCTCGACGTTGACGATGCAGCACGGTGTGACGCTGACCCGGCAGGCGGTCTCCCAGCACCTCGCGGTACTCGAATCCGCCGGACTGATCTCCACGGAACGACAAGGCCGTTCCAAGTTCCACTTCTTCCATCCGGAACCCATCGCCCGCATCGCCGAGCGGTGGCCGACCACACGGAGCACCCCATGAGAATCGAACTGACCAGCATCTTCGTCGACGACCAGCGCAAGGCCCTCTCCTTCTACACCGACGTGCTCGGCTTCACGAAGCACCATGACATCCCCCTCGGCGATGCCGCCTGGCTCACGGTGACCTCGCCCGAAGCGCCCGGCGGACCCGAGCTCCTGCTCGAGCCTTCGGAGCACCCCGCGGTCAAGCCCTACCGCGACGCGCTCGTCGAAGACGGCATCCCACTCGCGCAGTTCGCCGTCGACGACCTCGCCGCCGAACACGCACGCCTGACCGGGCTCGGCGTCGTGTTCACCCAGCCGCCGACCGACATCGGTGCCGCCTGGGTCGCGGTTCTCGACGACACGTGCGGCAACCTGATCCAGCTGATCCAGATGAAGGCCGACGGACAGGGCTAGGCGATCCCGCCGCCGTCCACGACGAGGGCCGAGCCGGTGACGTACGAGGAGTCGTCGCTCGCCAGCCAGACCACCGCCTGTGCGACCTCGCTCGGCTCGCCCATGCGGCGCAGCGGGCGATCGGCGGCTTCGGCGAGGAACGCGTTGGTGTCCTGCGCCAGCTGACGCGCTTCCTCCCGCAGCATCCCGGTGTTCACATCGCCGGGGTTGACCGAGTTCACGCGGATGCCGGCGGGACCGTGGTCGATCGCGAGCGCGCGCGTCATGTTCACGACCGCGCCCTTCGAGGCGCAGTAGGAGATGGCCTGGCCACCGCCCTTGAGGCCCCAGCCCGACCCGGTGTTGATGATCGAGCCTCCACCCGCAGCCTCCATGACCGGAACGATGTGCTTGCACATCAGGAAGATCGAGCGCACGTTCACGCCGAACACGCGGTCCCACTCCTCGACGGTCGTCTCGACGGCGGTGGTGCGACGGATGATCCCGGCGTTGTTGAAGACGACGTTCACTCCGCCGAGTTCGGCCACCGACGTGGCGATCACCCGTTCGATGTCGGACTCGCTCGCCACATCCGCCGCGATCGCGATGGCCATGCCACCGGCCGCACGGATCTCCTCCGCGACGGCTTCGGCCGCCTCCGTGTTCAGGTCGACGACGGCGACCGCCGCGCCCTCGGCAGCGAGTGCGAGTGACGTGGCGCGACCGATGCCGCCGGCACCGCCGGTGACGATGGCCTTTTTGTTCTCGAGACGCATGGGGTGTCCTTTCGGGTACGTGCAGACGGGTCTGTCGGGGTCGGGATGTGTCAGGTGAGGGAGAGTTCGGGTGCGGTCACGGCATAGAGACTCGTGGTGCCGACGCCGGTGATGATGCGGACATGCCCGGCGAGTCTCGCATCGAGTTCCGGGTCGCCGGTGTCGACGAGGAGCGGCCGACCCTGTAGGTCGATGAGCTTCTGCTCGGGGGCGACGACGAGGAGCGGGTCGTCGCCGAGCGCACGAAGAACGGGTGCCGAGAGCTGTTGGTTGCCGCGCCCGAGCAGGAACCCCTGCCCGCCGATCACGGTGACGACGGCCCGCGCCGGGCCCTCGGCGATCTGGGCGAGCAGCTCCTGCTCACTCGCGCCGTGGACGAGGACGGCACCGTCGAGAACGACGTCGACGCCGAGTGGCGATCCTTCGACGCCGAGCTGCCGAGCGAGCTCCGCGGTCGTGCCGCCGGGGCCGAGCAGATAGCGCACGCCCGGTCGCATGCGGGAGACAGCCCCGCGGGCCGCAGCTTCGACCGCAGCCGCCTCGGTGACCGGCGTCGGCGCCTTGCGTGCCTGAGTGCGGCCCGCACGATGCGGCACCCGGAGCATTCCGTACAGCGTGGGGTCGACGCGGGCGCGCCGCATCGCGGCCTCGTCGATGTCGAGCACCTCACGCTCCTCGGTCGGGAGTCCGTCGTGCTCGATCCAGTCCGCGGCGATCGATCCCGCGGCCCGCGGACTGACCGCGAACACGGGCGAGTACATCTTCACGCCTGCCGGAACTCCGAGCACGGCCGGCAGACCGTGCGCCTGTCGGCAGCTTTCGGCGTCGAGCGCGGATCCGTCGTCGCACCTTCCGCCATCGGGCTTTTCACCCGACGGATGCGCCGCGGCGCCGAGCCCCGAGACCGCGTCGCGCAGGGTGCCGTCGCCACCCACGACGAGGAGCAGATCGACCCCCGCCGCGGCCAACGCTGCGACCGCACGCGAGGTATCCGCCGCCTCCGTCACCTCGGTCACACCCGCCTCGGTCACGCCCGCATCGCTCGAGCCCGCCCCGACGACGCACGGCACGAGACCTGCGACGCGCACCGCATCGGCGCCCATGGCTCCGGGCACCGTCGCGACCACGAGTCCCGGATGCCGTTCGGCGAGCGTCGTCAGGGCGAGGACCGCCCGTTCCTGCACGCGCGAACGGGCGCCGCGCGCGATGGCGAGGCGCTGCACGTCCGCACCGTCGGAGCCGGCGAGCCCCGCGGGCCCTCCGACTCCGGCGACAGGGTTGACGACGAGTCCGAGCATCGCGGTCAGTCCGCCCGTGCGGCCAGCTCCACCGCGTACTTCCGCTGGTATGCGCGCCAGGTGATCGCCCACCGCTCCGGGTCGTCCAGATCGTCATGGTGCGTGTGGTGCACGGTCTGGTTGTGCGGGGCGGTGCGCACCACCTCGGGGGTCTCCCGCGCCTCACGTGCCACCTCGGCGAGGGTCGCCGCATACTCGTCGAGCTCCGCCATGGAGTATGACTCGGTCGGCTCGAGCGTGAACGGCTGCGGCACCACGTAGGGGTGGTGACTCGTCCAGTAGTGCATCCCGAAGTCGGACATGCGCACGCCGATCTCCTCCGACGAGATGCCGGTCTCCTGGTACAGCTCCTCCCACGAGTAGCGCACCTGCTCGATGCGGCGGCGACCCGTGGCATACGGCGCGGATGCTCCGGGGATCGCGAGCACACGAGCCATCAGGTAGTTGTTGTTCAGCACGGCGGTCTCCGCGGCGGCGAGCAGCCCCGGAGCCCCCAGTGCCATGATCCAGGAGTAGGCCTTCACGAGCGCGGGGATGACGCCGAAGAACGGGCCGACCGCGCCGATCGACAGCTCTCCCGCCTCGACCACCCCGAAGGTCCCGTCATCGTCGCGCACCACGCGCGGTCCCGGCAGGAATGGGGCGAGCGCCGCGCTCACGGCGTTCGCGCCAGATCCCGGTCCACCGCTGCCGTGCGGGGTGCCAAAGGTCTTGTGCAGGTTGAAGTGGCACACGTCGAAGCCGGCGTCGCGGGCGCGCGTGACACCGAGGATGCCGTTCGCGTTGGCCTGGTCGTACGAGGCGAGGGCTCCGACCGCGTGCGCGGCGTCGACCCACTCCCGGATCGCCGGATTGTAGATGCCGGTGTCCTCCGGGTTCGTGACCATGATCGCCGCGGTGCGGGGCGACAACGCGGCCTTGAGCGCGTCGAGCGACGGATAGCCCTCGGCGTCGGGGTAGACCGTGATGACCTCATAGCCTGCCGCCTTCGCCGCGGCCGCGTTCGAGGGGTGGCTGAAGATCGTGGTGATGACCTCGCGACGCTGCTCGCCTTCGCCGTTCGCCTCATGGAAGGCACGGATCATGGCGATGTTCGACCAGATCGCCGCCGAGCCGCCCTGCGTGTGCAGCGACACCTCGTCCATGCCGGAGATCTCGGCGAGCACCCGTTCCAACTGCCAGACGATCTCGAGCACGCCCTGCGCATCGGCCGGATCCTGGTGCGGATGCATCGCGGTGAGCTGCGGGGTGTTCGCGAGCTGGTCGTTGATCTTCGGGGCGTACTTCATGGTGCAGGTGCCCTGGCCGATGTCGACGTTGAAGTCGGCACCGAGGTTCTCCTGCGACAGACGCAGGTAGTGCTTGAGCACCCGCATCTGCCCCATCTCGGGCAGCGCGGGACGAGACGGGCGACGCAGGGAGTCCGGCAGCGCGGCGACCACATCGCCCACCACCTCGCGCACGCCCGGCTCGACCTGCGACACCAGCACGCCGCGTTCACCGGGTGTGGTCAGCTCGAAGATGATCGGCTCGTCCCAGCGGGCCTGCTGGAATCGGCGGAGCGCCGGCTTGGGCGCGACGGGGAGGCTCACTTCTGCTCCTCTGCGAGTTCGGGGGCGACGACTGCGGCAAGCGCGCCGGCCAGGACGTCGATGTCGGATTGGGAGACCAGTTCGGTGACGCAGACGAGCAGGCGGTGCTCGCCCACGACCACGCCGGGTTCGATGCCCCGGGCGCGGAGCGCCGTGACGACCTCCGCCGCTGGCACCGGAAGGGTCACCGTGAATTCGCGCAGATGCACGGCGTCGTCATCGAGAGAGACACCGGGAACAGCGGCGAGTGCCTGCTGCGCGTACCGGGTGCGGGCGAGCAGCACCTCGCCGAGCTCCGCCATGCCGGTGGGACCCATCAGTGCGAGGTAGACACCGGCGGCGATGCCCCACAGGGCCGCGGCCGTGCCGACCCATTCCTTCCCCTCCTCGCGGTGTGCGAACGAGGTGCGCTCGTAGGCCACGTCGCCGAAGCCGTACTCGCCGGGCACGTCGGTGGTGGCGAGCCCGAACAGGCGCGAGGGCATCTCCATCACGAACGCGGGGTCGTCGTGCACAGCGATGAAGCCACCGTGAGCGCCGCCGAACCACTGATGCAGGCCGAGGGACTGGATGTCTCCGGTGACGATGTCGGCACCGGAGACCGAGGGCGGGGTGAGCACCCCGTAGCCGATGGGATCGGTGCCGACCACGAGCACGGCTCCGGCAGCGTGCGCGGCGTCCGCGATCTCCTGCAGCGCCGCCTCCACTGCGCCGGTGGCACTGGGCGTCTCGACCCACACGGCGGCGACATCGTCGCCGAGTGCGGTCCTGATCCCCTCCACGTCCGCCGTGCCGTTCACGGGCGGCACGTGCTCGAGCGTCAGATGGGCCCGCACGTAGTCGTGCACCTTCGCGAGCTTCGCCGGCAGCACGTCGCTGACCACCAGCACGCGCCCGCGACCGGTGAGACGCCCCGACATCGTGAGGCCCGTCGCCGTCGCCTGGTAACCGTCGTAGACCGGCACGTTCACGACGTCCATCTCCAACAGCTCCGCCATCAGCGACTGGTACTGGAACAGGGCCTGGAAGCGGCCGTGGTCCTCGTAGGGTTCGCCGGCGTAGGCGGTCAGGAACTCGCTGCGGCCGATGACCTCATCCACCACGGCGGGCACGTAGTGGTTGTAGGTGCCCGCGCCGAGGAAGCTCAGTCGTTCCTCGGTCGAGCGGTTCTTGGCGAGCAGTCCGCGCACGTGTCGGGCGAGGTCCTGCTCGGCCGCGAACGGTGCCGGCAGGTCGAGCGCCCGGCCGAGTCGCAGAGACTCCGGCACATCGGCGTAGAACTCGTCGACCGACGCGGCGCCGACGGCCGCGAGCATCGCCGCCCTCGACTCGGGGGCGGAGTTGGGGATGTACGGATGCACGAATGGAGTGGTCATGCGTCCTCCTTCACGTCATCAGCGCCCGAAGGCGGGGTCAGGGTGGCAAGAGAGAGGGTGTCGGCACGGGGAGCGGCGAGCACCGCCACGCCGAAGCGTTCGAGCTCCAGACGGCCCGCATGACGCACGCCGGTGAGCAGGTCAACGCCCGGCGACGGGATCTCGAACGCGACGGGCGAGCGCCCGTGATTCAGGTAGAACGTGTAGTCGGTGGCGTCGTCTGCTCGGGTGACCACCTCGACGTCGACGTCCGTCCGCTCGCGAGCGGGAAGGCCCGCGGTGCGCAGGACGTCGCGGAACACCGTGAGCAGACCGTCCGGTTCGAACATCGCACTGACGTACCAGGCCGACCCTTCCCCCGCCGCGCGACGGGTCACCGCCGGCAGGCCGTCGAGCTCACCACTCGCATACGTGGCACGCACCTCGACGTCGTCATCCGCTTCGAGCCATTCGCTCCAGGAAGGCACCGTCAGGACCTCGCCCGCGAAGTCGATGCTCTCGGTCAGCCCGTCGGCGATCGGCCACTGCTCGTCGACCTCGATGCCGAGCAGGTCGCGCAGCAGTCCTGGCGCTCCGCCGTCGTGCACCTTCTCGGTGGCATCCACCACTCCCGAGAACGGCCCGACCACGAGGTGCCCTCCGCGTTCGACGAACGCCTGCAGCGCGTCGGCCTGCGGCTGCTCCACGATGTAGAGGTTCGGCACCACGACCACGTCGTAGCGGTCGAACGGCCCCGTCGCACGCACCGCATCCACCGGCTGGCCGAGCGTGTACAGCGCCCGGTGCCAGGCGCGGGCCTGCTGTGCCCACTGTAACCGCTGCGAGGGCAGCGATTCCGCAGCGCCGGTGCCCCACCACGAGTCCCAGTCCACGACGAGGGCGACGCTCGAGCGCACGCGGGTACCGCGCACCGGCTCGAGCTTCTTGAGCTCATTGCCCAGCGCCTTGGTCTCCTGGAAGCTGCGCGAACGCTCGCCTCTGTGGCCGAGCATCGAGGAGTGGAACTTCTCCTGGCCGTACTTCGCCTGGCGCCACTGGAAGAACATCACGGCGTCGGAGCCGTGCGCGACCGCCTGCAGGCTCTCGATGCGGATCTTGCCCGGCGCCTTGGGCACGTTCACGTCGCGCCAGCTGGTCGCACTGGCCGAGGACTCCAGCAGCAGCCACGGCTGCCCGCCCTTGAGCGAACGCATGAGGCCGTAGTTGAGCGCGGCGCCGACGTGCGAGGTCGGGTCGGCCGGCTCGGGGTAGGCGTCATCGGTCACGACGTCTTCGACGGCGGCGAAGTCCCAATAGTTCAGGTCGCGGAACATGCTCATGAAGTTCGTGGTCACCGCGATGTCGGGCGTGACCTCGCGCAGCACGTCGATCTCCACCTGGAACAGCTCCAGCAACGCATCCGACGAGAAGCGCTCGAAGTCGAGCAGCTTGGTGGGGTTGACCGGGCCCGGAGCCTTCTTCGGCGTCTCGATGTGCTCCCACGAGGTGTAGCGCTGGCCCCACACGTTCACGCCCCAGGCCTCGTTCAGGCCGTCGAGGTCGCCGTAGCGGTGCTGCAGCCAGCGGCGGAAGTGCCGGGCCGACTCGGGGCACCAGCAGCGCGAGGTGTGATCGCCGTACTCGTTCGAGATGTGCCACATCGCAAGGCCCGGGTGCTCGCCGTAGCGCTCGGCCATGGCTCTGGCCATGCGGGCGACGTTCTCGCGCCAGATCGGGGATGAGGGACAGTACGTCTGGCGGGATCCGAACTCGAGCCGGTGGCCGTCCGCGTCCCACGGCGCCATCTCGGGGTGCGCGCGCAGCAGCCACGACGGCGGGGTCGCGGTGGCGGTGGCGAGGTCGATCGCGATGCCCGCTTCCCACAGCAGGTCGATGATGCGGTCGAGCCAGGCCCAGTCGAAGATGCCGGGCTCCGGCTCCAGCTGCGGCCAGCTGAAGATCGGCAGGCTCACCATGTTCACGCCGGCTTCACGCATCAGACGGATGTCTTCGTGCCAGGTCGCTTCCGACCACTGGTCGGGGTTGTAGTCGCCGCCGTAGGCGAGGGCGTCGAGGCGGACGCGTCGCGTGGGCGGGTCGCCACCGGGTGCGGGCACGAAGTCTCCTCTCTGAGTCATCACCGGCTGATCCCGGCCGGGCACTGGTGCAAATCCGGGATCGGCTGTATTCTGTATACACACACTAAGACGTCGTCAGAGGCCCGTCAACCCATAGGCTGACGGGCAGGCGGCAGAAGAGGGGATGCATGGCGATCGAACGCAAGAACCTGCGCTCGCAGGTTCGGCAGGAGCTGCTGACCCGCATGCGCGCCGGACTCGTGCAGCCCGGCGAGGGCATCAACGAGGTGCAGCTCGCCACCGAACTCGGCGTCAGTCGCACCCCGCTCCGCGAGGCGCTCATCGCCCTCGAATCCGAAGGACAGATCGAGAGCGAGAACGGCAAGGGCTTCCGCTTCGTCCCGCTCAGCGCCTCGGAATTCCGCGACCTCGCCCCTGTGATGGCGGCCCTCGAGAGCCTCGCACTCGAGCTGAGTCCGCCCGACGAGCTGCGTCGCATCGGCGCGCAGCTCAAGGAGATGGCCGACGCCTTCGCCGACGAGCTCGTCGAGCATCAGCTCGTCATCACCAAGGACGACGAGTGGCACAGCATGATGCTGTCGGCCTGCCCCAACGCCCGCCTGCTCGCCGTCATCGACAACGTGCGCAGCTCGTTCCACCGCTACGAGTCGCTCCTCGTGCCCGAAGACGTCAAGGTCGAACGCGTCGCTGCCGAGCACGCCGAGATCGCCCGGCACCTCGCCGACGGCGACGTCCCCGGCGCCGTCGAAGCGCTCAAGCTCAACTGGATGCACGGCATGCAGCGCATCCTCGACAACGCCACGAGCTCTTACTTCACGGCGTAGTCCTGCTCCACCCGCACGTCCTTCTGTTCCCGTCCGGACGCGACTCTTCCTCGCCCTGGGCACCCTCCGCGGAGTACCGTCTGAACCAGTACGCCTGACGCGCAGGGTCGCATCCACCGACAGGAGCAAGATCATGGCCGTGATTTCCCGAGGTTTCGGCGCTCGACGCAGGGAGAGCACCCCGGAACTCCCGCCAGGGCAGTACCTCACCGAGGACTTCCCCGTGCTCTCCGCAGGGCCGACACCGAACATCCACATGTCGGAGTGGAGCTTCGGCATCCGCAACGAGGTCGGCGAGGTCGTCTCCTGGACGTGGGATCAAATGCACGAGCTGCCCATCGAAGACGTGCACACCGATATCCACTGCGTGACGCGATGGTCGAAGCTCGGCACCTCCTGGCGCGGGGTCTCCCTGGACACGCTCTTCGGGGGGATCGACACCGCCGCCTCCTTCGCCATGGCGCATTCCTACGGCGGGTACACCACGAACATCCCCCTCGACGATCTGCTGGGCGGGCAGTCGTGGATCGCAGTCGAGTTCGAGGGTGAGCCGCTCGCCCCGGAGCACGGCGGCCCCGCCCGCCTGATCGTGCCGCACCTCTACTTCTGGAAGAGCGCGAAGTGGCTCAGGGCACTCACCCTGATGGAGGAGGACGCCCCGGGCTTCTGGGAGCAGAACGGCTACAACATGCACGGCGATCCGTGGACGGAGGAGCGCTATTGGTGACGGTGGGCGGCTGGCGTGAGGCGCGGGTGACGGGCGCGCACGCGGAGACGGATTCGGCCCGCACGATCCGCCTCAGCGTGCCGGGCTGGCCGGGGAGTGATCCGGGACAGCACGTCGATATCCGGCTCACCGCCGAAGACGGCTACCAAGCGGTCCGCTCCTACTCGCTCGCCTCCTTCGGCGACAGCGAGATGATCGAACTCGCGGTCGACGAGATCCCCGACGGGGAGGTCTCCCCGTACCTGGTGCGGGACGTCCGCGTCGGCGATCAGCTCGAGGTGAAGGGCCCACTGGGGAGATACTTCGTGTGGCGTCCGGAGACTCCCGGTCCCGTGCAGCTCATCGCCGGGGGATCCGGCATCGTGCCGCTGATGTCGATGGTGCGGGCAGCTCAGGCCGCAGGGGCGACCGACGCGGTGAGGTTGCTCTACTCGGTGCGGGCTCCGCACGAGGCCCTCTACCGCAGTGAACTCGAGGCAGCACCCGCAGGGGCCGCCGCGGATGTGCGATGGGCGTTCACCCGTTCTGCTCCTGACGGATGGGCGGGCGCTGTCGGGCGCGTCACCGAAGAGGTGCTCCGAGATGCCACCTGGCCACCGGAACGCGCTCCCCTGGTCTTCGTGTGCGGGCCCACCGGGTTCGTCGAACATGTGGCCGACCTGCTGGTCGGCCTCGGGCATGCGCCGGAACATGTGCGCACCGAACGATTCGGAGGAAAGTGATGGATGCTGCCGCCCCCGCACAGACCGTCGACGGAAACGCGATCGCCGGCATGCTCTGGGACCTGTTCGGCGCGGACGTCACCGCACTGGTCGGCACCTGCGGCGGTTGCGGCGCGCTCGCTGCCCTCGCCGAGACCGTGGTCGAGCTCGATCGCCACGCCGCCATCGTGCGGTGCCGCACCTGCACCCGCACACTCTTCACCGTGCTGCAGTCGCCCGACGGCACGTCGATGCGCGTCGGACTGCTGCACGCGGTCCACTCCTCCGGTTAGCACCCCGGGGCACCGCGCTCCCGATGACAGGAACGGCGCACCCGACTTCTTCACCGGTGAGCCTCGGCGAGGTCGCTGCGCACCTGACCGATGTCGAGACCTTCCGCCAGGCGGTCGAGAGCTGCGTCGCCGTGCACCTCATCACCTTCAACGGCGAGTTCGGCGAGACGCTCACGAACGGCGCGGAACTGGTGGCTGCAGCGGAAGCGGCGGGAGTGCAGCGAGTGAGCGTCCTCAGCGGATGGGATGAGAGCACGGTCGAGCCGGCCCTGCGCGAGAGCGACCTCGACTGGGCGCTGCTCGCCCCCGTGGAGTTCATGTCGAACGCGCGGGAGTGGGCCCTCGAGATCGTGTCCGAACGCCGCGTCCGCACGCTGGTGGACTGGCCGTGTTCGCCGATGGAAGGGCGGACGATGATCACGCCGCCCACAACGAATCCATCGGTATAGCCGCGATCCGGTCACCGACCGCGACCGATGAGCGGCCTGAATGCAGGACATAGCCCGCGACGAATCTGTCGCCGAGACGGTCCCGGAGGACGCTGAGGCCGGAGGCATCCTTCGCGCGGACAGTCGCCGTCGCCTTGACTTCGATTCCGACGACCCTTCCGTCCGGAGTCTCGAGCACCGCATCGACCTCCACCCCACGGCTGTCCCGAAAATGGTAGAGGGACGCACGCTGACGGGCCCATGTCAACTGGCGCCGAAGCTCACCGATGACGAAGCACTCCAGCATCGGCCCGGAAAGGGGCGCACCAGGTCCTAGTCCATCGGGGGCGATACCTAGGACGCTAGCGGCTAGCCCGGAGTCCACCGGGAACACCTTGGGCTGTTTCACCTCACGGGATGTGAGGTTCACGGACCACGCGGGAAGGGTGTGCGTAAGGTAGAGCGTCTCGAGCAGCACAATGTACGGGTCGAGTGTTCTCCGCGGAATACCAGCATCGGCGGCGAGGGATGACCAGACCATAGTGCTCCCCATCCGTCCGGCGATGAGACGCAGGAGACTGGGGAGATCGGCGATCCGCTGCAGCCCCGAGATGTCGGGCGCATCACGTCTCACGATCTGGGAGACATACGCCTCATACCAGTTCTCCCGTCGACGACTCGATCGACGTTGCAGTGCCTCCGGATATCCGCCATCGACAGCGCGAGCGATGTAGTCGGCACGATTGAGCGCACTCGAATGCGACGCCAGCGAACGGGGGGCGAATGCGGCATCGATGAAGGATCCGGAACCGGATGAGAGTTCGCGCTGGCTCAGCGGGTACAGTTCGATTCGCTCCGCCCTCCCCGCCAACGACTCGTGAGTCGATGAGAGCTCGAGGAGGTTCGCCGAACCGGTGACCAGAAAGCGCCCTGGCCGCTTGTCTCTGTCTACGGATGCTTTCAACGCCACGACGAGTTCCGGCGCGCGTTGCAGCTCATCGATCAACAACGTCGCATTCGGGGCTTGCTCGACGAAACCAACCGGGTCCGCACGCGCGAAGCCGAGTGATGCGGGATCGTCCAACGTGACAGAGACAACAGGGCTGCCAGTAAGCACTTGCCCTGCGAGCGTGGACTTACCGACTTGACGCGCCCCCTGGATCACGACGATTCTGGTGTCCCTCAAGGCCTCTTGGATCCTCGGAAAGACAAGGCGAGGGATGAGCGGTGTTGGCTCCCTCTGCTCATGATAGACGCGAGTTCGCCAATCCGCCGCCCTAATCTCGCCGTTCTGCCCTTATTCCTTCGCCGTTTCACCAACGCCTACTCGCCGTCTTGCCAGCGACAGTCGTCCTATCTCCCTGCACGGGTGTTCGCGATGCCTCGCCTCTGGAAGGGGGACAGCTCCCGATGGGGGCGGAGGCGTCAGCTGAGCTGCACGGCGAGGTCGATGAAGAGCGCAGCCGACCAGCCGAACGCGGTCGTCGCCGTGCGGGCCTTCCGACCTGTGTGCGGGTTGAAGTACTCGTGCGGACCACCGCCGTGGATCACCAGCGCAACGGTCTGCTCCCGCAGCTCCCGCGCCCGCTCGGCGTAGCCCGACGCCTCGAGCCCTTCCGCGATGAGCGTGCTCGTGTTGACCCACACCGGGCCACGCCACATGCGCTCGTCCGAGAAGTCCGGGTCCGAGGCCGCGACCGTGGGCAGACCCCAGGGCAGGCGGAAGCGTTCGGGGTCGTCGACGGCTGCGCGCAACACCTCGGCGATCGACGTCGGCAGCGTGCCCGTGAGCAGCGGCATCAGGCCGACGACGGTGTCGCTGAGCTGCGGCTCCCCTCCGCCGAACGCGAGGAAGCGGCCACGCTCGGGATCCCACATGCGCAGCAGCAGCTCCTGCGTGGCGACAGCCCGCTCCCGGTACCGCGACACGTCGGCATCCGGCTCGTACCTCTCCAGCAGCGACGCGAGTTCCCGATCTTGGCGCACGAGGTACGCCCCGAGGTCGGGGGCCGCGGTCGGCAACGGACCGTCGAAGATCGGGCTGTCGTCGAGGCCGGAGGAGTACGGGTGACCGTACTCGGGCATCCCGTCGTGGTCGAGGTCGCTTCCCGCGAACCACCAGTCCTGCGAGCGGACGATGCGCGCCAGCTGCGTCCTCGCGTAGTCGGGGGCGTCCTCGGCCTCGAGCACCTTGCGCAGCGCCCAGGCGGCGAGCGGCGGCTTCGTCAGCGGCACCGGGGCACTCGGATCGGCGATCTGCGAGCCGGCGCGACGCAGGTTGGCGCGGTCACTCTCGGGCAGATCATCGCTGGTGGCCAGCACCCCGAGCTCGTGCACCACGTCGGGCAGCTGCCCGTCGGACTGGGCGAACCGGAAGGCGAGGTCGAGCTGTTCGCGCGCGAGCTCCGGGTCGCCGTGTCGCAACCCGGCGGCGATGAAGTACGCATCCCACTGCCACAGGCCGACATAGCCGATCTTCGACGGGACGATCGCCCTGGCGTCGCCGAGAGAGGGCAGCTCGACGACGTTCGCCCCGAGCACCCACCAGCAGAACGCGGTCATCTCCTGCAGGTCGTCGCGCACGGTCGGGCACTTCGCGAACCAGTCGGCCCAGACCTCCTCCGTCGCGGCGAGCGCGGCAGCATGGTCGCGGGGCTCGACGACGACGGCACGATCGGCATCGATGCGGAGTCGAAGTCCGTCACCGAGCGGATGCTCATCCACACGCCCGTCCGGTCGCCGCAACCGCACCCGCAGCCCGGGTTCTCCCCCGAGGCTCAGGGTCGACGGATCGGCGAACGTCAGCGTCGCCGCCGCATCGCCGAACGTCACCCGCGCCGGATGCACGTCGGTCACCGGAAGCACCGCTCCCGCGGCATCCACCACACCCAGCGCGTCCAGCACACGGCACTCCGACAGCCGCCTCTCGTACTCCGAGGTGTGCACGCGCACGCCCTCCCCGTGCTCCGCGCGGAACACGAGCACCCGCGAGCGCGGCAGCGTGAAGGGCGCGATGACGAGGTCGAGGTGACGACCGGCGAGCGCTGCAGCATCTGTCATCATCGTCCTCCGAGTCCCGACGCAGCCATGCTGTTGAGGATCTTGCGCTGGCCGATCACGAACACGATCAGCATCGGCACGGTGGCGATCGCGGAGGCCGCCATCACGAGTCCGTAGTTGACCGACCCCTGCTGGCTCTCGAACGCGTTCAGCAACAGCGGAACCGTGAACAGGTCGGGCGAGTTCAGCAGCACCAGCGGGAACAGGAAGGCGTTCCAGACATCGAGCGCCACGATGATGCTGAGGGCTGCGAGACCGGGCTTGAGGTTCGGGAGCACGACGCTCCAGAAGATGCGCCAGCGGCCGGCGCCGTCGACGATGGCCGCCTCTTCGAGCTCGCGCGGCAGCGCCAGCACGAACTGACGCATCAGGAACACCGCGAACGGGTTCGCCATGATCCCCGGCACGATCAGCGCGAGATGCGAGTCGACCCAGCCGAGGTTCGACATCAGCAGGTAGAACGGGATCAGCGTCACCTGCTTCGGGATCATCTGCGTCGCCAGGAAGACGATGAAGAGCACCTTGCTGCCGCGGAATCGGATGCGCGCGAACGCGTAGCCGGCCATCGAGGCCGTGAGCAGGGTGCCCACCACCACGAGGATCGCGATGTAGGCGCTGTTCAGGTAGGCCTGCCCGAACGGCACCGCGTTCCACGCCTCGGTGTAGTTGTCGAAGGTCCAGGGGTCTGGCAGGAACTGCAGGGGGTTCTTCAGCAGCTGCGGCAGCGTCTTGAACGAGGTCAGCAGCATCCAGATGAACGGGAACACCATCGCGATCCCGGCGATGATGAGAACGACGTGCAACGCGGTCGAACCAAGCCGGCGGCGCGCGCGATCGACGGCAGGGCCACCACGGCCACGCGAACGGTAGCCGGGCGCGGTGATCGCGACGGTGGAGTCGGTCGCCGGAGCGGGGCCGGTGAGGGGAGGCGTCTGGATGCTCATGCGGGGTCATCCTCGTAGTGGACGAACTTCTTCTGCGCGCCGAACTGCACCGCGGTGATGACGAGGGTCAGCACGAGCAGGATGATGCTCGCGGCACTGGACGGACCGAACTCGAACCGCCCGAAGCCCAGATCGAAGATGTGGTAGACGATCGTGCGGGTCGCGTTGTCGGGGCCCGCGTCCTGCACGAGCACGTAGACCGTGTCGAATGTCTGCAGGGAGGAGATGAACGCGACGACCGACGAGAAGAACACGATCGGCGAGAGCAGCGGCAGACGGATGCTGGTGAACAACCGCCAGGGACCGGCGCCGTCGATGCGCGCGGCCTCGATCACCGAGGGCGAGATGTTCTGCAGCCCGGCGAGGAAGATCACCACGTTCAGGCCCATCGACGACCAGATCGTGACGATGCAGACGGCGAGGAGGGCGAGCTTCGGATCCTGCAGCCAGTCGGGCGGGGTGACCCCGAAGACCTTCGAGATCGTCGTGGAGAGCAGGCCGTCGGAGCGGAACATCTGCTGCCAGATCATCGCCACGGCAACCGTCGAGGTCACCACGGGCGCGAAGAACAGGATCAGGTAGAGCGTGCGCGTCTTGAGCTTCTCGAGCGCGACCGCGACGATCACCGAGAGGCCGAGACCGATGGGGACCGTGACGATCGCGATGATGAGCGTGTTGATGATCGCTCGCCACAGCAGTGGATCCGTCAGCTGGTCGGCGAAGTTCGCGAACCCCACCCACGTGAGGTCGGACAGACCGTCCCAGTCGGCGAACGCCAGCACCAGGCTGGCGGCGAACGGCAGGACGACGAACAGGCCCATGCCGATCAGCTGCGGGCCGACGAAGACGTACCCCCACCGCCGATCACGGCGGCGCCAGAGCGCCTCCTTGCGCAGGGGCGGGGCGGATGCCGCAGGGGTGACCTGCGGCATCCGCCCGTTCTCGGTGACAGTGCTCACGCCTACTTCTCCGACCGGTCCTTGACCACGTCGGCGATCGTGTCGAGGGTGGCCTGCGCGTCGGTCTTGCCCTGGTAGAGCTTCAGGAACTCGTCCGCGATCGCGGTCGGCAGGCCAGGCACGCGCGCCTCGGCGGGGTAGTCCTCGAATCCGATGTCACGCATGTCGAGGAAGGTCTGCGCATGCGCGGGGTAGTCGCCCTCGAGCACCACATCATCGGCGCCCTTGATCGACGGGACGGCATTGCCGCCGCCCTGCAGACGGAATGTCTGCCCCTCCGCCGAGAGGAACTCGGTCCAGAACGTGAACGCGGCGTCCTTCACCTTGGTCTTGCCGTTGATGGCGAGGAAGCTGGTCGCGACTCCGGTCGGAGCGGCTTCGCCGTCGGGAGTCGGCCACTGCACGATGTCGTAGCTGTCCTGCTCGCCCGTCGCGCTCACCGTGCCGATCGTGTAGCGGCCCTGCACGAAGAAGCCGGCCTTGTGCGTGACGAACACGCTGTCGGCCCCGGCCCCGTCCGGCAGGGTGTCCGCCACGACGAAGGTGCCGTCTTCGAACAGGTCGCCGAGCTGCTGCACGGACTCGACGGTGTCGGCATCCTTGTTCGCCACGAACGCACCGGAGTCGTCGTACGGGGCGTCGAGACCCTGCGACGACAGCCAGCTCCAGTGCGTCGCCCAGTAGTTCCAGTACATCGTTCCCGTCAGGCCCGCGTCGTGGAGCTTCTTGTTCATCTCGAGGAACTTGTCGGTCGTCCACTCGCCGTTCTCGGCCAGGGTCGCCGGGTCTTCGGTGATGCCGGCGGCGGCGAGCGCCTGCTTGTCGTACCAGAACACGTCGGGGTTCGAGTCGTTCGGGGCGGCGTACACCTCGCCGTCGTTCTCGGCAGCGCCGAAGAGCCCGGGGAAGAAGTCGTCCTTCTTCGTCTTGCTCTCCTTCGAGTCCATCAGGTCGCTGAGCGGCATGAGCCGGTTCGAGTCGACGAACTGGCCGATCTTGTCGTCGCCCACGTAGAACACGTCGGGGGCGGTGTTGCTGGTGAGCTGAGCGAGCAGCTTGGAGTGGTAGTCGCCGTAGTCCGCCACGGGCTGCAGCTTGACCTTGATGTCGGGGTGGCGCTCCATGAAGTCCTTGTTGAACTCCTCATAGCGGGTGAGCTCGTCGGCCGTGCCCCAGGTCGACCAGACGACGGTGGCGTTGCCGTCGGCGTCGACGCCTCCACCGCCTCCTCCACCTCCACCGCTGCACGCGGCGAGTCCGAGTGCCAGAGCGCCGGCGGCCCCCAGTGCCAGAAACCGCGTCACGTTCGCACGTGCCATCTCGCTACCTCTTTCATCATTGGAAGATCAGGTCGGGAACACCCTTCGGGCGTACTGGTATTCTGTATACAGAACGCAATCCTGTCAAGGAATCGTGGTGGGGACCGGGCCATCGAGACCATCCCGTGACGAACGAGCGGGGCATGACGCAGACTGGCTCCATGACCGATCCTGATCCGAACCTGATCGACCCCGCACTCCTTCCGACACCGTTCACCGCCGCGGAGATCCGCGACGCCATCGGAAACGGCACGACGATCCACCTGCTCCTGGAAGGTCCGGACGGCCCGCTCGGCGAGCACGTCAACCGCTATCACGACGTGGACGACGAGGGTGCGACGCTCGACCGCTGGTCGGTCGAGGACCCGAAGGCGGTCGTCTCGAACCGGGTGACCTGGCTCGAACTCCAGGGCCACTCCGCGTTCGATCCCGAGACCACGAGTGTGTCGACGGTGAGCCTGACGACTCCCCTTGGCGCGCTCACCTGCCGCAGGTACGACACCGTCGACGGTGTCTTCTGGTTCTCTGTCGACCACCCCGGCATGCCGGTGCAGTTCGAATCCGACGGACTGCGCACGACAGTGCTGAGCATCGAGCAGCACTGATCACCGGACGAGGAAGGGAGGGGAGCTGCCTCGCGCTCAAGAGCACAATCCTCGCTCCCGCGCGAGGGAACGCCTCCTCCCACGCCGCTAGACGTCATCCTGTCGAGCACGTATAGAAGCGCTCATAGTCAATAGCAACTGCATGGCGACCAGGATAAAGACCACCACGTAGATCACGATCGGGGCTCCGAAAGCCGCCGCGACGACTCCGATCACCACGTTTCCCACTGGGTTCAGCGACAGCGAGCCGAGCCAGTCGTATGAACTGACTCGCGAGATCGCGTCCGGGGGTATCCGGCTCTGCAGCGTCGTCACCCACAGTGTTCCCGCAACTGCCACCCCCGCAGCGGACAGCAACCCAGCGGCTGAGACCCAGCCGACAGGCAAGGAACTGGCGATCGCGAGGAGGAAGGGAGCGTCGAGCAGTACCAGCATCACGCACAGGAGGAGTGGTCGCGACACGCGGACCTTGAAGGCGACGAGACCTCCGACGACCGAGCCGATCGCTCTGGCCGCGAGAACGGCTGCCCAGCCGGCCACACCGTAGCCGTTGTCCTCGAAGACCACTGGTCCGAGGAGCGCGATAGCGGGGAGCAGGGTCGCCTGATAGATGGAGAACGAAACGACCATCTGCCAGACCCAGGGCCGAGACGCGAACTCCCTCCAACCGACTCGAAGATCAATCCATATGCCGCGATTCTTCGACTTCGTCTGCGTGTCGCCGGCCTTCCGTACAGCAGCGGGGACCAGTGCGACGAAGCAGGCGCTGATGAAGAACGTGCCCGCGTCCACTCCCAGTGCCACCGCTGGCCCGTAGATCGCGACGACTACACCTGCCACCCCTGGAGCGACGACGCTGACCACGTTCTGCGCGACCTCAAGTAGCGCATTCGCTTCGCGCAGATGCTCTTTGGGCACGATCGTCGGCAGTATTCCGGTGGCTGCGGGAAGAAAGAACGCGCTGGCAGTTCCCCTGATCAGCTGGATCACGACGAGCGCCCAGACGTTGTACCACCCGACAGCGAACATCAGACACGTCAAGGCCTGGGTCAGAGCCATCATCAGGTCAGCGAGAACGACGATCGTTCTCCGCTCGAAGCGGTCCGCCAGTACGCCGCCGAGCAGGATGAAGACGACGGCAGGCAATGCGGGTGCCGCAAGAACCAATCCCAGATCGATCGCACCGCCCCCGAAGTGAAGCACACCGAAGGTGAGGGCGAGTATCCCGAAAGACGACCCGAAAGTCGATGTAGTCCGCCCGATGAAGTACCAGCGGAAGGCTCGGCTGCGCAGCAGAGTCATAGCCGGCCCTCGGCTACTCACGATGCACACCGTCGTTCAATCTATGCGATACCCAGGACGCAACCGCCCCATCGAGGAGGGCTTTGTTCTCAGCCGAGTGGACGCCGTGTCCTTCGCGGTCGAAGGTCAGAAAGTCGACACCGCAGCCCCAGGTCGAAGCCACTCTTCTGGCATGTTCGATCGGCACGTTCTCGTCGACACCGCCGTGAACGATCAACATCCGTCCTGCGCGAGGGGAATCTAACTTGGGGGTCACCGCTTTCCAGCAATCGGACGAAACCCCGTACTCCTCTATCGACTCGATGCGGGAACCGCCTGTCGTGGACATGTAGTCCTCAAGGTCGTACAGACCGCTGATTCCGACACCGCTCTGGACGAAATCTCTCGAAGCCACGACATTCGCGGCTAAGAGCGCCCCATAGGAGACGCCGAGAACGCAGAGACGGACGCCCTCCGTCAGCTCCGCGATCAGATCGGTCGCATAGAGGGCGTCGTGCACCGCGTCCACCCGGAGGGGTCCGTCGTCAAGCCCGCGATAGTGTTCTCCTCGCCCTGCGCTGCCGCGGACGTTCACGTCGAACACCTCGAATCCGGCCGCAACGAGCGCATCGAACGTCGAGGACTGCCGGGGGCGCGCCTGGAGCGCGGGCCCCCCGTGGAAGGCGATGACCGCTCCTTTCGGGCGGCGCGAGGTTCGCCGCCAGCAGTCGATCGGGACGCCGTCGAACGATCTCCATTCGATCCGCTGAAAGCCGAAGAGTGAGACGTCCAAACCGGAGTCAGGAACCACGCTGCGAACAACACCACTCCGATCCGCGACGACGATGTCGCAGGGGCTGCCGGGGTGGTCCAGGATGGCCGCGAAATGATCGGGACGGCCCAGCCACACGATCTCCCTGATCACGCCAGGCATGGTCGTCCTCCACTCGAGGCGCCCATGGCGATTCCATATGCGAACGCCGGAGAGACCGCGCTCGTTGACGGCGAGGAGAAAGTCGCCGTCCGGGGTCTTCTCCCATGCGTCAATCTCTTCGCGAACGCCCCGAGAACGGGCCGCTGCTCTCGGCTCGAACCCGTTGTTGCGGGTGCAACGAGCGCCGTCATGGCCGCCGTTGACGCAGACCGAAACGGCCGGTCCCTCGCGATGGGACGCCGCTTCAGTCGGGACCGAGTAGTGCACCCCTCGGTCCATCCAGCACAGCTCGACAGTGCCGCCCCTCAGGTCGCGGCGCCACTCGTTCGATACAGACAATTCAGTGTTCAGCTCAGTTGGGATGAGGCGGCGAGCACGAATCGCTCAAAGAGAGCGCGCGTCGCGGCATAGCCGCCACGAGTGAGTTCTTCACGGACGAGATCGCAGAGATTCGACCATGCGGCTGTCAACTCGACTCTGCTCGGTCTCGTCGCGTACGTGCCAATGATGCGCGCGAGATCGGCTTCGGAAAGCCGCTCCTCAAGGCGGCGATGCCCGGTCAACCCTCGGTGCAGACGCCGCTCCATCAGAGGGATGAGAGCGTCCTCTCGGTACTGGTCAATCGCCCTTGCCGCCGCGAGATACTCTCCGCGGGCGATGCGGATCGAGATCTGATAGATCCACGGGGGCGCCCACACGAGCGGCCAATCGGCATCCCCGCGGGGAAGCATCGCGGCGACACCGTCGACATCGATCTTGGCGATGTGCGCATGCGTCAGCACGTACATCACCTCGAGCTGAGGGCGATGCACGGCGACGCCCGAGTACTGCGACAACACCTGACCGCCGGCAGACGTCACCGCCGCTCGGACGACTTCCGTCGCCTCCCCCGTGGAAATCGACACCTTCAGGTCGAGGTCAGACCAGCGGTCGAACTCCCCGGTGCACGCGCTGCCGCTCAGCGTCCAACCGATTCCTGCGCTCTCGAAGGCGATCAGCACGTCGGTGAACAGTGTCGCCACCGGAGCAGGAAGCGGAGAGAAATCGACGTCGGAAGGACTTATCACGGGACGAGCTGTCGACCGTTGGCTCGTGGCATGAGTTGCACATCGCGGACGTCTTCCATCTGCAGAACCCATGCGATGAATCTCTCTGTGCCCATTCCGAAGCCGGAGGTTTGAAGCGGCGCTTCCTCTTTCATCCTCACATACCACTCGTAGGGGCCCTCATCGACCTCGTGACGTCTCATCGATTCCCGGAGCGTCGACGCGCCTTGATGCCTTTCACCACACCCGAGGACTTCACCCAGGCCGAACAGCAGGTCAGCATTCAGCGCTACTTCCTGCATTTGCGTGGTGGCTTGGTAGAACGGCACCGAAAGCGAGTCCCAATGTGTCAGCCAGACAGGGCCTCCGTGCAGCCGAATGAGGTCGTGCTCGCCACTTCGCGTGAGGTCGCGCCACCCGTCATGCTGAATGATCTTGGAATCGTCAAGCAATCGGGCTGCCTCATCGAACGTGACTCGGGGAAAGCGATCCTGCGTGACGAGATGCTCCAGATGCGAGATCGTACCGCAGTAGGCTTCGATCTCAGGCCCAGCGTCTTCCAGCACCTGCCGAGTGATCGCTTTCAGATAGTGCTCCGCCTCTTGAACGACGTCATCGAGGCTGCCGGGAATCTCTACCTCCGAGTGGTAGAACTGGCAGAGATGAGTGGAATCCGCATCCTCCCCGCGGAACGATGGCATCACGTAGTACGCCCCCTTCTCCGCAAGACGGAGCGCGTACTCGAGACCGAACTGCATGGAGTCCGCCAGGTACGTGGGGACTCCGAACAGCTCGATATGAACCGGGCTCGAGTCGCTCCCCCGCCCCATCGGGCTTGAGATCGCGCCCGTGGTGATGGGCAGATGAGCCGCCTTCACCCCCCGTGACCGCCAATAGTTCGATGTCCCATAGGTGAGGGAATCCTGAACCGTGACGATCAATCGGTGCAGCGGCGAATCGAGCACTTCGAGGTATCGATCCGGATTCTCCCAAGCTGTTTTCTGGTTAGAACTCATCGTGGAAACTCCTCCTGTTTTGTCACGTTCTGATTCGTCACGGTTGCCATCACCCCGTTGAACAGGTGGGCCTGTTCAATCGCATCTTCCAGTGCCACGTGGCTGTTGGTTGGTTTCTCTCGCAGACACATGTCCTGGATCACTGCTCGCGTCGCGTTCCCGTACTCGACGGGGGCGCCGCCCACGAACACGGACTTGATGTCCAGGTACCGCGAGTGATGAAACGGGGACCCCCCGCGGTACCTATGCATATACGCGGTGACGAACATCCAATCGAAGGCCACCGCGTAACCAACCATCACGGGCACAGTGTCCTCGGAAACTCTCTCGATCCAGGCCTCAACGACCTTCATGCCCGCTTCGGGATCCACGCCTTCGGCTTCGTGCCATCTCCGATCGATTCCTGTGGCTTCCAGCGCCGCAGGG
The DNA here is from genome assembly GCF_001005635.1 of Microbacterium sp. Ag1. Classification (NCBI taxonomy): domain Bacteria; kingdom Bacillati; phylum Actinomycetota; class Actinomycetes; order Micrococcales; family Microbacteriaceae; genus Microbacterium; species Microbacterium sp. Ag1. Next base: position 63,082 of record NZ_LBCR01000023.1, read on the forward strand.
TCCCAGTGTTCTGTCACGGGCGCGAAGTCGACCTGTATTCCTTGTTCGAGCTCGACACCGGAGCTGTATTCACCCGAACTCTGGCGGCCGGCCACAACCGCCCCCAGGCTGAGAAGAGAATTCTCGACCACTGAAGGTCCATCGGTCTCGACATCGATGGAGATGTATGTGAAGTCCATCTAGTTCCCCGGACGTGTGAGCACTCGATCGGCGATGAGCGATGATGAGCGGCCGGACACCAGCGGCGTGAACTCGATCGAGTCGACCAGCGGGGAGATCTCGTCGAAGAATGGCAGGCTCACACGCGAGTAGTCCCCGCCCTTGAGGTAGATGTTCGGTCGGAACTTCTCGACCAAAGGGACGGGAGATATGCCGTCCAACTCGATAACCCGATCTACCAGGCCCAACCCCTCCAGTGTTTCCTTTCGCCACTCGAAGGGAAGCACCGGGCGGGAAGGCCCTTTGAGCTCCCTGATGCTCTCATCCGAGTTGAGCCCGACGACGACGAAGTCTGCGATCTTGCGCGCGTACGACAGCAGGGACAGGTGACCGCCGTGTATGAGGTCGAAGCACCCATTGGTGAAAACAGACCTGGGTTTGACCCGCGCGAACTGGTCGTCCGAGTACAGATTCGAGCGCCCGAAGCGCACCGTCCGTCGCGGACCGAGCGAGAAATCGACAGCCGCCTGGGCAAGGGAAGCTGCAGTGACCGGTCCGATTCCGCACGCAAGATGCAGCGTGATGGCCGCAACGAACAGATCCCCGGCACCGACTGTTGCGTCTTCCTCGGAGATCGTCCCGGGGTGCGTTCTACCGACCTGTCTCTCACTGTCGAAGAGGTAGACGCCGTGCACGTCACTCGAGACAGCCAGGAGTGCGCAGTTCAGCAGCGATGCAAGCGATGCTGCCTCCTCGCCTATGCCATCGTCTGCTTCGCCCGAACCATCGTGCGCCGCCGAAAGCGATGACGTGCTGAGCGCATGTGCATACTCGCGATGATTCATCTTGAGGACATCGACGCCAACGCCGGCCCACGTATGAGGCGAGGCCGTGTCGACGACGAGGGTGGGAACCGACCGTCGCATGTTGGACAGAAGCTGCACGAGCGCGCCCGTATCCTCCTGACCGTAGTCCGATACGATCACAGCGTCGGCGCTGAGCAACGCCATCGCTACACGTACGTCGTCAGCGACGGACTTGTGGTTGTGCTTCGCATCGCGTCCCTTTCTCCGGCGAAGACCACCATCCACTCGCAGTCGGAATCGCGCACCTGCTGTGTCCGCCAGACACCCCGAAATTCGGCAGAATGTCACGCCGGCCTTCTCCATCTCGGGGATGACCGATAGAGCACTGTCGGGCACACACCCGACGTAGGTCACTCGCGCGCCGAGAGCAGCAGCGTTCGCCGCCGTGTTCGCGGCTCCGCCCAGATCCACATGGGAATATCTCCGCGGTCTGCTCTCGATCTCGCCTGCGCGGCTCGCCTCATCTGCGAGCCAGTAGTCGACGATCAGATCGCCGAAGACGACGATGTGCGGTGGTTCGCGTGTTTCAAACACCATCGCGCCCCATCTCGTCGAGGACCCGCTTGTGAATCGCCTCACGCTCGCCGTCCGGTCGGAGGGGAAGCTCATCGAGAGGCCGGTACCTGTAGTCAGAGTCTTGAAAACGACAGGCGAGCTCGATGAAGGTATGAGGAAGCACCTGCCCTGCGGCGGCGCCCTCGTCCCACCAGAAGTTCATTCCCTCGGGGTCGAATGCCTTGCGCAGCGATGGCATGATCTCCACGGCCGCTTCGAACGTGGACTCGAACTCATCGAAGCCCATCTTCTCGAAGGACTGCGCGTGCACGCGAGGAACGACTGCCACGCTCGGCACGCCCCTCGACCAAGGGGGGATGAACGCCACTGCATGCGGGGTCCGCGCCAGGACGTGTGGGGTCGACTCGAACTCAGCGCAGAGCGGACAGTCTTGTCGCGCATCGGCACGTTCATCCGTCTGATCAGGCATGGACTTCCTTCCCTGTTGTCCGCATGATTGCTTCCACTCGCTCAGCCCCTTACGTATGCACTGGTGAAGGTGTTGGCCAAGAGATGTCTCGAAGTGCGCACCACATCCTCGCTATTGCAAAGGGCAATATTTCGCCATCCATGGGATCTCATCGTCTCGGCGAGAGAGTCCGGGTCGAAATGACGCACGTGCTCGTCAGGCTTCAGATGGATGTACTCACTCTCGACCCACCCGATCCCTTCTGTACGCCAATGGCAATACGGAACGGTGACAGCGATCATCTCCGCTCCGATACCGTCGAGAAAGGACAGGTCTGAGATGTGCTCGAGCACATCCCACATCGTCAGCACATCGACGTTCATCGTCGTGTCTACCGACTGCGTGACTCCCGGAACCTCGAGTTCGGCCGCATCATATCCGTACAACAAGGAGACTTCGCCGCGGGCATGCCGCAGGAAGGCGCCATTTCCGTATCCGAGATCGTACAGCGAGACTATGTCCCGACCAAGCGAAGCCTTGCAGAATTCGAGTCTGATAGCGCTCAGCTTCTTCTCGTTCTCGCGGTATTCGGGGTTGTCGTACCGAGATACGTACTCCTCAGAATACTGAAACGATTGTGGGTCCACCTGACAGAGCACTCCGTGCTCGTCGATACCGTACGATCGTCCCGCGATCTGAAACTCATCGGCGGCAATGCTCATTGTTCCCCCTCGGGCAATGGATTCAACGCTACGGCGATCGCGTGTGCGATTCTCATCTGCTCAGAAAGGCTCGTCAACGGAATATCGTCGCTCGGCCCGAACCCGTACTCGGCATCGGCATACCGAGGAACGATCTGAACATGGAGATGGGGTTCAGACTGGCCCGCCGGCTCGCCTGCATTGCAGAAATGGTGCACGCCATCTGGCTTGAGCGAATCGCGGACACCTGCGGCCACTTGGGCGACGACCCGGGCCATCTCCTTGCGCTCAGCATTGGTCATCTCTTCCAGCGTGAGAATATGTCGCCGCGGCGCCACGACAAGGGCCCCTCGAGATCGTTGGCGCTCATTTATGAAGGCAACCATTAGTTCACTCTGGACGATCGGCGCGTAGGCGAGCGCCCCGTCGAATCGTTCGCAATTCGAGCATTTCCGATCGGGAAAGATATAGGGCATTGCACCATCCTCGGCAGGTGTATGGGTGGGACGCCGATCGAGGCTGTCGTCCATGTGTGCGGCGCAGGAGACAGCGTGGCGCGCGACGGAAAACTAGATGAGCTGGAGCACGGGGTTGATCTTGCCTGTCGCGGCCTGTTTGAGCTCCGAGCTTTCGAACACGACGAATCTCAGCGTGTTCTGAGGAGTGGCGCTCAGCTCGTCGACGATTCGCGTCGCGAGCGTCTCAGGGTCGTTCACGGGCCCTGCGAGATGCACCTCTACGTGACTCCTGTCGCGCTGCTGAAGCTGGAATGCTGTTCTCGCCTGCAGACGCCCCACCACCTCGAGCACGCTGAACGGACTGTAGGATCGCCCCTCCGGGTCGTACAACACGGCAGACTCACGCCCGATCAGGCTGGTGACCATCGGCGTCCCGGCCCCGCACGGGCACGCCGCGGACAAAGCCGAGTTGGTCAGGTCACCCGTCTCATACCGGAGCAGTGCCATCGCCGCGTTCCTCAAGGGAGTAAGGAGGATGCGATACGCATCCTCCTGTGCCGATGAGGGTTCGGTCTCGGGCCAGACGCAGTCCGTGTCGAAGTGCAGGTTTCCCTCCTCACAGTCCCAACCCGCCATCCCCGTCTCGGCGGTTCCGTACATCCGTCGCACCGGCGCGCCGAACGTTTTCGAGAGATACTCCTGTTGAGACGAGCTGATCTGCTCGAAGGTGGTGATCACCACCTTCGGCCGGACTGTGATCTTGTTTCGCTCGAGAAATGCAGCAACGTCGATCAGCCGAGACGGAGCGCCGATGATCAGGCCCGGGGACGAAAGCTCAACCGCACCGGAAATGATCTCGTCGTTGAAGGACTGACCGGAGTCGAATCGCCTGAATTTCCATCGCAAACGCCCCGGCAATAGAGGTTCCACCGAGAGAATGGGATCTTCAGGATCACGCAGCCCGAAATCCCAAACATCATCATCATCGGAGACCCGGTATTCATCGGCTATGCGCTGATGGGCGACCGTGTCCCAGAATGCGGATTCCGTGTCCCGGATGACGGTCGTGGGGACACCAGTGCTCCCCGATGTGCTCGCGACGTACAGGTCATCTCCGAAAACTTCCCCGTCTGAGCCACGACAGATCAACTCCGCAAATCGGTTCTGAAGTTCTGTCTTCCTCAGCGGCGGCACAGAGCTCAAGATCGCGTCGGCATCGAGCTTCATCTTGCCGGCTTGGTAATACGGTGCGTGCGTCAGTGCGTATTCAAGCCGCTCACGCAACAATACATTCGCTTCTCCGCGAGCCGACCTTGCATACCGGATGATGCTTTGGCGAATCGCTGAGATTTCGTCCTCCTCGCGCGCTGCCCGCATCTCGTCGATGCTCTGGGGAACTGCAGCTCGCAACTGGGAGATGACTTCCATAACGCCCTCTTCGTGTACTTGTCGCGCCTTTGAGGGGGCGCGACGGTGGACGAAGATTCGAAGACGCCACGCCCCCCACTATTTAAAGTGCATGCCACTTCTGCCTCAAGGCTTGAAGGGGCGCAGCTTACGGACCGGCTTAGCGGTAATCTTGAGCGTCATTTCGCACCTCCCTTCCGATTCCCTGCACGCTACCTTTGGTGCGAAACTCTGTCAACCGATCGGCGCAGAAGCCACCTGTTTCCAAAGGCGCAGTAGCGGCGCGCGGATGCCCCAGTATCGCAACTGGTGTTCCCACTGACACAAAATGTCGGCACCCCGGCGTAGGGTCGCACCATGAGCAGCACAGCATCCGGAGAACGTCATGGAGTGGTCCCCTCCTATCTGCTCGCGCGTCTGGCCGAGTCTGGCCGCTTCCCGAAGGCCGCAGCTGCCGCGCGACAGACCCTGACCGCCGGGCGTCCGCCGTTCCGCGCCCGCATCGACCTGTCGATCGACGAGAACGGCGATCTCGTCGCGCAGCTGTCCGACGCCCCCAACCGCACCATCAGCGACGCGGGCAACACTCAGCAGTTGCCCGGCGCGGTGGTGCGCGGCGAAGACGATGCCCCCGTCGAAGACACCGCGGTGAACGAGGCCTACGACGGGCTCGGGGCCACCTTCGAGATGCTCCTGGCGGCGTTCGGTCGCAACTCCCTCGATGACGCGGGCGCCCCGCTCGACGCGACCGTGCACTACGGCGTCGATTATGACAACGCGTTCTGGGACGGCGAGCGCATGGTGTTCGGCGACGGAGACGGCGAGGTGTTCCAGCACTTCACCGCCTCGCTCACCGTCATCGGCCACGAGCTCGCCCACGGCGTGGTGCAGCACACCGCCAACCTCGAGTACCAGGGGCAGCCCGGCGCCCTGAACGAGTCGATCGCTGATGTGTTCGGCGCCCTGACCGAGCAGTACTCCCTCGGCCAGACCGCCGGCCAGGCCACCTGGCTCATCGGCGCCGAGATCTTCACCGACGCCGTGGAGGGCGCGGCGTTGCGCTCGATGATCGCACCGGGCACTGCCTACGACGACGACGAACTCGGCCGCGATCCGCAGCCCGACCACATGAGCGGCTTCGTCCGCACCACCGAAGACAACGGCGGGGTGCACATCAACTCCGGCATCCCCAACCGCGCGTTCGCCCTCTTCGCCACCGACCTCGGCGGCAACGCCTGGGAGCGCGCGGGAACCGTCTGGTATCGCGCCCTCACCGGAGGCCTCTCGAGCACCGCGACCTTCACACAGTTCGCCGACGCCACCATCGCCGCGGCCACGACCCTCGATGCCGCCACCGCCGCAGCCGCTCGACGGGCATGGACGACCGTGGGAGTCTATGAGGATGAGCGAGTCCCCTCCACCGACTGACGCGCAGGTCGTCATCGCGGTGGTGCGCACCGGCGGCATCGCCGGCATCCGCCGTCAGTGGCGGGTGGAAGCGGAACCCGACGACGCCGTGGAATGGATCGATCTGATCGACCGCTGCCCGTGGGACCAGGAACCGGACGGCGGCGTCGGTGCCGATCGGTTCATGTGGAGCATCCGAGCGCGCACGCCGTCCGAGCGACGCGAACGCGAGCTGCCGGACTCCGCGCTCGACGGCCCCTGGCGCACGCTCGTCGACGCCGTGCGCGCGGCCTCCACCTGACACCCCATCCGACGTACGCTCTCAGGTGAGCCGTCGACCGGCGGTCTCGTGAAGGGGGATCATGCTGACGACGGAAGAAGCAGAACGGCTGCTCGGAGCAGCACGAGATGCGTACACCAGGGGCGACCCCCTGCTGCACCTGCACGTCGAGGTCAGTCGCCTCACCGGGGCCCCGTCATCCTGGGGTTCCGCGGAGAACGACTACCTCCAGAACGAGAGCGTCGGCTACTTCCTAGGCGAGGTCGAGAGGCTGGGGTGGCGGCTCGAGCACACGGGATATGCCTTCGTCGATTCCGGCGCCACCACCTCAGATCGGCTGATGAGCACCGGCACGGGTGTCGTCAATCACGGTGGCGTCTCGGGGTACTTCACCTTCCGCCGCGCGGCCTCCACCTGACACCCCCGGGCGCGCGGCGGCATCCGATCAATCGCGTGTGAATGCGGCCCCGTCTCGGCCGCACGGGGTCACAATGGACCCCATGGGACTGTTCCAGCAGAAGCCTGAAGAAGAAGAGAACCAGTGGGTGCTGCCCTCGGAACCGCTCGAGCGCTCCGAATCGGAAGTCCTCGACACGGCACCCGTCGTCGATCCGCTGTCGATCGGACTCGGCGCAGAGACCAGCGGTGACCTGAGCTCGGTCCTTTTCCCGGTCGCCCCTCCCGCGCCGGAAGCCACCGCGACCGAGAACCGGGAACCCCAGGACGACGACCCGGAGAAGGACTGACGGACCGGCCGGAGCCGCCGACCTCAGCCCCGCGCCTCACCCAGCCGCCAGTAGCCCGAGAACGTGATCCGGTCCTTCGAGACGCCACGGTCGACCAGGTGACGGCGCAGCTCCTGCACCGCGAGTCGCTCTCCGCACACCCACGCATAGTCGATCACCTCGGGCAGCTCAGCGGCGCGCACCGCCTGCTGCAGTCGCGTACCGGGCAGCTCGCCCCGGCGCTCGACCCAGGTGACGGCGCCCGCGAGATCCTGTTTCTCCGCGGCATCCGCGATCTCGATGAAGACATGCGTCTCCGCAGCTTCCGTCGCCTCGAGGATGCGGGCGATCGCGGGCAGTGACGACTCGTCGCCGATGATCACTCGGGCGCGGGTCTCGGGCAGTGGGGCATACAGGGCCGTGCACTCGCGGATGCCGAGAGCCGAGCCCACCCGCGCTCGCCCGGCGAACCGGGTTCCCGGACCCTCGTCGCCGTGCACGACGAAGTCGACGTCGATCTCGCGAGCCTCGGGGCGGTGGTCGCGCAACGTGTACCAGCGCAGATCCGGCCGCTCCTCGTCGGGGATGGCCGCGACAGCCGCACGGATGTTCTCCGTCCCATCGTTCGCGGGCAGCACGAGCGGAACGCTCTCGTCGCGGGGCAGCAGCAGACCGAGGTACTCGTCCGGTCCCGCGGGCGCGTAGTCGGCGAACTCCGCCGCGGAGATGGTGAGCCGCCGCATGTGCGGGGTGAGATCGCGCACGGCCGTGACGCGGGCGGCGAAGACGCGAGCTCCGGAACGGCGAGGACGCTGTGGAGGACGGACGCGGTCGATGGTGTGCTCAGCCACGCCGAGCCCCCTCTCTCCAGAGCAGCCACAGGAAGAATGCGCCGCCGACGGTGATGGTGACGACGCCGACCGGGATCGGCGCCGGGAAGATGTTCTGCGCGAGCAGGTCGCTCGTGAGCAGCAGCAGCGCCCCCACGAGCCCCGAGGCGAGGAAGCTCGTCGCACCGGTCAGACGCCGGGCGATGTGCGGGGCGATCAGCGCGACGAACGAGATCGGCCCGGCCGTGGCGACGGCGACCGCCACGAGCAGGGTCGCGGCGACGAGCAGGATCCATCGCGCCCGCACCGTCCGCACGCCCAGTGCGGTCGAGACACTGTCGCCGAGTGCCATCATCCGCGCAGCCGGCGCCGCCCAGACGAGGAGCGGGATGATCAGGAGCAACGCGATCAGCGCAGGCAGCAGATCACCCCATCCCCGGCCCTGCAGCGATCCGATCAACCAGGTCTGCGCCGTGGTCGCGCTCGCGACGAACACCTGCGTCAGCACGTAGTCGACCACGGCCATGGCGGTGGCCGACAGCGCGACACCGGTGAGGATCAACTGCACGCCGTGGAGCCCGGAACGCGCGGTGAACACGACGATCACGCCCGCGATCACGAGGGAACCGATGACCGCTCCGAGGGCCGCCTGCGCCAGGGATCCGCCCAGCACGAGCATCACGACCACCGCGCCGACCGAGGCACCGCTGCTGATGCCGATCACGTCGGGGCTGGCGAGCGGGTTGCGGGTCAGGCTCTGGAACACGGCCCCGGCGACGGCCAGGCTCGCGCCGACGACGATCGCGACGAGGCTTCGCGGCAGGCGGCGCCCGAGGACGAAGAACTCGTCGAGTCGCTCCGGTGGGCGACCGAGGAGCGTCTCGATCAGTGCGGCCGGGGTGATGATGTACTCGCCGATCATGAGCGCGGCGACCAGCAGCACCAGCAGGACGCCGGCGAGGATGCCGCACACGAGGGCCGTGCGATGGCTGAACCGGAAGGACCAGCGCTCTCCGCGGAGGACACGGTCGTCGGACGTCAGCGCGACGGTGCGCAGGCTCATGAGATCCCCGCCGTCCGCCTGCCGACCACGAAGGCGATGAGCAGCGGGCCGCCGATCAGAGCCGTGACGATGCCGACCTGCACCTCGCCGCCTCCGCCAATCACGCGGCCGAGGGTGTCGGCCAGAAGCAGCATCGCCGGGGCCGCGAGCAGCGACAGCGGCAGCACGATGCGGAGGTCGGGTCCGACGAGGCGACGGAGCAGATGCGGGATGACGAGACCGACGAACGCGATGGGACCGGCGATCGCGGTCGCCGTGCCGCACAGCAGCGTGACGGCGAGGAGCACGAGCGCGCGCACGACACCGGGCTTCACCCCGAGGGCGATCGCGCTGTCGTCGCCGAGTGCCATCAGGTTCAGTGCGGGCCCGAGCAGCAGAGCGAGGATCACGCCGACGATGATGAAGACGACCAGCGGCAGCGCTTCTTCCACAGGTCGGGCGGTGAGGGAGCCGACTCGCCAGAAGCGGAACGCGTCGAGCACCGTCTCATCCGTCAGCACGATCGCTTGCGAGAGCCCGGCCAGGATGGCCGAGAACGCGACGCCGGCGAGGATCAGTCGCACGGGCGAACCGGAGGCGAACCGGGTGCCCGAGAACCAGAAGATCACCGCAGAAGCGAGAGCGGCTCCGGCGAGCGCGAGCCAGATCGTGCCGCCGACGCCGAGGGCGCCCAGCACGCTCATGCCGGCGACCACGCCGAACGAGGCGCCGGCGCTGACCCCCAGCATCCCGGGGTCCGCGATCGGGTTGCGGGTGAGCGCCTGCATCAGCACACCGGCAGCACCCAGCGCGACGCCGCAGATGACCGCGTTGACGGTGCGGGTCACGCGCAGCTCGCCGACGATGTTCAGGACGTTCTGGTCCCCCGTGCCGAACAGCGAGAGCACCACCTCGCCGAGGGGCACGAACCGCGCACCTACGGCGAGGCTCAATGCCAGCGAGATCGCCAGCACGGCCACGACCAGGGCGATGCCGAACCACACGGGGAAGCGGGATGCCGCGAGCGGGGCACGACGACGCGTGACGACGACCGGTTCGGAACTCATATTTGGATAGCCTAACCAAACATCACTAGGGTTGTGAGACGTGAACAGACCTCATCGAACGCGCTTCCGTCCGCTCGCCACCGCTGTCGCCTCTCTGGCCGCGATCACCCTGATCGCCACAGGATGCTCGAGCACCCCCGCAGCGGAGGAATCCGCTCCCGCCACGGACTCGAGCTATACCGTGGAGCACGCGATGGGCGAGACGGAGTTCGAGTCGGTACCCGAGCGGATCGTCGTGCTCGACTCCCCGCAGATGGACGCGCTGGTCGCCCTGGGCATCACTCCGGTCGGCGCACCGGAGATCGGGGCCGGACGCGGTTTCCCGGCCTACCTCGCCGATGATCTCGACGGCACCGAATCGATCGGCTTCATCGCCGAGCCCGACGTCGACGCGATCGCGAACCTCGCCCCCGACCTGATCATCGGCTCGAAGGTGCGGCACGAGGCACTCTACGAGGAGCTGTCGGCCATCGCGCCCACCGTCTTCTCGGAGGACACCGGCACCAACTGGACCGAGCAGGCCGTGCTGACCGCCGCCGCCGTGGACCAGAGCGACAAGATGGACGAGCTCATCAAGGGCGTCGAGGACCGTGCGTCCGAGGTCGGCTCGGCGGTCGAAGCCGACGGCACCACCGCATCGATCGTCCGCTTCCGTGCCGACAACTTCCGCCTGTACGGGCCCGGCACGTTCTCGGGCTCGCTGCTCACCGACATGGGGTTCGACCTGGGCGCCGACCGCGACTGGAACGAGTACTCGATGATGGAGCTCAGCCCCGAGCTCTACGAGCAGATCGACGGCGACGTGGTGTTCTACATGAGCCCCGGCGGAGACCCGACCGCGACCACGCAGGAGCGGATCACCGGACTGTGGGGCGCCCAGCCCGGCCCCGCCGGCGACAAGGCCTTCGAGGTGGAGGACGACACCTGGATGGTGGGCATCGGCGTGATCGGTGCCAACCTTGTCATCGACCAGGTCGAAGACCTGCTCGGCTGACCCCTTTCGAATCGCTCGATTGGTTCCATCCCACCCGGAAACGGAACCATTCGGGCGATTCGAACACCCGGAGGAACAATGACCACGCCGCACCCGGCACTCGAAGCCCGTGGACTCGTCGTCGCCTATGACGGCAAGGTCGTCGTCGACGGCGTCGATCTGGCGCTGCCGGAGGGGTCGTTCACCGTGATCCTCGGGCCGAACGCCTCGGGCAAGTCCACCGTGCTGCGCGCCCTCGCCCGGGTGCTGAAGCCCGAATCAGGCGACGTGCTGTTCGACGGACGCGCGCTCGGCGAGTACGGCTCCAAGGAGCTCGCCCGCAGGATGGGACTCCTGCCGCAGGACGCCATCGCCCCCGAGGGGATGCGCGTCGCCGACCTGGTCTCGCGCGGCAGGTATCCGCACCACTCCGCACTGCAGCGGTGGACGTCCACCGATGACACCGCCACGCGCGAGGCTCTCGCCGCGACCAACACCACCGACCTCGCCGAGCGCTACGTGGACCAGCTGTCCGGTGGGCAGCGGCAACGCGTCTGGGTCGCGCTCCTGCTCGCCCAGCAGACACCGGTGATGCTGCTCGACGAGCCGACGACCTTCCTCGACATCGCGCACCAGTACGAGCTGCTCGATCTGCTGCGGGACCTCAACACGCAGGGCAAGACCGTCATCGCGGTGCTGCACGACCTCAACCAGGCGGCTCGGTATGCGGACAACCTCGTGCTCATGAAGGAGGGGCACGTGATCGCCACCGGCACCCCGTCCGAACTCATCACGGCAGAGCGCGTCGGCGACGTCTTCGGCATCGACGCGGTGGTGACACCCGATCCGGTCACCGGTACCCCGATGGTGGTCCGGCGGTGAATTCCGCGTCGTCCCCCACCGTTACGGTTGGAGGATGACGATCACCGCCGCCGCAGACGGCTCCGCCCTGGGCAACCCCGGCCCCAACGGCTGGGCCTGGTACATCGACGACGCGAACTGGGCGGCCGGCGGTTCGCCGCACGGCACCAACAACCAGGGCGAGTTGCGCGCCGTGCTGGAACTGCTGCGCGCGACGGCCGGCACCGACGAGAAGCTGCTGATCGAGTGCGACAGCCGGTACGTGATCGACTCCGTGACCAAGTGGATGCCGGGGTGGAAGCGCAAGGGCTGGCGCAAGTCCGACGGCGGACCGGTGCTGAACCGCGACCTGCTGGAGGGCATCGACGAAGCCATCCGCGGCCGTGACGTCGAGTTCTCCTGGGTCAAGGGCCACGCAGGTCACCCCCTGAACGAGGCCGCCGACGAGCGGGCGAACGCGGCAGCGAAGGCGTACCAGGCCAAGCAGGAACCGCGGCGAGGACCGGGCTTCACGATGGTGACGGATGCCGGAGCTGCGGTCGCCGCCTCAGCTGCGGTCGCCTCGTCCGCCCCCTCGGCTCCGGCTTCCACTCCCACAACACCGGCGCCCGGCGCAGAGACCCTGTGGGCCGAGGCCTCCGATCTCCTCGACGGGCTGGATGCGCCGGAGGACGACCCGATCGAGCTGCGCATCCCGCTGTCGTCCGACGAGCACGCGAGGCTGCGAGACCGTGCAGAGGCTCAGGGCGTCTCGCTCGAAGAGGCACTCCGTCGGCTGATCTGAGCGCAGTGGCGGAGGCGTACACTCGCACCATGTCGACTCCTGCCCGCACCATCGGCCGTATCTTCCTCGGCGCATCGCTCGTCTTCGCCGGCGTCTCCCACCTCACGGTGGCGCGCGAGGAGTTCCAGGCGCAGGTGCCGGAGTCGCTGCCCCTCGACCCCGACACCACGGTGCTGGCCTCCGGCGTGGCCGAGGTCGCGCTCGGTTCCGCTCTGCTGCTGGCACGCCGCCGTCGGCGCACCGTCGGCACGATCGCCGCCCTGTTCTTCGTCGCCGTGTTCCCCGGCAACGTGGCGCAGTGGATGCACCACCGCGACGGATTCGGTCTCGACACCGACATGAAGCGCTTCGTCAGACTGTTCTTCCAGCCCGTGCTCGTCGCTCTGGCGCTGTGGTCGACCCGGGAGCCGCGGCGCTGAGCGACCGTCGCGGGTGAGGGCGCCCGCTGCGGCACGGCGGCTCCTCCGAGGAGCGGTCCGTAGACTCGGCGGATGACGGAATGGGTGGTGACGCAGCGGTGAAGGCCCGCACCGTCTTCGGCCTGCTCCGCCTCGGCGCCGCCGCCGTCTGCCTCGTGGCGCTCATCCATCGACTCGCCTGGGGCCTGGCGTCGAACACCATCGCCAGCCAGAACTTCTTCGCCTATCTGACCAACCAGTCGAACATCGCGTTCGTGGTGCTGTTGAGCATCGCGGGCGTGATCGCCCTGCGCACGGCACGCGATCCGCGCTGGCTCACGGTCGCGCTGGCTCTCGTGCTGACCTGGACGATCACGGCTGGACTCGTGTTCGCCATCCTCGTCTGGCAGGCCGGAGTCCGCGGTATCCGCATCGACGTCCCGTGGTCGGATCAGGTGCTCCACTTCTGGCTGCCCGCAGTGACGGTGGCGGCATGGGCGCTCGCCCCCGGGCACCGTTCCGTCCCGTGGCGGGTGGTGCCGGTGACGCTCGCCTATCCCGTGCTCTGGGGCGTGTTCACGATGATCCGTGGGCCACTGATCGGTTGGTACCCCTACTACTTCCTCGACCCGCGACAGGTGAGCGGACCGCTGGAGTTCCTCGTGTCGTCCGCGATCGCCCTCGCGACGTTCGCCCTGGTCGCCTCGGTGCTCGTGCTCATCAGCCGCATGCCGCTGCCGCGAACGCTGCGCAGGGAGGGCGAGCAGAGCGCGGAGACTCCGACGGTCGTGCAGGCCTCGATAGACGAGCGCGTCGGTCAGACGTAGAGGGAGAGCGAGGCGAGGGCGGCTTCGATGGCCTCGTCCTCGTCGAGCTGCGCGAAGTCGGCGGCAGCCGCTCCGCCCACGATCCCCACGAGCACGTTCTCCCCGGTCGCGGGTCGCAGGTTGATCCAGGTCGGGATCGCCACGTCGGCACCGACAGAGTGCCAGATCGCCTCCTCGCTGTCCCAGAACGCCTCGTCCCAGCGCAGCCACACCGTCTCGATCGCGCCCATGCCGAGAGCGGAGACCGCGCCGCGGTTGGAGAAGGGCAGGGGCGGGTCGAACTCGATGCTCCGGTCCTGCAGCACCCCGAGCGGCACGGTGACGACGACCCGGTCGAACGACAGCGCCTCCCCGGTACCGAGACGCACGCTCACCCCCGAGTCGTCGTACGCCAGTCTCGCGACGGGCGAGTTGAGGCCGACGGTGACGCCGTCGAGCGTCTTCTCGATGAACGGCGTGAGGTCGCCCGTCGCCGCCTTCGGGTCTCCTGTGGGCAACGGCGGCGCGAACCAGCTCGAGAGTTCGTCGGCGCCGGCTCCGGTGCGGGCGGCGAGGATCGCGAGCAATGCGGCGGTCGCGGGGTCAGCAGGGTCGATACCCGCGGCGGTCAGCGCGTCGGCCACGGAGGTGTCTTCGGGAGCAGCCTGGGCCGTCGTGATCGCGGCGTCGAAAGGCTGCGGGTCGACCGGGTCGATGTCGCCATCGGCTCCACGCCAGAGTTCGCCGGAGAGATCGACGATCCCGACCTCCCCGCTGCTCAGGCGATCGAGCACCTCGCTGTCGTCCGCGTTGAAAAGCCAGGCCCCGAGCTGCGCCGGTACGGGCCAGGAGTCGTCGAGGCGCGAGTGGATCCTCCCGCCGACACGGTCTCGTGCCTCGAAGACCGTTACCTCCATGCCGCCCTCGGCGAGGAGCGCGGCGACCGTCGCGCCGGCGAGTCCTGCGCCCACCACGGCGATGCGTTCGCCCGAGGTCGCCGGGACCATGACTTCTTCGGCGGCGCGGGTGCCCGAGGCGATGGCTCCGCGCACCGTGCCGGGAGCGTCGACGTCGGTCGCCTCGCCCGCGAAGAACAGCCGCTTGCCGACGGGTCGCGCCAAGGCGGAGCGGGTATCGGACAGCACACCGACCGGGGTGAAGCTGACGGCGCCGAGAGAGTACGGGTCCGTTGTCCAGGTGCTGCGCACGCTCCCTGCCGCGGCGGGAACCCCGGGCGGAGGCTCCGGCTCACGCGTGCGCGTCGGGGTGGGCGTGGGCGCAGGTTCGGGGGTGCAGGAGACGAGCAGCACCGAAGCGACACCGGCTCCGGCGCCGAGGAGCAGAGTGCGGCGCGTGATCCTCATCGTGACGCCACCCTATCCCGCCTCATCGGGTTCCGCCTGCCGACTCCGCGTCGGGTGCGGCAGGCGGCGCGTGAACAACTCCTCAAGAACAGTGCGCCGAGAGCCGGAGAACCGGCCGGACCGCCGGGGGTCCGGCCGGTCCTGAGGAGTTGTTCACACTCAGACGGCGAGCAGCTCCCGCTCCAGGCGGGCGAACGACGACTCCATGCCGTCCACCATGCCGGTGGCGAGGATCATGTCGCGCGTCTCCTTGTCCGGGTACTCGATGAGCAGCGTGACGAGGGTCGCGCCGTCCTCCTCATACAGGTTCAGATCGTTGAGGGTCTCGGTCGGCATGCCCTGCATCCGCTCGGTGGTCACTGCGCGGCGCGGAGCATCGATCAGGAGCGCCTCCCCCTCGAACCCGAACGGCTGCCCTTCGGTGTCGCCGACCGGCGCCCACGAGTTCCGGTAGGACTGGCCGACCTCGGTGGCGGCGACGCACTCCGTCATCTCCCACCCGTCGGGTCCGAGCATCCACTTACGGATGAGCTCGGGCTCGAAGTGCGCGCGCCACACCAGCTCGCGCGGTCCATCGACCAGCCGGGTGATGCGCACGTGCGTGTCGTCGAGCAGTTCCAGCCGCGTGCCCTTGCCCTGCGCATAGTCGCGGAGATCCTGCAGCACGGCGTCGAGCTGCGCCATGGCCATCTTGATCCCCTCGACCTGACCCATCTCGACGACCTGTTCGAGGGCGTCGACCGAGTCGAAGTGGCTCGTTGTGGTCATGCGGGTGCCGTCGGCGGTGGACTCGAAGGCGAAGGTCATCCGCTGGGCGGGGAAGCCGTCGAGCGGTGTGCCGTTCTCGTCGACGAACGAGTCGATGACCTCGAACGCGTTCGGCGCATCGATCGAGATGAACTCCCACGACCCGGACGACTTCTCCCCGCGCGGACCGTTCATCGAGTACTGCGCACGACCGCCGACGGTGTGGTCCCACGCGGTGAAGGTGGCCGGCCATCCGGGAGGGCCCCAGAAGCGCTCGAGCTGCCGCGGGTCGGAGTAGGCGCTCCACACCCTCTCGATGGGGGCGGCGAAGTCGGCGACCACGGTCATGGTCAGGTTGTCGGCATCGGTGATGACGTCGGTGACAGGCATGTTCAGTCTCCTTGTTCGGTGTTCGTGCTGTCGGACGAGTTGGACCGAGGAGTCTCGGCCAGCAGATCGTCGAGTCGGGCGATGCGCGACCGCCACAGCTCTTCGTATCGGGCGAGGAGCGCCCTGGCGCGGGCGATCATCTCGGGGTTCGCGCGGACGAGCCGCTCGCGTCCCTCGGCGCGCTTGACGATGAGGTTCGCGGCTTCGAGCACGGCGACGTGCTTCTGCACCGCGGCGAACGACATCTCGTATTCGGAGGCGAGGGTCGAGACCGACTGCTCCCGCTCGATCGTCCGGCGCAGGATGTCGCGCCGGGTCGACGTCGCCAGTGCGTGGAAGACACGGTCGACCTCCGCTTCGCTCAGTTCTCTTTGTGCAACCATTTGGTTGTACGTTATGCCTGTGCGGCGGGTGTGTCAAGGGGGATTCGTGAATCGCGCCTCGGTGTCGGTGCCCCGCGATAGCGTCGCATCACAGCCCACGCCGTCCAGGAAGAGGTCTCCCTTGTCCCGGCACTCCCTCCTCGACGTCGGCGAGCATGACCTCGAGGATCTGCGCCGGCGGCTGCGCAACGCGCGCTGGGCCGAGCCGTGGCCCGTGGAGGGCTGGGAGGCGGGCACCGAGCAGGCGGAGCTTCGCCGGCTCGTCGACGTGTGGCTGAACCGCTTCGACTGGCGCGCGCAGCAACAACAGATCGAGGAGCTGCCCTGGCGGCAGGCAGACATCGACGGGACGCCTGTCGCTTATCTCCGCTTCGATGCCGAGCAGGGAGGGACCGGGGTTCCCGTTCTGCTCACGAACGGCTGGCCGAGCACAGCACTCGAACTCGTGGATGTTGCTCGGCGCCTCGCGACGCCGTCGCGTTTCGCGGGCGATACTGCCCACGCCGCCACGGTGATCGTGCCCGCGCTTCCCGGACTGCCGTTCTCACCGCAACGCCCCCGACTCGGCGTTGAGACGCACGACCTGTGGCACCTGCTGATGACGGATCATCTCGCCTTCCCCCGATACCTCGCGCACGGCGGCGACCTGGGAGCGGGGATCACCTCTCGTCTCGCGCAGGCGTACCCCGACGAGGTGGTCGGCATCCACTTGCTGTCCACAGCCGCTCCCGCACACGTGGACGAGGAGTCGATCACCGCCGAAGAGCAGGCTCACCTCGACCGGGTACAGGAGTGGTCGGCGTCCGAAGGCGGATATCAGCATCAGCAGCAGACGCGGCCGCTCACACTGGCGCCAGCTGTCTCGGACTCCCCTGTCGGATTGCTGTCGTGGATCCTGGAGAAGCATCGATCCTGGAGCGACTGCGGCGGCGACGTCTCCTCCCGCTTCAGCGACGACTACCTGCTGACACTGGCGTCCGTGTACTGGTTCACGAACTCGATCGGCACGTCGTTCCGCCCCTACTACGAGCACGCCGCGGGATTGACCTCACGCATAGAACGGGTGGAGGCGCCGACCGCCGTCGCCCTGTTCCCGCACGACCTGGCGTCGCCGCCGCGGAGCTGGGTCGAACGCACGTACAACCTCGTCCGCTACTCCCGGATGCCACGCGGGGGCCATTTCGCGCCGCACGAGGAGCCGGCCTTGCTCGCCGACGACATCTCCGCATTCGCACGCTCACTGCCGCACGCATCCCCCGCGTGAATCCACCTCTCATCGCGGACCAAGCGGCGCGGCGGCATCGATCGCCCCCTCGACTGGTCACAGCATCGACGTGAGCACCCCGCCGTCCGCGCGCACAGCCGCCCCGTTCGTGGCCGACGCGCGGGGGCTCGCGAGGTAGGCGACCAGGTCGGCCACCTCGGTCGGGTCGAGGAACCGCTCCAGCAGAGTGGTGCGGTTCTTGCCGATGATGACCTGCTTCATGGCGTCCGGTGACAGATCCTGCACCTGCGCCACAGCCTCGACCGCCGCAGCGACCCCATCGGAATAGGGCTGGTGCAGCGTCTCGTCTTCGACACGCTCACCGCCGCGCAGGCGCGACAGCTGGGGTCGATCAGCACCCGTATCTCCGCGGCGATCAGTCCTGATCCGATCTGGACACCGGGAGCGGGCGATTCCGGGCGCGACTAGTCCATTCATGTGAATCCACCTCCGCGTTTCAGGCGTAGGCTGGAGTGAAGGACGGACCGTCCGAGAAGATCTCCCGGCACCGTGCCCGCCCGGAAGTGGAGTCCCTCGTGGCTCAGTACGACGTCTCGAACCGCTCGGCGATCGTGACGGGAGCAGGCAGCGGAATCGGTCGCTCGACCGCCCTCCTGCTGGCGAAGAACGGCGCATCCGTCGTGGTCAACGACCTGAACGCGGATCACGCGAACGCGGTCGTCGAGGAGATCCGCGCCACCGGTGGAACCGCCGAGGCATCGGTCGGCGACGCGACCGATGCCTCGTGGATCGCTTCTTCCATCGAGCTGGCGAACTCGCTCGCCCCGCTGCGCATCGGCGTCAACAACGCCGGCATCGGCGGAGCGTCCGCTCCGACGGCCGAGTACGAGGACGAGGCCTGGGACAAGGTCATCGCGATCAACCTCAACGCGGTCTTCCGCAACATGAAGGCGCAGATCCCCTCGATCCTCGCGAACGGCGGCGGGTCGGTCGTGAACATCGCGTCGATCCTCGGCAGCGTCGGGTTCGCCAACTCCCCCGCCTACGTCACCGCCAAGCACGGCGTCGTCGGCATGACCAAGTCGGCGGCACTCGAGTACTCGGCACAGGGCGTGCGCGTGAATTCCGTAGGCCCCGGGTTCATCGACACCCCGCTGCTCGCGAACATGGGACCCGAGGCGAAGGACTTCCTCGTGTCGAAGCACCCGATCGGACGCCTGGGGCAGGCCGACGAGGTCGCGAACCTCATCGCGTTCCTCGCCAGTGACGCCGCGAGCTTCATCACCGGCAGCTACCATCTGGTCGACGGCGGCTACACCGCCCTCTGAACGAATGGCATCCGACCCCGGGACCCGATTCCCGGTGGTCGGATGCCATCAGCAGCGAAGCAGACACCCCCCGATGTCGTCGCTGCGAGCCTCGGCCGTCGTCGCGCACGCCTTGCCCAGGAGCACGTCGGCGGCGGAGGCGAGTTATCAGGCGACCGCGTGCATCGCAGGCGCCGGAGAGAGGAGCGGCGCCAGCTCCATGTCCGTCAGGTCCAGACCGTGCGCAGAGCTCGCTGCGGCCATCATCTTGACCAGCAGCGGGCGCTGAAGCTCGATCTCCTCCGCGACGGCGAAGCGCACGGGAATCGAGGCGTGCATCCACAGCGTCTCCGTGCCCGATCGCGACGTGCGCAGGGTGAGCGGGAACGATTCTCCTCGGCGGAGCTTGGTCACGGTGACGAGTCGAAGGTGGGCGAGTGTCGCATCGTCGATCTCCACGATCTGCGATTCCCCGGCGTAACTGAGCTGGCCCATGAGTCCCTCATTCCTGTGCGTTTTGTACAGGAATTAGATTACTAGTTTAGCTAGCTAAATGGCAAACGAGACTATTCGATCGCATCGATCTCCGCCGTGAGCCGCCGCAGGAACCTCGAGATCACGGCAAGCTCGGCGGAGGTGAACTCCTCTTCCACCCGCGCCACCCGCCGCGAGACCTCGTCCGCGGGCGAGTTGATGTCGCGGAGTGAAGGACGGATCACCTTCGAGCGCCTGTCGTCCGGATGCGCCGTCACCACGATCTGAGCGCGATCGGACAGACGCCTGATCACGGAGGTGATCGCCGCAGTACTGACCCCCAGGTGAGCGGCGAGATCACTCGGAGTCACGGGCGCATCGACCGGGGCCGCTGCGATGAAGCGAAGGGCCGAGCGGTCGGTCTCGTTGGGCTGGCGCCCCGCCACGAGGCGCCGCGCGAGCCGCGCCTCCACGCGCAGCAGTTCATCGACGTCGCGGTCGAGCCGAGACGCCATGACCCCCAGACTGTTCCCCATCACACCCCTCGTCGATTCCGAAACCCATCTTAGCTCGGAAGTCTTTTTATCTGTCTGACTAGCAAAATCCCGCGTGCATCACACTGTCGCACGGGTGAGAGGATGGATACACCGCAAGAAAGGACGTCATGGTCGAGCGATC
This sequence comes from Microbacterium sp. Ag1, assembly GCF_001005635.1. Lineage (NCBI taxonomy): Bacteria > Bacillati > Actinomycetota > Actinomycetes > Micrococcales > Microbacteriaceae > Microbacterium > Microbacterium sp. Ag1. Next base: position 83,378 of record NZ_LBCR01000023.1, read on the forward strand.
CGCACTCGATGACGAGATGTACATCGACTACGCCGCTCTCCTCGAGCGCCTGGAACGACAGTTCCCCACCGTCCCGCGCGATCGGATCGAGCAGATCATCGTGGCCGAGAACGACGCGATCACGGGCGGCTTCCTCCTGATCGTCCCCGCCGGGGTCGCGACAGGTGCGATCGAGATGCTGACGCGGGAGTCCTCTCCCGTGGCAGACGGAGAGGCGGTGGCCTGATGACCGAGCCCCAGGAGTACGCACGCTCGGGGTACTGGTACCCCGACGCCGAGAGCGCCAGCACCGTCGATGTCCTGAACATGCTGCGGCGTTACCGCGCGGCCGAGACCGCGATGCGTGCGCGCACCCGCGCTTCGATGGGCATGAACGAGACCGACCTGATGGCGCTGCGCTTCCTGCTGCGCGAGCAGCGCGCGGGCCGCATCGTCCGTCCGATCGACATCGCCAGGATGCTCGACATCTCCACCGCTTCGACGACCACTCTCATCGACCGCCTCGAGAAGGGCGGACACGTCCGTCGCGAGGCGCATCCGACGGACCGCCGCGCCGGAGTCGTGGTTCCGAGCGTGAGCAGCGACGAGGAGGTCAGGGCCACCCTCGGTGCCATGCATCGCCGCATGCTCACCCTGGTCGACGAGCTCTCCGACCAGGAGCGGGCCGTGGTCACACGGTTCCTCGCCGGTATGACCGCGTCGATAGAAGAGGCATCCGACCTCGACCAGGAGCTCCGGAATGTGATCCGGGACGAGAAGGGCCCCCACGCGGCGGAGTGACCCCCGCGCTACAGCCCTTCCGCGATCTCCTTGATCGCAGCGAGGCGGCGGTCCCACTCGCGTCCGATCACGTCGAGCTTCGCGGCCGTCGCGGAGAGCTCGGCACCGACGACGCGGAAGCGCACCTCGCGCCCCACCCGGACCGGCTCGACGAGTCCCACCTCCTGCAGCACGGCGAGGTGCTTGGCGATCGCCTGACGGGACACCGGAAGGCGCCCGGCGAGGGCGGATGCCGAGGCATCCCCCTCGCCGAGTGCCGTCAGGATGCTCCAGCGCGTCTCGTCCGCGAGTGCCGCGAACACGGGAAGCAGTGTCTCGGTCGTCACGCTTCGCCTTCCACGAGCGCGACCATCTTGTCGAGCTCCAGATCCCAGCCGGTACGGTGCGACTCGAGGTTGGCCCTGGGGTCGGAGGTGCGCTCGAACCCGCTCTCGACGACCGTGAGCCGCGTGCCGCCATCCGCCTCCTCGAGCGTGAAGGTGAAGACGGTCGAGGTCGACTCGTCGATGCTGTCCGGAAGCGCGCCGAGGGCATCGTCATTGTTCCATCGGTACGTGATGCGCCGCGGCTCGTCGAACTCCTCGACCCGGAGGGGGATCACGTCGTAGTCGGGGAACGTCATCGTGCCGATCGCTCCGACGCCGCTACCCTCGAGCACCGTGCGCCCGAACCAGCGCGAAATGTGCTGCGGCTCTGCCACGGCTCGCCACACCTTGTCGACGGGTGCCGCGATCTGGATGCTCCGCCGCACCGAGAATGTCTCCTCGTCGACGACGGATGCCTCGTTGTGGGTCATGTTCACCATGATGGGTCCTTTCGGGATTTCCTGCATGTCCCGCCGGCCGGATCAGCCGACTGCAACTCCAGAGTTGCACCTCTCGACTCCATGCGCAACCCTAGGGTTGCAGTACGTCACTGCTCACCTCATATAGCTCACTCTGCATCGCGCCTCACGCCGGCGTCACCTGTCGGAGGAAATCACGAATGCATGAGGAATCGCAGGAAGACCGCCCGGCATCCGTGTTTTCTTCCGCCATCCGGAACCCGCGGAACGCAAGGGCACACCGGCACCCAAGCCGCAGCACCCCGTGCCGGACTCAGACGCGGGGACGCCGCTTCTCGAGGAAGCCCGCCAGCACCACGGCGACGAGGGCGGCCACCGGCGCGACGAGGAGCCCCGCCCGCAAGCTCTCGTTCTCGGCGATGTACCCCACGAACGGCGGAGACAGCAGGAACCCGAGGCGCAGCAGCCACGACACGACCGTGAGCCCCACGCCCGGCCGCAGTCCCGGCAGTTCGTCCGCGGCATGCATCGCCGCGGGGATGAGCGTGGCGATGCCGAAGCCGACGGCCGCGAACCCCAGGATCGTGCCGGGCACCGACGGATACGCGAGCGCCAGCGTCATGCCGACCGCCGCGATGGCGCCGCCGACCCGCGCGACCCACCTCTGTCCGAAGCGGTCCGTGAGCGGATCGCCGATGATCCGACCGATGAACTGCGCACCGACCAGGGCGATGAAACCGAGAGGAGCGATCGCCGCAGCGGCTCCGAGCGAGTCGGCGAGATACAGAGTCGCCCAGGAGTTGCCCGCATCCTCGGCGACGGCGCCGGCCATGGCGATGAGAGTCAGGGCGATGATCGCGATGACGGTACGCGGCGTCACTCCGCGACGGAGTGTTCCGGCGAGCTCGGCCGGCTCGGCCGCGGCCTCCTCGTCGACCTCGTCGTCACGGCCGGGGAGGCAGAAGCGCAGGGCGACGAGCGCGACCGTGGCGAACACGGCCGTCGAGATGCCCAGGTGCACGGCCAGCGGCAGCTCCAGCGCGATCGCCACTGCAGCCATCGCCCCACCCAGCACCGCGCCGATGGACCAGATGGCGTGGAAGCCGTTGATGATCGACCGCCCGTAGCGACGCTGCACCCGCAGGCCGTGGGCGTTCTGGGCGACATCGGTGATCGCGTCGGACGCTCCGCCGAGGAACAGGGCGACCGCGAACAGCAGGCCCGACGGAGCGAGGGCCGCCGACAACAGACCCAAGCTCGTCAACACGGTGCCGATCACGGCGATGCGAGCGGAACCGAACCGACGGATGAGTACTGCGGCCAGAAGGCCGGCGGCGATGGCTCCGGCGGGGAATGCCGCGATCGCGAATCCGTACCCGAGGTTGTCCAGCCCCAGAGCGGACTTGATCTCCGGGTACCGCGGGAGGATGTTCGCGAACAGCGCCCCATTGGTCAGGAAGAGCGCGGAGACGGCGATGCGCGCGCGGCGGGATGCCTGGTCGGGCACAGGTCGTCGAATCGATTCGATGGAGGCCATGTCTACGATCGTACGGTGCACAGCAGGCCGCGACCGACACGATCACGCATGCGCCCCCGACAGTGCTCCCGGCGTCGCAGCTCTACTCATCCCCGACGCAGGCCGCAACCCCGTTTCCGCGCGCGCATCCTCGGGCCTACGCTCGTGCCATGTCCGAACTCACCCAGCCCACCGGTCGTGAAGAGGCTCTGCGCGCCATCCCCCGCGACGACGGGACTCCCCCGCGTGCTCTGGTGCTCGGGGCGACCGGCTACATCGGCGGTCGACTGACTCCGCGGCTGCTGAACGCCGGATACCGCGTGCGTGTGCTGGCGCGGGACGCGGCGCGGGCTGCGTCGTTCCCGTGGGGCGCCGACTGCGAGATCGTCGAGGGGTCGGCGGATGATGCGGATGCCGTCGCCGCGGCCATGGACGACGTCGACGTCGTCTACTACCTGATCCACTCGATGTCGGCCGGCAAGGGCTTCGAGGAGAGCGACGAGCGCGCGGCGCAGACGGTGGCAGAGGCGGCTGCGCGAGCGGGTGTGCGGCGGATCGTCTACCTCGGCGGTCTGCATCCGGATGATGCACAGCTCTCCCCGCATCTGCGCTCGCGTGTGCGGGTCGGCGAGATCTTCCTGGACTCGGGAGTGCCGACACTCGTGCTGCAGGCGGGCGTCGTGATCGGATCGGGATCGGCGTCGTTCGAGATGATCCGCCACCTCACCGACGTGCTGCCGTACATGCCGGCGCCGAAATGGGTGCGCAACCGGATCCAGCCCATCGCCGTGCGCGACGTGCTGCATTACCTCCTCGGGGCAGCGCAGGTGGATTCCGACGTGAACCGCGCTGTCGATATCGGCGGCCCCGACGTGCTGCGCTACGGCCAGATGATGAACGGCTACGCGGTGGAGGCGGGACTGCGCCAGCGGGCCATCGCCGCCCTCCCCGTGCTGACTCCGGGCCTCGCTTCGCACTGGGTGAATCTCGTGACACCGGTCCCGCGATCGATCGCCCGCCCCCTCGTGGCGTCGCTGCAGAACGAGTGCATCATGAAGGATCACGCCATCGACGAGCTGATCCCCCAGCCCGAAGGCGGTCTGACCCCGTATCGGCGCGCGGTCGACCTGGCGCTCGGCCGCGTGCGAGGCGACACCATCGAGACCAGTTGGCAGGACTCCGAGGTCTCGGGCGCTCCGAGCGACCCGCTGCCGAGCGATCCCGACTGGGCGGGACGCACCGTGTTCACCGACTCCCGTTCGGTCACGACGACCGCGTCACCCACAGAGCTGTGGCGCGTGATCCTCGGCATCGGCGGAGAGAACGGCTGGTACTCCTCGCCCCTGTTGTGGGCGGTGCGCGGTTGGATGGACCGCATCGTGGGCGGCGTAGGCCTCAGCCGCGGGCGCCGCAGCCGTACCGCCGCACGCGTGGGCGACGCGATCGACTTCTGGCGCGTCGAAGCGGTGGAGACCTCGGATGCCGGATCGCTGCTGCGCCTCCGCGCCGAGATGAAGGTGCCGGGAGAGGCATGGCTCGAGTTGCGTGCCGTGCCCGATGCGAAGGGCGCCCGCTACGAGCAGCGCGCGATCTTCTTCCCGCGCGGTCTCACCGGACGCCTCTACTGGCTCGCCGTGCTGCCCTTCCACGGCGCGATCTTCGCGGGCATGGCAGCACGCATCACGGCCGCCGCCGAGGACCTCGAGACCTCTCCATCGGCGCCGCCCCACCCCGCGGAGACCAGCGACCCCGCCGTCCCAGGCGAACCCGCCGTCCCAGGCGAACCCGCCGTCCCAGGCGAACCCGCCGGGACAGGCGAACCCGCCGGATCAGGCGACTTCACCGCGAAGTCGCCTGATCCCGCGTGAACGCCTGACCCGACGCCCGCAGACGAGGCCGGGGTACCCTCAATCCGCGCGCGGCTGCGGGGCGGGGTCCGGGTCGTTCGGACCGTCTTCCAACGCGGCATCGACAACGGCATCCACTTCCGCGGGAGGGATGATGTCGATCGCCTCGGTCGCGGCCTCATACACCTCGGCCAACGTGTCGTCGACGGTGTCCTCGTCGATCCAGGCGAGGTCGTCCTCCGAGTGGTCGTACTCGACAGGCACGAGGGCGAAGTCGTCGCCGTACTCCTCGAGCCCGGCCATGACGCTGTGGCGGACGGCGGCGCGGGCATACCGGTCGCGCAGGATCAGCGGATCCCGCCGCAGGTCCTTCATGAACGCGATCATCATGAACGTCATGATGATCGCGAACGGCAGCGCCGCGATGATCGTCGCGTTCTGCAGCGACTGCAGCCCGCTGCCCTCCGATCCGCTCACGAGCAGCACCGCGGCGATCACGCCGACCAGCACTCCCCACACCACCGCGACCCACCGCGATGGCTCCGGGCGGCCCTGCTGGGACAGCGTGCCCATGACGAGTGAGGCGGAATCAGCCCCGGTGATGAAGAAGATCGCGATGAGGAGGATGAGCACGATGCTGGTGATGAGCGGGAACGGCAAGTTCTCCAGCACCCCGAACAGCACCTCCTCCGGCGGGTCGACGGTGAGGCCTGCGCCGTCCATCTGCTGCTGGATCGCCGTCGTGCCGAAGATCGCGAACCACACGAGCGAGATGGCGGAAGGCACCACGATGACGACCGACACGAACTGACGGAGCGTGCGCCCGCGGGAGATCTTCGCGATGAACATGCCGACGAACGGCGACCAGGAGATCCACCATGCCCAGTAGAAGATCGTCCAGCTCGACAGGAAGGCCTGCGCGGTCTCACCCTGCGACGCGGAGCGGCCGATCATGGTCGGCAGATCGCCGATGAACTGCACGGCGACCGACGGGATCACGTTCAGGATCAGCAGCGTCGGACCGACGAAGAACACGAAGAAGGCGAGCAGGATCGCGACCACGGCGTTGATGTTCGACAGTGCGCGGATGCCCTTCGAGACTCCGGACACCGCGGAGGCGATGAAGCAGGCCGTGAGCACCGCGATGACCGCGATGAGGATGCCGTTGCCGAGTGGGCCGATGCCGCTGACGAGCTCGACACCGTGACCGATCTGCAGCGCTCCGAGTCCGAGGGAGGCTGCCGTGCCGAACAACGTCACGATGATGGAGAAGATGTCGATCGTGCGGCCTACCGGACCCGTGGTGCGGTTCTCGCCGAGCAGCGGAGCGAAGATCGAGGAGATCAGCGGCGTGCGGCCGCGGCGGTAGGCGCCGTACGCGATGGCTCCACCGACGAGCGCGTAGAACGCCCAGGCCTGCGGACCCCAGTGATAGAGCACCTGGGTCTGCGCGGTGTGCATGGCCTCGAGGGTGTTCGCCTCGACGGTGCCGGGCGGCGGGTTCTCGAAGAACGTCAGCGGCTCAGCGGCACCCCAGAACACCAGGCCGATGCCCATGCCGGCCGCGAAGAGCATGGAGATCCACGAGAACATCGAGAACTCGGGCTCCTCGTCGTCACGGCCGAGCGGGATGCGCCCGTACTTGCTGAAGCCGACGAACAGCATGAACACGAGGATGATCGTGGCGATCGTCGTGAAGAAGAAGCCGAAGTACTCCACCACCCAGGCGAGGACCGTGCTCGTGGTGCCGGCGAGGTTGTCGCCCGCGAACACACCCCAGGCGATGAAGCCGAGGGCGAACGCGGCGGCGACACCGAAGACGAGCGGGTCGGTGCGGTAGGTGCGCCCCGTCTCCTCGACCGAGACACCGGGAACGAGCGCCGGGTGCACGCTGCGCGGCGGGACGGTCGTGATGTCGCGGACGATCTTGCGGGCAGTCTCCGAAGCCTTGGCCGGGAGGCGGTTGGCACCGGTTCCGACTGTGTCCGTGCGCGGACGCGGAGGGTTCGATCCTGCGGAGCGTTCGTCGGGCTTCTCGTCAGGAGTGTCCATGAGAGTCCATTTTGTCATGCGAGGTGTCCGACCGTGTCGGGGCCGAAACCCAGAGAGTCCGCGCGAACCGCGGCGCGTCGGGCAGCGACGCGCCGGGCGGACGCTGTCTGCTCTGGGTTTTCGGGCGCGTCGCAGCTAGCGCGAGCGGCGCCCGCCGAACAGCGAGTGCAGCAGCGGGAGGGCGGAGACGCAGACCAGGGTGATGCCCAGGGGCGGCACCGACGGCACGAGCAGCGCACCGCCGACCAGGAACGCCGCGAACAGGACGCCGGAGCCGATGCGGCGCGCGATGCCCTCGAGCCGGTCCAGGCGGCGTTCGAGTCGTGAGGTGTCGAAGGTGACGTTGCCGTCGTCGAGGCGCGTGATGATCGTGTCGATGCGGCCGGGCAACGCCCAGGTCGTGGACATCGTGCCCATCGCCTGGTTCGCGAAGGCCTGCACGATGTTGCCGCTCTCGTCGCGAAGCAGACGGCCGGCGTAGGGCTCTGCCGCATCCCACACGTTGAACGCGGGATCGAGACCGCTGCACATGCCGGAGGTCAGTGAGACGGCACGGATGAGCAGCAGCATGTTCTCGGGCAGCTGCAGCGGGAGCGAGCGCACCATGTCGCCGAACTCCTCGGCGAAATCACGGAACTCGCGCGGATCGACCTTGCTCAACTCGGCGAACCCCATGCCGCCGAAACGGGCGAACAACGTGGTGAGCGCGCGCTCGAGCTCGGCCGTGTCGGCGGAAGGCAGCAGCACGCCGATCTCCTGCGCGGCGGCGACGAGGCCACGACTGTCTCGGCCGGCCACCGCGATCAGGAGCGTGCGCAATCCGTCGCGGAGGCTCGCGGGGATCTCGGCCATCATGCCGAAGTCGATGAACGTGAGGCGGAAACCGCGCCCCGTGCCGCCCTCGACCACCGGCGAAGGCGTGACGAAGATGTTGCCGGGGTGGGGGTCGGCATGCACGAAACTGTGCGTGAACACCTGATCGAACATGACCTCGGCGAACACCGCGGCGACCTCGGACGGATCGATTCCTGCGGCGCGGAGGGCCTCGATGTCGTTGATCTTGATGGCCGTGACATCCGAGAGAGTCAGCACCCGACGGGTCGAGCGCTCCCAGACGATCTCCGGGGTGTCGACGCGGGGATCGTCGGCGAAGTTCTCGCGGAAGCGTTCCGCGCTCGCGGCCTCATGCAGGTAGTCGATCTCCTCGAGGCTGGTCGCGGCGAACTCCTCCACGAGCGCGGGCGCATCCACCCGGTCGGCGACGATGCGCACGCGCGTCAGCCAGCGCGCGACCCGGCGGAGCGCCGCGAGGTCGACCGCCACGATCTCGTCGATGCCGGGTCGCTGGACCTTCACGACGACCTCGCCGAGCCCGGTGTCCGCCGCATCGAGCGCCGACAGTCGGGCGCGATGCACCTGCCCGAGGGAAGCCGCCGCGACGGGGTTCTCATCGAACCAGGCATAGGCACGTTCGAGCGGGATCCCGAGCTCGGCTTCGGCGAGCGCACGAATCGCCGGCGTGGGCACGGGCGGAACCTCGTCCTGCAGCCCCTCGAGCTCCTTCGTGATCTCCGGCGGCAGCACGTCGAGGCGCGACGACATGAACTGTCCCACCTTGATCATGAGTCCGCCGAGTTCCACGGCGAGCACATGGAACCGACGAGCGAACGTCTGCATCCGCTGCCCGCGTGTCCGCTCCGCGATTCGGCTCATGCCGAAGCGGGGCAGGACGAGTTCGAACCACCAGATCTTGAAGAACTCGCGACCGGCGAACGACAGGATGCGACGGTACCTGGCGCGGTGCACGCCGTGTGCCGCAGCATCCGTCATCGCGTGGTCCCTTCGCAGACCCCCACTCGATGCCGCACTGCGCGGTCAGTCCTGCGCGAGGATCGTGTACAGCCTACGGCGGGCCTCGTCGAGGACCTCGATCGTCTGCTGCACCTGCTCAGCGGACCCGCTGCGACCCACCTGGGCAGCCGCGGCGGCGAGGTCGACGCCCGCCTTCGGCAGAGCGTGGAAGCGGGCGTTGTCGCGCTGACCATCCTTGCCGTTCGACGAGACCCAGGGGGCCGGGGTCTCCGAGCTCTCGTCGGCGACCGCGCGGCCGGCTTCGGTGAGCGAGTAGGTCTTACGGCCGTTCTGCTCCTCCGCCTCGATCAGCCCTTCGTCGGCGAGCAACTGCAGGGTCGGGTACACGGAACCGGCGCTCGGCTTCCACGTGCCGCCGCTGCGCTCGGCGATCTCGTTGATGATCTGGTAGCCGTGCATCGGCTTCTCGGCCAGCAGGGAGAGCACGGCCGTACGGACGTCACCGCGGGCCATGCGCGAACCGCCGGAGGGGCGGGACTCGAAGGACTTCCGGAGCTGGTCCATCGCCTCGAAGATCGCGGATGCCGGTCCACCGGAGCCGGCGCCGAAGCCGGGTCCGCCGAAGAACCCGCCGGATCCGCCGCTGCTGCCGGATCCGCCGCTGCCGCCGAACGGGTTGGAGGGGAATGCGTTGCTCATGATGACCTCCCGCTGTAGGTGTGAACGATACTCAACGATATATCGTTAACCCTGAGCGCGGGGTGGGAGTTCTGGATCCGAATGCCGGGTCAGCGGGACGGCAGCGTCAGGATCTCGGCGCCGCCCTCGGTGATGGCGATCGTGTGCTCACTGTGCGCCGTGCGGCATCCGGTGGCGCTCCGCAGAGTCCAACCGCCGGCATCCGTGCGGAGCTCATCCGTGTCGGCCATGACCCAGGGTTCGAGGGCGAGCAGCAGGCCGGGGCGAAGCACATATCCCCTGCCCGGTCGACCGTCGTTCGCGACGTGAGGATCCTGGTGCATGGTCGATCCGATGCCGTGCCCGCCGAACTCGAGGTTGATCGGGTAACCGGCAGCACTCAGGACAGCTCCGATCGCATGGGAGAGGTCGCCGATACGCACTCCGGGACGCGCGACGGCGATGGCGGCGGCGAGCGCGCGCTCGGTCGTCGCGATCATCGCCAGGTCTTCGGCGGCAGGATTCCCGCCGACCACGAAGCTGATGGCCGCGTCGGCGGCGACTCCTCGCAGCGTGACGGCCAGGTCGAGCGTGAGCAGATCGCCGTCGACGAGCCGATAGTCGTGGGGCATGCCATGCAGTACCGCGTCGTTCACCGCGGTACAGACGTAGTGACCGAAGGGTCCGCGGCCGAATGAAGGCGCGTAGTCGACGTAACAGGACTCGGCGCCGGCGCGCTCGATCAGCTCGCGGGCCCATCGGTCGAGGTCGAGCAGGTTCACACCGACCGCGGCGCGAGCTTTCAGCTCCTGGAGGATGTCGCCGACGAGGGCGCCCGTCGCCCGTGCACGACCGAGCTGGTCGGCGTTCAGTATCTCGATCACGATGTTCCCTCGTTGTTCCAATAACAATCCCGGTAATACTATCCCGGTATTAGAATAGGCGCCATGATGGTCCGCCTCCCCCTCAGCCCCGAAGACATCGAACGCGGTGAGCGCCTCGGTGTCGTCCTGCGTCGGGCGCGCGGAGATCGGTCGATGCTGTCGGTCGCGCTGGAAGCCGGGATCTCCCCCGAGACGCTGCGGAAGATCGAGTCTGGGCGCGTGGCCACGCCTGCCTTCTCGACGATCGCGGCCGTGACCGACGTGCTGGGTCTCTCCCTGGACTCGGTGTGGGCGGAGATCGGTTCTCGCGCAGACAGCGACCGCGCACCGAGCATCGCCTCCTGACCCGCGCCGGCGCTTCACCCGCGACAGACAGCCCGAGTCGAGGCCCTCGCGCACACGCCCGGCCGTCGCGTAAGCCCGGTGACGCACACAGGAAGACGTGGTTAGCTCTGGGAGTTGTCGACTTGGGGGAGTGAGACGTTTGTCACAGAGTGATCGACCGGAGATGAGCAGCAGCGACGCGGGCACCATCCGTGTGAGCGTGATCGTACCGGTGTGGCGACCTGGCCCCTCGTTCGACGATCTCATCGCGTCACTCGATCGCCAGAGTCTTGGCACTGCGTCGTTCGAAGTGCTTCTGTGCGACGACGGATCCGGCGAGCCCACCTCTGCTCGGCTGGCCGACATCGCCCGCGACCGCCCCCACGTACGCGTGCTGTCGCTGGCGCACTCCGGGTGGCCCGGCATGCCGCGCAACCACGGCGTCGATGCGGCTCGCGGGACGTACGTGCAGTTCGTCGATCAGGACGACTATCTGTTCGACCGTGCACTCGAGAAGCTGTGCGACTACGCCGACCTGCACTCCTCCGATGTGATCATCGGCAAGGAGGTGGGCATCGGCCGCCGCCTTCCAAGTCGGATCTTCAGCCACGACATCCCGGATGCGGTCCTCGGAACCGACCCGCTGCTCGAGATGCTGACGCCGCACAAGATGTTCCGCACCTCTTTCCTTCGGGCCAACGGCATCCGCTTTCCCGAGGGCAAGGTGCGGCTGGAAGACCATCTCTTCGTGATGCAGGCGTACTTCGCGGCGTCGAGGATCTCGGTCCTGGCGAGCGAGCCGTGCTACGCCTGGGTCAAGGAGCCGGGCAGCGCGAGCTCTTCGCGCATCGACCCGGAGTCGTACTTCCCGCATCTCGAAACGGTGCTCGACCTCGTCGAAGCGCACACCGAGCCGGGAAAGCTGCGCGATCGCCTTCTGCGGCACTGGTTCCGAGGCAAGATCCTCAAGCGGCTCTCGGGCCGACAGATGGCCAGGTACCCCGACGACTACCGTGAACGCCTGCTCGATGTGGTCACGCCCCTGACGCAGGAGCATTTCGGACCCGGCGTCGATGCCGGCCTGGGATTCCCGCATCGGATCCGCGCCGCTCTGCTGCGCGCCGGGCGACGTGACGACCTGTTGGAGCTCGCGCGTTTCGAATCCGAGATCACCTGTCGCGCCGTCGTGACCGAGGTGCACTGGTCTCGCGGTGGCGGTCTGCACTTCACGATCCGCGTGACCCTCACGAGGAGCGGCCAGGACGCGTTCGTCTTCGAATCCGCGGTCGAAGAGTCGACGGACGCCGAGTCCGGATCCGCACGCCCCAAGAAGGTGACGCGACTCATCTCGCTCCCGGCCTCGACGACCGAGGGACTCCCGGAGAACCTCGTGGTCGCCAACCGCGAGCTGCGCAACGACCGGGTTGACCTCTTCCTCCGCGACCGCGACACCGGTGCCGAGCGCCGTCTCGGAGGTCGACTTCCCCGCAAGCTCGACTCCGCCCGCGTGGCGATCGACCCCGTCAAGGTGTTCGGTCCCGACGACGACTCCCGCGGAGGAGCGCTGACCGTGAAGGTCCGACATGCGGGGTGGACTTTCGAGACCCCGCTCGAAGCCTCCCCTGCCGTGCTCGCCCGCGCCGGACGGTCCCCGCTCCTCGCGGGCCGCTCCTGCACCCTCGTGGCGACCGACCAGGGCACGGTCGAACTGCACCGCGAGTGGCCCGGCGGCCGGCTGAAGGACCTCGCCGGACGTGCTGTCCGCCGCGTGCGCGCCCTCACCCGGAAGAACTGACGAAGAAGAGCTGACACAGACCGGCTGACGCCGCGCATCCGCACGCGCCTACTGCCGTCGACACGCGCCCGCCGTGTCACTGGAGCGCCGCCCGCGCGACGGCGCGCATCGCGGGGGTGATCGAGCCGAACGCGCTCGGCGACGAGAGCGCACAGAGACTCTCGACCACTCGCTGCACCGCTGACACGTCGCCTGACCGAGGCGACCACTCGGAGAACCTTCCGTCACCCGGCCCTTCCTCCACCGCAGCCTCACCGCGCGCGACGACGCCGACCAGCTCGTCGAAGGTCGAGGCGGAGCCATCGGCGACGGCCAGGAGGGCGAGGGTCACGGCACGCGGCCAGGCGCTGGGGAACAGCCTCTCTCTCCCCAGCGCCCGCACGCCGTCGATGATCCGTAGGAATGCCCGCACTTCACCGTCCGCCAGCCCGCGTCCGAGGTTCGTGACCACGACATGCCCGCGCAGCCTGCGCATCGCTTTGGTCCGACGTGCGAGCGACGCGAGAGCATCGGCAGGGTCGGGAAGGCCCGGCACCGCCGTGTCCGGCCAGTCGAGGGCGTCGACGGCATCGGAGACGATCGCGCGGGGCAGCCACCCATCGGTCGGATCCTGATCGACACCATCGGGGCCGATCCGCGCGACGAGCATCCGGATGCCGGCCGTCGCCGACTCCGCGAACTCCGAGCCCGCCGGGGTCTCCTCGAAGGGCACCGGGTCGTTGAGCTCCGCGTCGTCGAGGTGCGCGAGGAGGGCGAGACGACGCACCGGGGAGAGCCCTTGGCACAGTGCCGCCAGCGGTGAGAACGGACGGAGAGCATCGCCGCCGACCCCGCAAGCCGCAGGGTCGAGGCGCGGCTGCACCAGGCCGAACCGCTGGGCGAGCTCGAACCCCACATGCTCTGCGCGGAATGCAGGTCGCTGTGTCTGCCAGCTTCCCACCGGCGACGGGAGCACCGGGACGGACTCCGCGTCGACGACGGTGACCCGCGGGTCGCCCATCCGTGTCGCGTACGGCCCGCTGATCACCACGTCGACCACATCGGCGACACCGGGGACCGACACCTGCTGCGTCGGGGCCCGCCAGGGGCACAGGTCGATGTGCAGCGACCGACCCGCGTCCGCTTCGAGCTCGGGCGCTTCCGGATCGAGCCCGAGACTCAGCCGATAGGCCTCGATCAGCCAGTACGAGGGGGCATCCCGAGGCACACCGATGACGCGGGTGAGCTCGGGGCATCCTGAGACCGACATCTCGACATGAAGTGCCCACGTGACGTGGACGTGCTCGGAGAGTTCCATCCGCGCAACGCTAGGTCGTCCCCGGCATCACCCCAGGACTCGAAGCCACCGATTGTCGAGAACTCGATGAAGCCGTCTTCGGTGCAGAAGAGTTGCGAACACGAGCCGTCGGCGGGGCGCGAACTACCGGCGCGCGAGCAGCTCCTCGAGACGCGCGGCCTCCCCCTGCGCCATCGCGTATCCGTGCTCGGACGCGGGGTAAGCGCCGCTGCGCACCTCCGATGCGTACGCCCCGACCCCCGCGATGGCGTCCGTCCGCAGCTCGGCATACCGCTTGACGAACCTGGCGGCCGACCCGTCGAAGAGTCCGAGCAGATCGTGGAAGACGAGCACCTGTCCGTCGGCCGTGCCACCCGCTCCGATACCGATCACGGGGACGTCCAGCAGCGGCATGAGCGCAGCCGTCACCTCGGACGGCACCGCCTCGACGACGATCATCGAGCACCCGGCATCCTGCAACGCGAGCGCATCCTCGATCACGGCCAGCGCGGCCTCGGCGGAGCGCCCCTGCGCACGGTAGCCCCCGAGCGCGGTGGCAGTCTGCGGCGTGAGCCCGACGTGCCCGACGACCGGGACGCCCGCCTGCACGAGCGCCCTGGCGCGCTGGACCGTCGTCCCGCCGCGCTCGATCTTCACGAGGTCGCAGCCGGCTTCCTTGATGAAGCGCTGCGCGGTCGCGATGGCGAGCTCGTCGGAGGCCTCGTACGAGCCGAAGGGCAGGTCGCCGACGAGGAGAGGCACTGTGAGCCCCCGCCGCACCGCCTTGGTCAGCATCAGCATCTCGTCGAGCGTGACCGGCACCGTGCTGTCGTAGCCGAGGACGGTCATCGCGGCCGAGTCGCCGACGAGCACCACGTCGACGCCGGCGGCCTCGACGATCTGTGCGCCCGGGTGGTCGTACGCGGTGACCATGACGATGGGCTCACCGGCCGCCTTCTTCGCCCCGAGGGCGGCGAGGGTGACCTGGGTGCGGGGAGCGGCATGAGCGCTCATGCGCTGACCTCCGTATCGGTTGTCGCCGAGGCATCGGCGACGTGCAGGACGTGGTTGTCGATCAGGCGGGCCGCCCCGATGTGTGCGGCGACCGCGAGCAGGGCGTCACGATCGACGCGGGCGAGGGGGCGCAGCGTCTCGGCATCTCGGAGCTCGAGGTACTCGGGGTCGATCCCGGCATCGGCGAGCACTCGTCTCGCCGTGGAGAGGATGCTCCCCGCGTTCGGATCACCCGCCTCGAACACCGCAGCCCCGGCATCGAGCGCCCGGTTCAGAGCGGAGGCCTGCACGCGGGCCTCCGCGTCGAGGTAGACGTTCCTGGAGCTCATGGCGAGGCCGTCCGCTTCCCGCACGATCGGACAGGCGACGATCCGCACGTCGAGGTCGAGGTCCCGCACGATGCGGCGGACGACGAGCACCTGCTGCGCGTCCTTCTGCCCAAAGTACGCGGCGTCCGGTCGGACGATCCCGAACAGCTTGGTGACGACCGTGGCGACGCCGTCGAAGTGGTGCGCCCCACGACTCGCGCCATCGAGCACGTCGGTGAGACCGGCGACGTGGATGTTCGTCGCGAACCCGTCGGGGTAGATCTCGGACGCGGTGGGAGCGAAGAGGATGTCGACGCCCGCGGCCTCCGCGAGTCCGGCGTCGCGGGCCTCGTCGCGCGGATACGCGCTGAGGTCTTCGTTGGCGCCGAACTGGGTCGGGTTGACGAACAGCGACACGACGACGAGGTCGGACGCCTCGCGCGCGGCACGCATGAGGGAGAGATGGCCATCGTGGAAAGCACCCATGGTGGGCACGAGGCCGATGGTCCCACCCGCGGCTCTGGCTTCTCGGATCGCGGCGCGGACCTCGCGGATCGTGCGGAGGATTCTCATGCCGGGGGCTCCTCGAGTGCGGTGGCGGGTGCGGTGGCGGTGGGTCGGGCAGCGACCTCGCGCGTGGCTGCGGCCAGCGCGTCGAACAGGTCGTCGAGCTCCAGCCCTTCGGCGACAGCACGCTGGCGTGCGACCGTCTCCTCGTCGCCGCGGGCGATGGGCCCGGTCAGCACAGCGGCAGCGCCGTCCTTCGCCCAGTTCTCGACCGTCTGACGTACAAGCGGAGCCAGGAGCGACCGGGCGACGTCGCGAGGAATCCCCGCATTCGAAGCCAGGTCCTCCGCCGCGTCGAGCACGGTGAGGACGAAGTTCGAGGCGGACGACGCGGCCGCGTGATAGCTCGCACGGTGTGCGTCGTCGACCTCGAACGGGCGTGCACCGAGAGCGAGGGCGAGCTGCTCCGCGACCTCACGAGCTGCGGGCGTATGACCGGCGATCGCGGCACCGATGCCGCGGAACACCTCGGCGGGCTCGTCGCCGGTGAAGGTCTGCAGCGGATGGAGGCTGAAATCCACATCGGTGAGCGCCGTCGCACCGGATACATGTCCGAGGAAGCGCGCATGGGGCCGGGCGATGGCCGCAGCCTCGGCGATGGCCGCGTCCGGAACGCTGAGGAGGACGACATCCACATCCGGAATCCGCTCGTCCCGCCCGAGGGGTCCGACGACGCCGAGCTCCGCTGCCCGCAGAGCCCGCGCGAGTACGCGTCCGAGACGGCCGGCGCCGACGATGGCGATGGTCGTCCCTGGTGCGAGAGAGGCGGATGTGTGCATGTCGATTGCCGGGCCGGGTCACGCGGCGCGGGTGCCAGAAGTATCCGCCCGGCACCGCATACGATCCAAATCAGAGAGCAGAGTGCGTACGTGAGCGCCACATACATATGGCATTCTGGTTACTCTTGTCAACTTTTGCGGGTCTATTCGCTCTCTGGCGGAATCGACGAAACCCTGAGGTGCGAGGACGCACCCCAGGGGCCTCCCGCCCGCCGAGCTCAGTCGCGCGGCCAGACCACGACGATCCCCGCTCCGATGACGGCGAGCGCCGCCGCGCCGAGGAAGAGCCAGGAGAATCCACCGGTGAGGGCAGTCGCCTCGGAGGCTCCCTCCGCGGACAGCGCCGCGGTGCGCAGACCGGCGACGGTCCCGAGAACGGCGAGTCCGACCGCGCCACCGATCTGCTGACTCGTGTTGATCAGACCCCCGGCGAGACCCGATTCCCCGCCGTCGACGCCGTCCACCGCGAGCTGGGTCGTCGCCACGACAGCCCAGCCGAGACCGACTCCGACCAGGATCGTCGGCCCGAGCAGCTGCGCGAGGAACGTGGCATCGGACGGCGCGGCTGCGAGCCAGGCGAGCCCTCCGGCCAGGACGAGCAGAGAGCCGATCAGGACCGGGCGGGTGCCGACGCGCGCGATGAGGGCGGGTGCACCTCCCGCGACGAGCACGAGCACACCCGCGAGCGGCAGCTGCGACAGGCCGGCAGCGAGCGCGTCGTAGTGGAGCACGGCCTGCATGTAGACGGAGAGAGCGAAGAAGAGCGCCACCATCGCCGCCCCGCCGAGCAGCATCACGATGTTCCCGAGCGCCAGGTTGCGGTTGCGGAAGACCGCCAGCGGCACCAGGGGCTCTACAGCGCGCCGCTCGATCAGGACGAACGCGACACCCAGCGCGAGCGCCGCTGCGAACAGGATCATCGGCAGCGGGTGCACGAATCCGAGCTGTTCGACAGCACTGAGGGCGCCGACCAGAGCCACCAGAGCCGACGTGACGGTGACGGCACCGGCCGCATCCAGACGCCCGGGGGTGCGGGCGCCGTCGCGGGTGATGAGCAACGGGATCGCGATCAGCACGAGCGCGCCCACAGGGACGTTGACGAAGAACACCCACTGCCAGCCGAGGGTGGCCGTGAGCACACCGCCGAGCAGGACTCCGGCCGCCGAGCCGATCCCGGCGACGGCTCCCCATACGCCGAGGGCCTTCGTGCGCTCCTTGTCGTCAGGGAAGAGATGGGTGAGCAGCGCGAGCGCCGCGGGGGCGAGGAGCGCGGCCGAAGCACCCTGGAGAGCCCTCGCGCCGAGGAGCATCTCGCTCGACATGGAGAGACCGGCGAGCGCGGAGGCCGCGACGAAGCCGCCCGTGCCGATCAGGAACACGCGGCGGTGTCCGTAACGGTCGGCGAGACGTCCGCCGAGGAGGAGGAGTCCGCCGAAGGCCAGCACATAGGCGGTGATCACCCAGGCGAGGGCGGCCGTGCTCATGCTGAGCTGGGCACCAAGCACGGGGAGGGCGATGTTCACGATCGAGGCGTCGAGCACGACGAGGAACTGCGCGAGGGCGAGCACGCTGAGTGCGAGCCAACGCCTGGAGCTGCGCGGCGCGGCGGTGGCTCGTGTCGCGGTGGCGGTGGGAGAGGTCATGGGATGCTCCTGTTCTTGTGGGTGGTTGGTTCGGTTCGGCGATGCGGATGAGTGACCGCTCACTCACTCTTGACGGCAAGCGAAAGCGCCCTCTCTAGGGACCGACGTCAGTCGGGGTGGGTGATCCCCTTGGTCAGCAGGGCGACCCAATCCCCCGGGCGCCCGTCGAGCTGCGTGGTGACGATCAGGTGGCAGAGCTGCCCGTAGGCGATGAACCGCTGCACGGCGCCATCCTCGGCGCGAGAACGCTGTCGGGCGAAGACGGTGATGCGCTCCAGCCCTGCGCGAAGCGCCTCGCCGATGGCCGGGATCTCCGCCACCGACTGCGCATGCACCTGCAGCATGAGCAGCTTCCGGTCGGAGATCAGGCGCGCGTAGGCATCCCCCATCGCGTCGAGCAGACCCTCGGGCGAGGTGTCGTCCGCGGCATCCGCGCCTTCTTCGAGGGCGACGAGGATCGCATCGAAGCAGGCTTCCAGGGCGACGACGAACAGCGCCTCCTTACCCGAGTAGAGCTTGAAGACGTAGGCCGGCGAGATCTTGGCCTCGCGTGCGACGTCGGCGACGGTCGTGCCGTGATACCCGCCTCGAGCGAAGGCCGCCAGTGCCGCCGCGGCGACGACGGGCTTGCGGGCGTCTGCCGTGGAGAGGATCGAACTGCGGGTCGTGGACATATGAGTGACTGTACACTCACTCTCTCGACTCGGCAAGAACGTTCCGGCCCGAGGCGGAGTCAGTCGCGCAGCACCGAGTCCAGCAGCCCAGGGAACAGGGCGTCGAGGTCGTCACGCCGCAGCGTGAGCATCCGCCGGCGCCCGTTCGGCTCGTTGCGGATGACACCTGCTTCGCGCAGCACCTTCATGAAGTGCGACTTGGTCGACTTCGGGAGGTTGGGGTCGGTGGCATGACAGGCGGCCATGTCGAGAGGGCCGTCCGCGAGCTGTCGCGTGATGGCGAGACGCTCGGGGTCGCTGAGCGCGAAGAGCACGTCGGTGAGCTGGATCTCGGAGCGCTCCGGGTGAGGAAGGTCGCCAGGCATGGTTCGATAATAGTTGAACAATTGGCGAAACGCGCGTACGCTCCGATAGTTCGATGATTCTCGAACCAAACGAGGAGACGCCATGACCACCACTGAGCCGATCGTCGCCGTCCCCCTATCGACGACCACCCCGCCGACGACCACCCCGCAGACGCGCACCCGCTTCGGGTTCGTGCTGGCGATCATCGCGCAGATCCTGATGATGGTCGGTGCGAGCGCGCCGTCGCCGTTCTATCCGGTGCTGGCGCAGCAGATCGGTTTCGCCCCCGTCGTGATCAGTGCCGTGTTCGCGGTCTACGCGGTGGCGCTGCTGCTCACGCTCCTCACCGCCGGTTCTCTGTCGGACCATGTCGGACGCCGACCCGTCGTGATCGCGGGGTTCTTACTGCTCGCCGGAAGCATGTTCCTGTTCTGGCATGCGGATGCCGTGGCGACGCTGTTCCTCGCGCGCATCCTGCAGGGCATCGCGAGCGGGCTGCTCATCTCGGCCCTCTCGGCCACGGTGCTCGACTTCGCGCCGGGCGGCCGCGCGGGTACCGCCGCGCTGTGGAATGCACTCAGCCCCGGGATCGGTCTCGCGCTCGGGGCCCTCGCCTCCGGAGTGATGCTCGACGTCAGCGGTGAGGCCCTGCTCGATGTCTTCGCGCCGCTGAGCACGGCGTACATCGTGCTCGCGGCACTGTTCTTCCTCGTTCCGGAGACCGCACCGCGCAAGCCGGGCGTCTGGGCGTCACTGAGCTTCCGGTTGTCGATCCCGACCGCGATCAGGGCCGACTTCTGGCGGGGCGCTCCGGCGGTCATCGCGGGGTGGGCCACGGGTGGACTGTTCCTGTCGCTCGGAGCCAACATCGTCCGAGGCGAGCTCGGCGGCGAGGCGCACGTCTGGCAGGGGCTCGGCGTGGTGCTGCTCGCCGGCGTCGGAGCCCTGACCGCGTTCACTCTCCGGAAGCTCGCAGCGCGGTCGATGGTGCTGTTCGGCACGGCGGCCCTGGCGACCGGAACCCTGCTGTCGCTCATAGCCCTCGGCATCGGCTCACTGCCGTTCTACCTCGTCGCGGCCGCCGTGACCGGTATGGGGTTCGGCACCGCGTTCTCGGGAGTCGTCGCCTCGCTGGCCCCGCGGATCCCGGCGACCCAACGCGCCGACACCTTCGCCGTGATCTACCTGCTGGCGTATCTGGCCTTCGGCGTACCGGCCGTCATCGCGGGTGCGCTGGTCGGAGTCGTCGGCTTGGAGGCGGTGTGCGTGGGCTACGGGATCGTCGTCATCGCACTGGCAGGTATCGCGTTCACGCTGCGTATGCGCCGCGCGGCATAGAAGCGGAGGAGCGCGTCAGCGCACGACGAGTTCGGGCGTGATCAGCGCATGCGCAGAGCCGGCCTGAAGGGTGCGCGGGGCGACGATCTCCCCCGTCGGGCCCATGAGGAGTTCGAGGACGGCCGTCGCCACATCCTCGGGCCGTTGCTCGACGCTCGAGAAGCCCAGAGCCTCGGCCGTCGGCGTGTTGTCGAAGCCGATCACGGGAAGCGAGAGTCCGGCAGCGGCGACAGCCAGCAGCGCACCGACCGCGAGTGAGTCGCTGGCGCAGACGAGAGCGTCGGGCACATACCCCGCGGCGAGCGCCGCGTCGACACAGGCACGCCCGAGGGGAACCCCCTCCTCCGCGGTGAGCCGTTCGCCCTGCGCTCCGGCCGCAGCCATGGCCTCGCGCCAGCCGCGCTCACGGTCGTCGCCGGTCCCCGAGCCCGTCGGCCATCCGAGGAACGCCACCCGTCGGCCGTGCGTCAGTGCGTGCTCGGTCGCCGCCCGTGTTCCCGCGGCGCCGTCGACGTCGACCCAGAGGTGGCGCGGATCGGCGATATCGTCTTCACCCCACGGTCGGCCGAACGAGATGAACGGCAGTCCATCCTGGTCGAGGCTGCGCACGCGCGGATCGTCGCGCGAGGTGCCGGTGATGATCGCGGCGTCGATCTCCGACCCCTCCCACAGCTCCGACAGCCGCTGGATCTCCTCTTCCCGCGTACGTGCGGCGTAGACGAGCATGCGCATGCCGCGCTCGCTCGCCCGCTCGGTGACGGCGTGCACGAAACGGTCGAGCACGACACCCGAGATGCCACCGAGATACGGATCGAGACGGATCCCGATGGTCGAGCTGCGTCGCAGCCGCAGTCGTCGGGCGGCCGCATGGCGGCGATAGCCGAGGTCGTGGATCGCCGTGAGGACGCGCTCCCTGGTCGCCGGGCGGACGATGTCCGGGGTGTTGAGCACGTTCGAGACGGTCTGCCGCGAGACGCCAGCGCGCTCGGCGACGTCTTCGACGGTCGGCGCCTTCGCCATCGCACCTCCTCATCCGTGTCCGGGTTGACACTTCCCGCGACTCCCGCTTAGCCTATTCCACGCAGAGTTTGATCGTTCAAATTTCTGCGTCGATCCCGCACGGTCCTCCCGAGACCGTCGCCAGAGATTCATCGAACCCGCAGTGACTCATCAAAGGAGAGAGACCATGACACGGCACACCACTCGCGCAGTCCTCGGCACCGGGGCGGTGCTGCTCACGAGCGCGCTCGTGCTCACCGGCTGCGGCTCCGGTTTCGCCGGAGACGACACCAAGGCCGACGGCGAGGGGCTCACCTCCTCCGACGACGCGCTCACGGTGCTGATCGGCTCCTCCGGCGACGCCGAGACCGCGGCCGTGCAGTCGGCTGTCGACGCCTGGTCGGCCGAGTCCGGCACGAAGGTGAAGCTGCAGACCGCGAGCAACCTCGACCAGGAGCTGTCGCAGGGCTTCGCCGCCGGCGACCCCGCCGACCTGTTCTACCTCTCCACCGACCAGGCCTCCGGCTACGCCGCGAACGGATCGCTCAAGGCCTACGGCGACCAGCTCTCCAACAAGGACGACTTCTACCCGTCGCTCGTCGAGAACTTCACGGTCGACGGCACGTTCTACTGCGCGCCCAAGGACTTCTCGACGCTGTCGCTCATCATCAACACGCAGATGTGGACCGACGCCGGCCTCACCGACGCCGACCTCCCGAAGACCTGGGACGACCTCTCCGCGGTGGCACAGAAGCTCACCACCGCCGACCACGTGGGCCTGGCCTTCGGCGCCGAGTACCAGCGCGTCGGCGTCTTCATGGCGCAGGCCGGTGGCGGTCTCGTCGACGACGGCACGGTCATCGCCGACGACGCCGCCAACGTCGAGGCCCTCGACTACGTGAAGTCGCACCTGGTCGACGGCACCTTCGCCTACGCCAAGGACGTCGGGGCCGGCTGGGGCGGCGAGGCCCTGGGCAAGCAGTCCGCCGCGATGGTCATCGAGGGCAACTGGATCACCGGAGCGCTGTCGAACGACTACAGCAGCCTCGAGTACACGGTCGCCGAGCTCCCCGAGGGCGCGGGCGGCAAGGGCACGCTGCAGTTCACGAACTGTTGGGGCATGGCTGCCGACAGCCCGAACCAGCAGGCCGCCCTCGAACTGGTCGAGTACCTGACGAGCGCCGACAGCCAGCTGGCGTTCTCGAAGGCGTTTGGCCCGATGCCGTCGATCAAGTCGGCCGCCGACGAGTGGACCGCCGCGAACCCCGAGCTCGCCCCGTTCCTCGCCGGTGCGGATTATGCCCAGTTCCCCCCGAACCAGGCCGGCACCGCCGACGTGATCGCCGACTTCAACTCGCAGCTCGAGTCGCTGAAGACAGCCGACCCGAAGACGATCCTCGACTCCGTGCAGTCGAACCTCGAAGCGGTCGTCGAGTAACCATGGCGGTCAAGGCAGCGTCTCGCCGCGGTGGGGCCTCCGGGCTCCGCCGCGGCGAGGCGGCAGCCGGATGGCTGTTCACGGCGCCGGTGATCGTGATCCTCGGTGTCTTCCTCCTCATCCCGGTGCTCATGGCGCTGTGGGTGAGCGTCTCCGACTGGGGCGGCCGCGGCAGCCCCCTCTCCGGATCGGTCTCGTTCGTCGGTGCCGACAACTTCTCGGCCGTCCTCACCGACGGCGGTCTCGCGACCAAGGACTTCGGCACCGCGCTGCGCAACAACGCCTGGTACGTGCTGCTCGTGGTCCCGCTGCAGACCGCGCTCGCCCTGTTCCTCGCGATCCTCGTCAACCGCGCCATGCTCCGCGGCCGCGGCTTCTTCCGCACCGCCTACTACTTCCCCTCCGTGACCAGCACCGTCGCGATCACGGTGCTGTGGATGTTCCTCTTCACCTCCAGCGGCGCCGTCAACGACGTGCTCTCCTGGTTCGGCATCAACGGGCCCAACTGGTTCAACGATCCGCGCGGCATCCTGCATCTGGCACTCGGCACGGTCGGCGTCGATGCCGGTCCCGCGGCGCTCACCCAGGGCGGCACACTCGGAGTGTCGTGGTGGGAGTGGCTCGCCGGTCCGTCCGTCGCGATGAGCGCGTACATCCTGATGGCCATCTTCACGACCTCCGGCACGTTCATGCTCATCTTCCTCGCAGGTCTGCAGAACCTCGGCGCCGACGTCGATGAAGCGGCCATGATGGACGGCGCGAACGGCTGGCAGCGCTTCTGGCGCATCACGCTCCCGCAGCTGCGCCCGACCCTGTTCACCGTGCTGACCCTCGGCCTCATCGGCTGCTGGCAGGTGTTCGACCAGATCTACACGGGCACGCGGGGTGCGCCGAGCAAGACCACGCTCACCCCCGCCTACCTCTCGTACCAGACCGCGTTCCAGAACCAGGAGTGGGGGCAGGGTGCGGCGATCGCGTTCATCCTGTTCGTCATCATCGTGATCTTCACGCTCCTGCAGCGCTGGGTGCTGCGGGACCGGCCTGTGTCGAAGCGTCGCATCCGCGCGTACCAGTCGTCCAAGGGAGCATCCTCATGAGGCGGCTCTCGTCGAAGCAGCTGACCTGGCAGATCGCCCTCTACGCGCTGTTGATCATCCTCGCGATCATCTACATCTACCCATTCCTGATCCAGGTCGCGACGAGCTTCAAGACCGATGAGGATGCCGCGTCCAGCGGGATCACGCTGATCCCCGACGTCTGGACGTTCGCGGCGTACGAGCGCCTGTTCCGCAACTCCGACTTCCCGTCGTGGTTCGTGAACAGCGCCATCGTGACGATCTTCGTCACCGCGGGTCGGGTGTTCTTCAACTCGCTCGCCGGGTACGCGCTCGCCCGACTGCGCTTCCGCGGGCGCGGTGTCGTGTTCGCGGCACTCGTGGCGGTGATGTCGGTTCCCACCGTGGTGCTGCTCATCCCCAAGTTCCTCGTGATCAACCAGCTCGGCATCTTCAACTCCTATGCCGGGATGATCCTGCCGCTGCTCGTCGATGCAGCAGGGGTGTTCATCATGAAGAACTTCTTCGAGTCCATCCCCGAGTCGGTCGAGGAGCAGGCGCGCATCGACGGCGCCGGCACGTTCCGACTGTTCTGGTCGGTGGTGCTGCCGATGGCGACGCCCGCACTCGTGACGATCGTGATCCTGTCGTTCCAGGGTTCCTGGAACGAGCTCAGCCACTTCATCGTGTCGACCAACGACCCGGCCCTGACCACCCTGACCAAGGGCGTCGCGTCCCTCGCCAGCGGTGGACTCAGCCAGGGCACCCAGTATCCGCTCAAGCTGGCGGCCGCGCTCATCATGACGATCCCCGTCGCCGTGATGTTCTTCGTCTTCCAGCGCCGCATCATGAACTCCACAGAAGGAGCCGTCAAGGAATGACCCCCACCCCGCCCCTCCAGCCGTTGCTGGACGACGCCGTGATCATGCTCGAGGCGCCGACCCAGGCCTGGTCCGACGACATCGGCCGCATGGGTACCGCACCGATCCACGGGATCTACCACGGCGACGTCCGGCACATCCGGAGCATCGAGATCACCGTCGACGGCACCGCGCTCGAGTCCATCGGGTGCGTGTCGGCGGTGCCGCAGCAGACGGTGCTGACCGACCTGCTGCGCGGGCTCGACGACGAAACGGCCGACCCGAAGGTGCGGATGGACCGTGATCGCCGGGTCGCCGCCGGTGCGTTCTCGGAGCGGATCACGATCACCTCCCACCTCGACGCACCGGTCGCCACAGCGGTGACAGTGCGGGTGCTCCCGGACTTCGCGCCGATGCAGGAGGTCAAGGCGGGGCTGGGTACCGAGGCGACGTGGAGCTGGGACGGATCCATCTGCCGTGCAGGCGAGGCGTCGTTCACGCTCACCGCTCCCGAAGCCGCGGTGACGCAGGACGGGGAGGCTCTGATGCTGCGGTGGGATGCGGTGGTGCCGCCACGCGGATCCGTCGCCCTCGGCTGGGCGGTCGACCTCGACGACCCGACGCTCGTTGTCACCGCTGCCCGTCCGTCGCGGGCTCCGCAGCCCGCCGTCCCCGCGGATTCGCGCGCTGCCCGCTGGATGGCGCAGGCGACCGCCGACCTCTCGGCGCTCCGCCTCGCGCTGCCCGACCATCCGGACGACGCGTTCTACGCCGCAGGAGCCCCCTGGTTCTTCACTCTCTTCGGTCGGGACTCGCTGTGGGCAGCCCGCCTCGCCCTCGCGGTCGACCCCGACATGGCGGCCTCGACGCTGCGGGTGCTGGCCCGGCTCCAGGGCACCGGGCACGACGCCTCGACGGCCGAGGCTCCGGGCAAGATCGCGCATGAGCTGCGCAGCGGCGCCCTGTCGTTGCCGAACGAGGGCGTGCGCCTGCCGCCGCTCTACTACGGCACGGTGGATGCGACCCCGCTCTGGATCTGTCTGCTCGCCGACGCCCACGCCGAGGGCATGCCCGAGCGAGAGGTGCGGGCACTGCTCCCGGCACTTCGCGCCGCGTTGACGTGGATGACGGTGCACGGCGACGCCTCGGGCAGCGGCTTCATCGACTACGCGGACGAGTCGGGCCACGGACTCGCGAACCAGGGCTGGAAGGACTCCGGCGACTCGATCCAGTGGCGAGACGGACGCCTGGCCGAGGGCCCCATCGCGCTGAGCGAGGTGCAGGGCTATGCGTACGAGGCTGCTGTGCGCGGCGCGGATCTGCTCGACACGTTCGGCGAACCCGGCGGCGCTGAGCTGCGGGCGTGGGCTGCCGACCTGCGCGAACGTTTCCGTGCTGCGTACTGGATCACCACGCCAGAGGGCCGCTACCCCGCGATCGCCCTCGACGCCCACGGCGCCCCGGTCGACACCCTCACCAGCAACATCGGACACCTGATCGGCACCGGCATTCTCGACCCCGAGGAGGAGCGGGCCTGCGCCGCGCTGCTGACCGCGCCGAGCATGTCGAGCGGCTACGGCATCCGCACCATGTCGACCGATGCTGCCGGATACTGGCCGCTCAGCTATCACGGTGGCAGCGTGTGGGCGCACGACACCGCGATCGCCGCGCACGGCATGATCCGCGCCGGGCTCGATGCCGAAGCACGCGTGGTCGCCGAGCAGCTGCTCGACCTGGCGGAGGGGTTCGACTACCGCGTGCCCGAGCTGCACGCAGGTGATGCGCGCGTGCCCGGGGGCGCGCCCCTTCCCTACCCCGCCGCGTGCCGCCCGCAAGCGTGGTCGGCGGCCGCGGCCGTCGTCGTGACGCAAGCCCTGGGCTGACACCCGGACGGATCGGACGAGCGATCGGCTGAGCGCCCGCGGGCCTCAGTCGATCGCTCGTCCGTCCTTCCAGACGGTGTCGACGAGGGGAACGCCCGGCCGGTAGGCGAGGTGGATGCGGGTCGGCGCCTTCAGCAGCACGAGGTCGGCTCTGGCCCCGGGCGCGATCACGCCGACGTCGTCGCGGCGCAGTGCCTTCGCCCCGCCCGCCGTCGCGGCCCACACGGCCTCGGCCGGGGTCATCCCCATGTCGCGCACGGCCACGGCGATGCAGAACGGCATCGACGAGGTGAAGCTCGACCCCGGGTTCGTGTCGCAGGCCAGCGCCACGGTCACTCCGGCGTCGATCAGGCGTCGGGCGTTCGGATACGGCTGCCGCGTCGAGAACTCCACCCCCGGCAGCAGAGTGAGCACGGTGTCGGAGCCGACGAGCGCGTCGATGTCGGCGTCCGTCAGATAGGTGCCGTGGTCGATCGAGGCCGCACCGAGCTCGACGGCCAGACGCACGCCCTCTCCCGGACCGAGCTGGCTCGCATGCACGCGGGGGGCGAGTCCGCGCGCGATGCCGGCTTCCAGCACCCGCCGCGACTGCGCGACCGTGAAGGCGCCCGTCTCGCAGAATACGTCGATCCAGGTGGCGTGCGGGGCGCACGCTTCGAGCATGGGCCCGGTCACCAGGTCGACGTACTCGTCCGAGCGGTCGGCGTACTCGGCGGGCACGACGTGTGCGCCGAGGAAGGTCACCTCGGGCGTCACCTCTGCCGCCAGGCGCACCAGGCGCTCCTCGTCGGCTACGCTCAGCCCGTAGCCGCTCTTGATCTCGACGGTGGTCGTGCCCTGCGCGAGCATCTCGTCGAGGAAGCCCCGCAGGCGGGCGCGCAGCTCGTCGTCGCTCGCGGCGCGGGTGGCCGCGACGGTCGAGCGGATACCGCCGGCCGCGTACTTCTGCCCCGCCATGCGCGCCTCGAACTCGACGGCGCGGTCGCCCCCGAAGACGAGGTGGCTGTGGCTGTCGACGAATCCGGGAATCATCGCACGCCCGGCGGCGTCCACGACCTCGTCGGCTTCCGGTGCCTCTGCCGCGGCACCCACCCAGGCGATCCGCTCGCCCTCGATCAGCACCGCTGCGTCGGCCAGCGTCCCGGTGCGGCCGTCAGCCGTCGCGACGTTCGTCGTCAGTTCCGCGATGTTCGTGATGAGCGTCGACATGTCCTCACCCTCTCAGAGCATCGGCACGTTCAGGCCGCGCTCACGGGCGACGTCGCGCGCGTGCTCGTAGCCGGCGTCGACGTGGCGCATCACACCGGTGCCGGGGTCGTTCGTCAGCACGCGCTCCAGCTTCTGGGCGGCGAGATCAGAACCGTCGGCCACCGTCACCTGACCGGCGTGGATGGAACGGCCGATGCCGACGCCGCCGCCGTGGTGCAGCGACACCCAGGAGGCACCGGACGCCGTGTTGAGCAGGGCGTTCAGCAGGGGCCAGTCGGCGATGGCGTCGGAGCCGTCCTTCATCGCCTCGGTCTCGCGGTAGGGCGAGGCGACCGAGCCGGAGTCGAGGTGATCGCGACCGATCACGATAGGAGCCGAGAGCTCGCCCGAAGCGACCATCTCGTTGAACTTGAGTCCGGCGAGGTGGCGCTCCTTGTAGCCGAGCCAGCAGATGCGGGCGGGAAGCCCTTCGAAGTGCACCTTCTCCCCAGCCTTCTCGAGCCAGCGGTGCAGGGCGGCGTCTTCGGGGAAGAGTTCGGCGATCGCCCGGTCAGTCGTGTAGATGTCTTCCGGGTCACCCGAGAGCGCAGCCCAGCGGAACGGCCCTCGTCCCTCTTCGAACTGCGGGCGGATGTAGGCCGGCACGAATCCGGGGAACTCGAATGCCCGGTCGAACCCGCCCAGCTGCGCTTCGGCGCGGATCGAGTTGCCGTAGTCGAACACCGCGGCGCCCGCATCCTGGAACGCGACCATCGCCTCCACGTGCGCTGCCATCGATGCGCGCGAGCGGCGAGTGAAGTCCTCCGGGTCGCGCTCGGCCTCGGCCTTCCAGTCCGCCACCAAGGTGCCGAGCGGGAGGTAGGCGAGCGGGTCGTGGGCGCTGGTCTGGTCGGTCACGATGTCGATCGGCACCCCGCGGCGCAGCAGCTCGGGGAACACCTCGGCCGCGTTGCCGACGACACCGACCGAGAGGGGCTCTCCGGCGTCCTTGGCGGCGACCACGCGGGCGACGGCCGCGTCGAGATCGGTCGTGTACTCGTCAAGATAGCCGTGTTCCACGCGGCGGGCGAGGCGCGACTCGTCGACGTCGACGATCAGCACCGCCCCGTCGTTCAGGGTCACCGCGAGCGGCTGAGCGCCGCCCATTCCCCCGGCGCCGCCGGTGAGGGTCAGGGTGCCGCGCAGCGAGTCGCGGCCGAGCGAGCGGGCCACGGCGGCGAAGGTCTCGTACGTGCCCTGCAGGATGCCCTGGGTGCCGATGTAGATCCACGATCCGGCGGTCATCTGCCCGTACATGATGAGTCCGAGCTCTTCGAGCTTGCGGAACTCGGGCCACGTCGCCCAGTCACCGACCAGGTTCGAGTTGGCGATGAGCACGCGCGGGGCCCACTCGTGGGTGCGGAACACGCCGACCGGCTTGCCCGACTGCACGAGCAGGGTCTCGTCCGGTTCGAGCTCGTCGAGGGTGCGCACGATCGCGTCGTAGGCCTCCCAGCTGCGGGCGGCCTTGCCCGTGCCGCCGTAGACGACCAGGTCTTCCGGATGCTCGGCGACCTCGGGGTCGAGGTTGTTCATGAGCATGCGCTTGGCGGCTTCGGCGCCCCAGCTCTTCGCGGTGCGCTGGTTGCCACGGGCAGCGCGGACGACTCGCGATCCGGAAGCGGTGCTTTCTGATGCGACGTTCTCAACCATGAGTGTGCTCCTTTGCGATGCGGGCGACGTCGCCCGACTGGACGAGGGCGGTGACGGCTTCCATGTCCGGGGAAAGGAAGCGGTCGGGTCCAGGACCTGCGGCGACGGTGCGGACCAGGTCACGAACGGCTCCGGTCGCGGGCCCCGCCTGCAACGGCGCGCGCAGATCGAGGGCGCGGGCGCCGGTGAGGATCTCGATGGCGAGCACGCGGCCGAGGCCGTCGATCGCGCGGCGCAGCTTGCGGGCGGCGGCCCATCCCATCGACACGTGGTCCTCCTGCATGGCGGACGACGGGATCGAGTCGACCGAGGCGGGGACGGCGAGACGCTTGAGCTCGGAGACGATGCCGGCTGCCGCGTACTGCGCGATCATGAGGCCGGAGTCGACGCCGACCTCGTCCGCGAGGAACGGCGGGAGTCCGTGGCTGCGGGCCGGGTCGAGTGCGCGGTCGGTGCGACGCTCGGAGACCGAGGCGACGTCGGCGACCGAGATGGCGAGGAAGTCGAGCACAGCGGCGACCGGAGCCCCGTGGAAGTTGCCGTTCGACTCGATGCGCCCGTCGAAGGTGATGACGGGGTTGTCGATCACGCTGGCGAGCTCGCGTCCGGCGATCAGCGTCGCGTGGGCGAGGGTGTCGCGGGCGGCGCCGTGCACCTGGGGCGAGCAGCGCAGCGAGTAGGCGTCCTGCACGCGGCCATCGTCCGGGCCCTTGTGGCTCGCGACCATGGGGGAGTCGCCGAGGAAGGCGCGGAGGTTGGCCGCGGACTCGGCCTGGCCCGTCTGTGCGCGGAGGGCCATCAGGTCAGCGGCGAACACGGCGTCGGTGCCGAGCTGCGATTCGACCGACATCGCCGCGGCGATGTCGGCGGTGAGCAGGAGCGTCTCGAGGTCGTGCAGGGCGAGCACCAGCATGCCCAGCATGCCGTCGGTGCCGTTGATGAGCGCGAGCCCCTCCTTCTCGACGAGGGTGAGCGGCTCGATGCCCGCAGCAGCCAGGGCGTCGGCTGCGGGGACCAGTGCGCCGGATGCGTCACGCACGTCGCCTTCGCCCATCGCGGCCAGGGCGATGTGCGCGAGAGGGGCCAGGTCGCCCGAGCAGCCGAGCGAGCCGTACTCGCGCACCACGGGGGTGATGCCCTCGTTGAGCAGGGCGGCGTAGGTCTCCACCACGACCGGGCGCACGCCGGTTCGACCGGAGGCGAGGGTCTGCAGGCGCAGCAGCTGGAGTCCGCGGACGACCTCGCGCTCGACCTCGGCGCCGATGCCCGCGGCGTGCGAGCGGATCAGGCTGGCCTGCAGCTGCAGGCGACGGTCGGGGGCGATGAAGGTGGTCGCCAGAGCGCCGAATCCGGTGGAGACACCGTAGTGCGGGTTCGGGTCGGCGGCGAGGCCGTCGATCACCCGGCGGGTGTCGGCGACGCGGGCGAGAGCTTCGGCGTCGAGCTGCACGGGGGCATCATCACGGACGACGGCGACGACATCGGCGGGCGACAGCGGGGCCGCTCCGACCAGCACGGGGGCGAGTTCGGTCATGGTTCGATTCCACACCCGACGGGTCATGCGGGACACCCGTTCGTGCGATGCTTTGTCTGTGATCCCAGACATGCGCTCTCCGGCTCCGGCGGCCCAGGTACCCGCCGCGGAGAACACTCTGCGCATCCTGAGCTATCTCGCTGGGCGGCCGGCCCCCGTCGCGGCGTCGGCCATCGCGCGCGAGCTCGACCTGCCGCGGTCGACGGTCTATCACCTGCTCTCCGCCCTGGCGACGCACGGGTTCGTGCTGCATCTGCGGGAGGACCGGCGCTGGGGACTCGGGACGTCGGCCTTCGAGCTCGCCGGCGGGTACGCCAGGCAGCAGCCGCTCGCGCGTCTCGGCCGTCCACTGGTCGCCGCGCTCTCCGACCGCCTCGGTGAGAGTGCGCACCTCGCGGTGATTAGCGGCGGGGACGTGCTGTACATCGTCGAGGAGCGGGCACCGCGGCGGCCGGCCCTGGTCACCGATGTGGGTGTGCGGCTTCCGGCCCACCTCACGGCGTCGGGGCGGGCCATGCTCGCGGCGCTCCCCCGCGAACAGGTGCGAGCGCTCTATCCCGATGTCTCGGCCTTCCCCGACCGCACCGGTGTGGGTCCGCGCACCCCGTCGGCTCTGCGCGAGGTGCTGCGCGAAGTGCGCGCTCGCGGCTATGCGACGGAGGACAGCGAGGTCGCCGACGGGTTGCGCAGTGTCGGTGCCGCCGTCCGTGATCGCACGGGTTGGCCCGTGGCGGCCGTCGCCGTCACCTGGGCGGGCGACGCGGTGACGGAAGCGGAGCTCGCGGATGCCGTGCGATCCACCGCCGACACCCTGCAGACACGCCTCACCCGCTGACGTCGTCGACATGTCGCAGGACTGCGACATCGTCGCGACAGCCTCGCCACACCCGGTCGATACGCTCGTTCCATGACCACCGTACGCACCTCCGCTCGGCGCTCTGTCAGGACCGCTGGCCTCGTCACCGCCCTCGCTCTTTCCGGCGGCGCCCTCGCCGGCTGCGCTCCGCAGACGTCCGCCGCTCCGAAGCCTCGCCCGACGTCGGCCCCTCCGGCCGCAGCCGCGACGGTCGACACCGTGCCCGGGTATGACGTGGGGCAGTTCCCGCCCGTGCCGCTGTTCGTGCTCCCGGATCTGTCGCTGCTCGACACCTCGGCGTCGGCGTTCACGATCGAGGTGAACGCCGCCCTCGCCGACATCCCCGGGGTCATCGCGACGCCCGCGCACTGCGACGCGACGGGTGCGGTCACCTCCGGCAACGGCAGCGCCTACCTCTACGGCGATGGGTCCGGGGCGTTCACGGGACCCGACGGCACGGTGCAGAACTTCGGCGACGGGTCCGGCACCTCGACGATCAACGGTGTGACGATCCAGAATTTCGGCGATGGGTCGGGCAACTACTCGGACGGGGTGGTCACGATCCAGAACTTCGGCGACGGCTCCGGCAACTACACGGACGCGACCAAGACGGTGCAGATCTTCGGCGACGGGTCGGGCAACTACACCGACGGCAACGTGACCATCCAGAACTTCGGCGACGGATCCGGCAACTACGAGGGCCGCGGTGTGACGATCCAGAACTTCGGCGACGGGTCCGGCAACTACACCGACGGCGACCTGACCATCCAGAACTGGGGCGACGGCACGGCGAAGGTCAACGGCGAGGACGTGGAGGCGGATCCGCTGCCCGAGGTTCCACGGCTGGGGGTGTTCCCGCCGCTGGGCGCTCTCGCTCCGCTCGAGTCGTGCGGCACGACGCTCACCTTCGAAGACGGAGTGCTCTTCGACTTCGACCGCAGCGACATCCGCCCCGATGCCGCCGCGACCCTCGACGCGGTCGCCGAGGTTCTCAGCACCCTGAAGGTCGGGGAGGCGGTCGTCTCCGGGCACACCGACGCGATCGGCGATGACGACGACAACCAGCGCCTGTCCGAGGACCGGGCTGACGCCGTAGTCGATGGACTCACGAGTCGCGCCGTGAGCACCCGCTTCACGGCCGAGGGCTTCGGTGAGAGACGGCCGGTCGCCGCGAACGAGATCGATGGCGCGGACAATCCGGCGGGACGACAGCTGAACCGTCGCGTCGAGATCTTCATCCCGGCGGCGCTCTGATCCGCGCATTCGCGGAAGTTCCCCGGTACGAGAGGATGGACACCATGCGACGAACGATTCCTCGCTCTTCACGGCGCATCGGCGCGCCGGCGACTCTGGCCACGCTGGTGCTCGTCGGAGCGCTGACCGGGTGCACGGCCACGATCGTGGACCGGGCGAAGGACGGGACCGATTCGGCCTCGTCAGGGTCGACATCTGCCTCTGAGCCATCCAGTCCGGCGCCGCCTACCGAGCCGGACACGGCGGAGCCGGACGACTCCACGAAAGCCGGGGGCGAGCTCTCCGCCGCGAATGCCGCCGACCGCGAGCGTCTTGTCGCCGCGGCGACGACGACGATGCCGTGCCCGACCGACACCTTGAATCAAGACGGCGCCGTGATCCGCGTCGAAGGGTCGTGTGCCGACCTGGTGATCGACATCGACGCGGGCGTGGTCATCGCCGACGACGTGACGAACCTCAGGCTCTCGGGGTCGGGCACCGTCATCTACGCCGAGACCATCGATTCGCTCACGGTCACCGGGAGCGCGAGTGTCGTCTATTGGACAGGTGAGACGCCCGCGGTCGACGATCGCGGCACCGCCAACACCCTGGTGCACGGCTGAGGGCGAGAGCGGTCGCGCATGAGCACACCTGAGCGTCCCCGCATCCTGCTGGTCGACGACGACGAGGCGATCACCGGGGCACTGGCCGCGTTCCTCGGGCGCAGCGGATTCGAGGTGCGCGTCGCGGGCGACGGGCGGGCCGGGCTCATCGAGGTGGAGCGCGACGTGCCCGACCTGATCGTCTGCGATGTGCTGATGCCGCATATCGATGGACGCGAGTTCGTGCGGCGGGTTCGGGCTCGCCAGTTGTGGCTGCCGATCATCCTGCTCACCCAGGTCGGGGAATCGTGGGAGCGCAGTGCCGCGCTCGACGAGGGCGCCGACGACTACCTCAACAAGCCCTTCGATCCGCATGAGCTCATCTCGCGCATCAGGGCCGTGCTGCGTCGGACCGCGCAGGGAGCGGGATCGTTGCGGTCGGCCCAGCGTCTTCGCGCGCTCGACCTCACCCTGGATCGGACGGCGCGGAGGGTGTGGCGCGACGGCGTCGAGCTCACCCTGACTCCCAAGGCGTTCACCCTGCTCGAGTACCTGATGCTGCATCCGCAGGAGGTGCACACGCGCGACCAATTGCTCGCCACGCTGTGGGGCTTCGACTTCGCCTCATCGAGCCGGGCCGTGGATCACCGCATCGCGGAACTCCGACGCGTCGTGGACGACAGTTCCGCGGATGCGCCGTTCATCGATACGGTGCAGGGCATGGGATACCTGTTCGCCCCGAAGGTCACCGCGACATGAGCGACCGCGCAGGGGTCGCGCTCGGAGTCACCGCGGCTGTACCGGTGGCCGTGTGCACACTGGCCGCGGGTGGGATGCTGCTTGCCGGCGATGAGCGGGCCCTGGTGCTGGAGACGACGTTGCCCGGCGCGGTGTTCGCTGCGGGACTGGTCCTCTCCGCGGGGCCCGCGATCGGCCTGCTCGTGCGGGGTCGGCGCCGCCGCCGGATCGCGGCGGCCCAGGAGCAGCATGCCGCAGAGATCGCGACCGCAGTCGCCGCCGCGGCTGAGCACGAGCGGGCGAACCACCGGAGGTTCCTCGCCCGGCTCGATCACGAGCTGAAGAATCCCCTCACCGCGATCCGCGCCACCGCCGTGGCCGCGCAGAGTGCAGGAGAGGGGTCGACTGTCACGGTCGGCGTCGCCCCTGCCATTCACGAATCGACCGGCGCAGGGCAGCCTGCGGGCTCGGACGATGCCGGCGCGTGGCGCACGATCGACGCACAGGCGCAGAAGCTGAGTGGACTCGTGCGGGATCTGCGCAAGCTCGCGGAGCTCGAGACGTGCCCCTTGGAGAGCGAGACCGTCGACGTGGAGGCGCTGGTCGTTGAGGCCATCGAGGCGGTCGGGCCACAGCACCCGGCTGCTCGTGCGCGGATCTCCTTCGCCGTGACGCGGGTGCCATGGCCGGTGCCTCCCCTACGTGCCGACCTCGACCTGTTGTCACTCGCGATCGACAATGTGCTCGGCAACGCGGTGAAATACTCGACGGACGGACCCATCGAGGTGCGGCTGCGTGAGGATGGCGGGTGGGCTGTGCTCGAGGTTGCCGATGCGGGGCGTGGAGTGCCGGCGGCGGAGCTGCCTTCGGTGTTCGACGAGCTCGCCCGTGCGCAGAACGCGCGGGATGTGAGCGGCTCCGGGATCGGCCTGACCCTGGTCGCGACGGTGATGCGCCGGCACGGGGGAGATGTGTCGATGCGTTCTGTTGAGGGCGCGGGCAGTGTCGTGACGCTACGCCTCCCGACGCACGCCTGAGGCGCAGTAGGCGGTTTCGACGAAGCAACCACGCGTGTACTTTCGTGGATGCCGCGTTAACGCAAGAAAGCCACCCAGCATTGGGTGGCTTTCTTGTTTAAAAGGAGTCCGGCGGTGTC